>JBDHSN010000061.1:0-16828 GCA_039808105.1 Rhodospirillales bacterium
AAGCTCCGCGCCGTCGCCACCGAGGATCTGGAACGGGCGCTGGCGGTGCTGTCCACGATGACGCTGATCGCGCCCGACCGGGGTGAGCTGTGGTGGGAGACCGCGGTCCTGCAGAGCCGCCTGGGCAAGCTGCGATCGGCGATCGCGACGCTGGAGGGCTTTCTCGCCCGGCCGGCGGCGGCTGCCGCCGGCGGCCGCAGCGAACTGGAAGACCTGCTGCGCCGCCTGCGCAGCAAGGTCAACTGAGCCGACCCGGCACCGTCGGAGTCTGACTCAGGATCAATGCACTTCGCGTACCGTCGTGGCCGGGCTTGTCCCGGCCACCCCCGTCTTGGAACCGGCAAATTCCAACATGGCTGCGCGGAACAAGTCCGCGCACGGCGCGGGGGTTTCCTCTAGCGCATTGATTTTGCTCACATCATTTTCGTTCAACGCGTCACATCTGCCGGCGCCGCTCTGCCCATGCGCGCGCCAGATCCTCGCGGAAGGCGGGGGCGGCGATGGCTATCAGCGCGCCGGCGCGCTGATCGACGGTCGCGGTGCGCAGGTCGGCAACGCCGTACTCGGTGACGACGATGTCCATATCGCCGCGAGCGACACCCACCGCCGAGCCTGCCGGCAGCGCGGCGACGATCTTGGAGACGGTGCCGCCCTTCGCCGTCGCCGGCAGGGCGACGATCGCCCGGCCGCCCGGTGAGGCGCGGGCGCCGCGCATGAAATCGACCAGCCCGCCGGCGGCGCCGATCTGCCGGCCGCCGATCATCTCGGCGTTGGCCTGTCCCAGCAGATCCACCTCCAGCACCGAGTTGACGGCGACGAAGTTGGGGATGGCGCGCAGCGTCGCGATGTCGTGGGTGTGGCCGACCGGCGCGAAGCACACGCGGGGATCGTCGCGGACGAAGCGGTAGAGCGCGTCGCTGCCGAGGGCGACGCCGGCGGTCACGGCATCCCCGGCATCGGCGAGCGCCGCCGCTTCGGCCAGCCGCAGCAGCGGCGTCGTGATCGCGCCGGAATGGATGCGCAGGCCGCGGCGGCCGGCCAGCGCCGCGAAGACCCGCTGGACCCGTCCGACGCCGACCTCCAGCGTATCGCCGTCGCCGATCAGGCCGGCGACGTGGCGGCCGATGGCATCGAACACCGGATCGTCGGCGTCGCCATCGTCCGGCAGCGCCGCGTCGGCCTCCACCAGCCAGTCCACCGCGGCGAGCGGTACCCGCTCGGCGCCGCGGGTGGGCGGCATCCGCGGGTTGACCAGGGCGACCTTCCGCCGCGCCTTGCCGATGACCGCGGCGGTGAAGTCGTTGGCAACCCCCAGCGACAGCGCGCCGGCCGCATCGGGAAGCGCGGTGTGCAGCACGGCAAGGTCGATCGGCATCCGGTCGCGCAGGTAGAGGAAGGCCTCGCGGTACGACAGCGGGCGGAAGTCGATGCGGCCGGCGGCGAACGAGGCCCTCATCTCGCGGGTGATGAAGAACGCCGAAGCCTGCGCCTGCGGATGCAACCCGGCGTAATCGACGCGATTGATCCCCGGCAGCCAGACGCCGGTGAAGCGCACCCCGGCGCAGGCTTCCGGGGCTTCCCGCAGCGCGCCGACCAGCACCTGCGACTCGCCGGCAAGGCCGGGCGCATAGACCGTCATTCCCGGCCGCAGCAGGCCGGGGAGGTCGCCAGCGCTGATCCACCGGGGCATGGCGGCGGCGGGCGACGCGTTCAGGCCGCGCGGCTGCGGACGCTTCCCAGGACCTCGAGAAAAGCGGCGAGCCACTTCGGATGCGCCGGCCATGCCGGCGCGGTGACGATGTTGCCGTCGGTCACCGTCGCGTCCATGGCGATGTCGCAGTACTGGCCGCCGGCCAGTTCGACCTCGGGCGCGCACGCCGGGTAGGCCGAGATCCGCCGGCCCTTGACGACCGCGGCCGCAACCAGCAGCTGGGCGCCGTGGCAGACCGCGGCGATCGGCTTTCCCTCATAGGCGAAGTGGCGGACCAGCGCGATCACCCGGCCGTTCAGGCGCAGGTACTCCGGCGCCCGGCCGCCTGGCAGCAGCAGCGCATCGTAGGTGACCTCGTCGACCTCATCGAAGCTGGCGTTGAGCGGAAAGTTGTGACCGGGCTTCTCGCTGTAGGTCTGGTCGCCCTCGAAGTCGTGCACCGCCGTGCGGATCTTGTCGCCGGCGCGCTTGCCGGGACAGACGGCGTGCACGGTGTGGCCGACCATCTGCAGCGCCTGGAACGGCACCATCGTCTCGTAGTCCTCGGCGAAATCGCCGACCAGCATCAGGATTCGCTTGCCCATCGCAGGTTCCTCCCTCGGTTTCGCGGGCGGCCTTCGGCCTCTCGGTTGACCGGATATGTAGCGTGTCTTGCGGGCGGATGCAGCCGACAAGCGGCGGAGGCCGGCTGCATCGGCAGCGGGACGGCAGCGGGCGGCGGACCGCGCCGCGTTTGCGATGGCGCCGGCGTCCGGCTAAGATCGCGCCCATGCGCAGGCTTGCCGTGGCACTGCTGGTGCTTTCCTCCCTGGCGACCGCCGGCTGTGCCGAGGCGGCGCGGGGTCCGCGCGTCGTCACCTACAGCGAGGACCGCTTCTACGTCCGCCACGTCCCGGCTCTTGATTCGCGGACGAGCGTCGATGCGCTGGCTCAGGCCATCTGTGGCGATACCGGCCGGCTCGCCGGGCTGGAGAATGCCTACCAGTTCGCGCCGGCCGACATCCGCTATGCGACCTATCGGTGCTCCGAGCCGCCGGCCGTGGTTACCCCGGCGGCGACGGACGACCAACCTGCTGGCACAGGCGAGGTTCCTGCAGAAGGGCAGGCCGGACAGCCGGCGACGTGACCGGAATGGCGCCGCCTGGGGCCCGCCCCGGGCGCTGCCGCCGGGAGTTGCGCCGGCGCAACGGCGATAGGGAATATCGGCAACGGCGGCGGGCAGAAGTGGACCGGCGACGCCTGATGGTCTATATACGGGCCATGATTCTTCCCCGAAAGAATATGTTTTTTAATTGGGTTAGAACTGTGACTGTTCGCTGGCGACTTGTTTACATTCTGCCGGGTGCGACGGCGGCGCTTTTGCTGCTGGCGGGTCCGGCAGCGCACGCGGACGGTCTGACCGGCGCTGACAGCAGCGGGCCTCCGCCGGCCGGGCTGCTGGATGCTCCTCCGGCCGCGTTGACGGGAACGCTGGAGAAGCCGCTGCCGCCGACGGTGGCAACCGGCCAGCGCGGTGTCCAGCTCCGCTCCAACCTTCTCGACGGCAAGTCGCTGCAGGCCGGGCCGACGTTCGACTACCGGCCGAACACGACTAACCCGGAAGTGCCGGTGGTGGCGAGCCGCCGCGATGACTTCGATCCGGTCGAGGTGGGCGGTTTCGTCGGCTACCTGTTCCACGATCAGGCGAGCGGCCTGCCGACGAGTTCGCTGGGCTTCGACCTGCAGGTGGCGACCGACCCGAAGGGCACGCAGAGCGGCTGGCTGGTGCAGCCCGGCGTCGACTACACCACGGCGCTGGCGCCGTCGCTGCAGTTCAACACCCGGCTGTTCTCCACCTACTCGCCGGATGGCTCCAACGTCTCCGCGCTCGGGCTGGACCGGCCGACGTCGCTGCGTCCGGGCGAGCCCGGCTTTCAGGATGTCGGCGTCGGCCTCGGGCTCGGCTATTCGATTACCGACAGCTGGAACATCCAGACCCAGGCGCGCTACCAGCGGATGCTCGGTGCCGGCGAGACCGCCAGTCAGAGCGAGTCCTCGCCGAACCAGTTCTTCGGCGGCGTGATGGTCGACTACAAGTTCTAAGCAACCCCGTCCTGGACCCTGCACATCCCTCCCTCGACCGCGGCGCTGCGCCGGGAAAGGTTGCGGCGGCGTGGCGCCGGCCCACATGTCGTGTGGCCGCCGGCGCCGGCGGGCGGTTGCCGGGCTGGACGACAGGGAGAGATCCGGATGCAATACCTGCACACCATGGTCCGGGTGGGTGATCTGGAGAAGAGCCTCGACTTCTACTGCAACAAGCTGGGCTTGCGGGAAGTCCGCCGCATGAGCAACGAGCAGGGCCGCTACACGCTGGTCTACCTCGCCGCGCCGGAGGATGAGCAGCGGGCGCACGACGATGCCGCGCCGCTGCTCGAGCTGACGTGGAACTGGGACGAGCACGCCTACGACGGCGGCCGCAATTTCGGCCATCTCGCCTTCCGCGTCGACGATATCTACGCGACTTGCAGCCGGCTGGCCGAGGCCGGCGTCGTCATCAACCGGCCGCCGCGCGACGGCCATATGGCGTTCATCCGCTCCCCCGACGGCATCTCCATCGAGCTGCTGCAGAAGGGCGGCTCCCTGGCGAAGGCGGAGCCGTGGGCGAGCATGGCCAATACCGGCTCCTGGTGACGACGGCGGCCTGCTGCCGCGACGATGGGGCCCGCTGCTGACGGATGGAAGGCATGACGGCGAAAAGGTGGGGAGTTATCGGCGGCGGCATGCTCGGGCTGACGCTGGCGCACCGGCTGGCCCAGCATGGGCACCAGGTGACCGTGCTGGAAGGAGCGCCGGAGCTGGGCGGCCTCGCCTCCGCCTGGCAGGTGGGCGACGTCACCTGGGACCGCTTCTACCACGTCGTCATGCTGTCCGATCGCTGGCTGCGCGGCATCCTCAGTGAGCTCGGCCTCGACGACGGCATCGACTGGAAGGTCACCCGCGCCGGCTTCTTCACCGGCAAGGGCCTCTACCAGCTCAACAACGCCATCGACTACCTGCGCTTCCCGGCGCTCGGCCTGATCGACAAGTTCCGCCTCGGCCTCACCATCCTCTACATGGCGCGGATCGAGGACGGCCGCCGGCTGGAGGCGGTGCCGCTGGAAGCCTGGCTGACGAGGCTGTCGGGCCGGCGGGTGTTCGAGTACCTGTGGCGGCCGCTGCTGGCGGCCAAGCTGGGCGAGAACTACAAGAAGGCCTCGGCCTCGTTCATCTGGTCCTACGCCCGCCGCTTCTATGCCGCGCGCCAGGGCGGGATGAAGACCGAGATGTTCGGCTACGTACCCGGCGGCTACGCCCGGGTGCTGGAGCGGTTCCGCGCCCTGCTGGAGAAGGAAGGGGTGAGCATCGAGACCGGGCGGCCGGTGCAGCGGATCGCTCCCCTCGCCGGCGGCGGCTTCGAGGTGGCGAGCGGCGAGACGTCGTTCGCCTTCGATCGCGTCGTTGTTACCGTCGCCGCACCGCTGGCAGCGACGATCTGCGAGGGGCTCACCGACGACGAGCACCGGCGGCTGGCGAACGTCACCTACAACGGCGTCATCTGCGCCTCGGCGGTGCTGACCCGGCCGCTCGGCGGCTACTACCTCACCTACATCACCGATCGCGCCGTGCCGTTCACCGCGGTGATCGAGATGTCGTCGCTGGTCGATGCCGGCAAGCACTTCGGCGACCGGACGCTGATCTACCTGCCGCGCTATGTCACCGGCGAAGATGAATTCTGGGGCTACGACGACGCCGAGATCGAGCGGCGCTTTCTCGCCGGCCTGCGCCGGATGTATCCGGACGTCGGCGATGACGAGATCCTCGCCTTCCGGGTGGCGCGGGCGCGGCAGGTCTACGCCGTCAGCACCCTCAACTACTCCGACAACCTGCCGCCGCTGCTGACCTCGGTGCCGGGGCTGACCATCGTCAACTCCGCCCACATCGTCAACGCCAGCCTCGCCGTCAACGAGACGGTGGCGCTGGCCGAGCAGACCGCCGAGAAGCTGCTGGCGCAGGAAGCCGGCGCGGGTTCCGCCGCACTCTCGCCCGCCGCCTGAAGCGCCGGGACCGCCGGGAAGGTCTTCAGATCCAGCCCTGCCGTTCGGCGGTGACGCGGATCTTGTCGGCGATCTCCTGGGCGGTGCGTTCGGCGGCGCCGTCAATGGTTTCCGATCCGGAGATCTCGCCATAGGCCTTCGCCGCGCCGCCAACGGCGAGGCCGATCGGGTTGGCGGTGATGGCGGTGACCACCAGCGGCACGGCGCCGCCCGGCATCTTGCCGCTGCCGGCATCGACCTGGCCGGAGCCGAGGGCGTGCAGGCCGTCCTCGGTCACCAGGTAGCCGCGGGCGACCGTCTTCAGCTCGGCGCCGCCGGCGCCGAAGCCGAGCACCACCCGCTCGGTCGCGTTGCCGGGATCGACCAGGAGGAAATAGCCGGCGAGCAGGGCGTCGCCCGGGCGCGGCGCCGGCTGGCCCGTGGCGCGCACCGCCGGCAGGCCCATGGCCTGCAGGTCGGCGGCCAGCTTGGTCGCCACCGCCTGGCCGAGGGCGCGGCCGATGGTGAGCTGCACCGGCGTCAGCGGCATCGCGGCGACGCCCTGGCCGGCGATATCGACCGGCGGCGGCAGGTCGGACGGCACCGCGGCGAAGTCGTAGACGAGGATGCGGTCGGGACGGGGGATGTGCCCCTGGTAGGGGCGGTAGTCGCTGACGTTGCTGGACGCGCAGCCGGCCAGAATGGCGATGACGGTCAACCAGCACCCGATGCGCCGCAAGCCCCGCATGATCCCCTCCTCGAACCGATCCCAGCCGCCAGCAACCCGCCGCACCGTAGCATGCCTTGACCGCAAGCATGACCGCGATGATGCGTGCGGCAGCATCGGCTTGCCGATCAGGCCACACCGCGACTTTAGGGTGAGCGGAGCGAAGCGCACCGATCGGCCGCCCGCGTCCCGCAAAGAACGCGATATCCCGCGCACCGGCGCACCGGTGCCGCCGACAGGGGCGGGCAACCTCCTGGACTGGAAGATCGGCTCAGATGCCGACGGCGAGGCCGGGCTCGACCTGGACGAGACGCATGACGTTGGTCGGCCCCATCGTCCGCAGCGGCAGGCCGGCGGTGATGACGAGGTGGTCGCCCCGCGCCGCGAAGTTCTCGTCGGTTGCGACCCTGACGGCGAGCGCCTCCATGTCCATGTGGTCGTCGAGGACCGCCACCTCGACGGCGTGGATGCCCCAGACGCCGGCGAGGTCGCGGGCGACCCGCAGCGACGGGGTCAGCGCCAGGATGGGCACCGGCGGCCGGCGCCGCGCCGCCCGCAGCGCCGTCGCACCGGAACTGGTGAAGGTGACGATGGCGGCAGTCGGCAGGGTGAGCGACGCCCGGCTGGCCGACTCGGTGATGGTATCGGCCGTCGTCCGCTTCGGCTTGGCCTGGCCGGCGTTCAGCAGTTCCGGGTAGGCCGGATCGGATTCGGAATGCTTGATGATGCGCTCCATCATCCGCACCGCCTGCACCGGATACCTGCCCATCGCCGTCTCGCCCGACAGCATCACCGCATCGGCGCCCTCGTAGACGGCGTTGGCGACGTCCGAGGCTTCGGCACGCGTCGGCGTCGGCGCGGTGATCATCGAATCCAGCATCTGGGTGGCGACGACCACCGGCTTGCCGGCCTGCCGGGCACTGCGGATGATCTGCTTCTGGATGGCAGGCACCGTCTCCGGCGGCAGCTCGACGCCGAGGTCGCCGCGGGCGACCATGACCGCATCGGTCAGCTCGATGATCTCCTCGAGCTCGTCGATGGCCGAGGGCTTCTCCAGCTTGGAGATCAGATGCGCCCGCCCGGCAATCAGGCTCTTGGCTTCCTCGACATCCTCCGGGCGTTGCACGAACGACAGCGCGATCAGGCTGATGCCGATCTCCAGCGCGAACTCCAGGTCGCGCCGGTCCTTCTCGGTCAGCGGCGAGACATCGAGCACCACGTCGGGAAGGTTGACACCCTTGTTGTTGGACAGCACGCCGGCGGCGACCACCCGGGTATCGGCGAAGTCGGCGCCGCAGGCGGTCACGCCGAGGCAGACGCGGCCATCGTCCAGCAGCAGCTGGGCGCCGGGCTGCAGCGCGGCGAAGATCTCCGGATGCGGCAATTGCACCCGCCGGACGCACCCCGGCTCGGCGGACAGGTCGAGGCGGAACGGCTCGCCGGCTTCGAGGCTGACCTTCCCCTCGGCGAAGCGGCCGACGCGCAGCTTCGGCCCCTGCAGGTCGGCGAGGACGCCGATGGGGCGACCGACGCGCTGCTCCAGCGCGCGGACCCGCTGCAGCTGGGCAGCGTGTTCCGCGTGGCTGCCGTGGCTGAAATTGAAGCGGAAAACATCCGCGCCGGCATAGAACAGGTTCTCCAGCATTTCGTCGGAGCCGCTGGCGGGACCGATGGTTGCGATGATTTTGGTCTGTCGGGATCTGCGCATGCGGCGGGCCTCTGACTTTCGGCGCGCCATCTCATGCAATCGCGGGGCCACTGCCGAGCCTGCGCTTGCCGCCCGCGGAGTTCTCCGGGCCGTCCCTTTCGGGCCACGGCTTGCGCCGCCGCTCTCAGAACACGTGGGCGGTGAACTCCAGGTGGGCGCGCTTGCGCAGGGCGTGGATCGACTTCAGTGCCGCCAGCAGCGCCTTGCGCCGCGCCTTTGGCAGGGCGTCCGGATCAACGTAGTAGGAGAGCCGCCGGCCGGCCCGCCAGTCAGCGAGCTGCCAGCGCAGCAGCACGTCGGTCACCACGCCAAAGGCTTGCGACAGCTCGCCCCGCTCGTTCTCGTCGAGCACGCGGCGATCGGCGAGCGCAGCGATCCGGGCGAGGGTCGAGGTCTCCTCGATGCCCTCGCGCAGGGCCAGCAGGCGGATGCCGCTGACCAGCGGCAACGTCCCGCTGTACTTCAGGTTCACCTGGCCGCGGTACTCGCGCTTTTCCCGTTCGATGACGAAGCCGCCGAACAGCCCGAGCGCGCTGCCCCGCTCCAGCTTGTCCTGGTACATCTGGCGCAGGAAGCCGCGGTTGTCGCGGACGAGCCCGGTGACCGCGGTCCGCAGGTCGCGGGCCAGCTGGCGCTCGCCCCACACCGCCTGGAAGTCGAAGAAGATATCGGCAAGGCGGACGGCAACGGTGCTGCCGCGCCGCGTCCACGCCCCGATCTGCGCGATCCACTGCGGCAAGGTCTTGCGCCACAACGGGTTGACCGCCATGCAGTAGCCGTTGCAGTAGGGAATGCCGACCTCGTTGAGGTCGCGGCACAGCCGTGCCGCCAGCTCGCGGAAGAAGGCATCGATGCGGCTGTGGGCCTCATCCGGATAGGCGGCGATGATGAAGCCGTTGTCCTGGTCGGGGAGCAGGTAGTTCTCGCCGCGCCCGCCCGAGCCCATGACGATGGTGGCGGCGTGGACCGGCGGTGGGCCCCAACCCTCCTCCGCCATCGCCTGCAGTGCCGCTTCTCCGGCCCGGCAGTAGAGGTTGTTGTTGATGTGGGTCAGCAGCTGCTGCACCTCGGTGGCCGGCAGTTCCTCGGCCAGCAGCTCTTCCGCCAGTTCGATCTGCGCCGCCTTGACCCCCCTGAGACCGTCCGGCGTGTCCCCGCCGCCCAGCCGCTCGATCTGCCGCAGCAGCGCCGGCGCGATGGCGGCGAGCGCCTCGTCCAGCAACAGGACGCCGGCGAGGCAGCCGTCGCGATCGACCACCGGCACCTGGTGGAGGGCGTGCCGGCGCATCGCCGATATTGCCCCATATAGGTAATCACGACGGGCGACGGCGAACACCGGGGCGGTCATCACCGCCTCGACCGGGGTTTCCGGGGGAACCCGGAAGGCGATGCGCCGGGCGACGTCTCCCGGGGTGACCATCCCGACCGGCCGGCCGGCCGCATCGGTGACGAAGACGCATGGGGCGGCGTCCGCTTCGGCGGCGCGCATCGCCGCGACCACCTGCGCGCACGACGTCCCGGCGCGAACGGCCAGCGCCGAGCCGCGCGGGCGGCTCACGTCGCGGATCAGCAGGCCGAAGACGGCGGTTCGCGATCCCAGCGGCGCGTCCTTCCTCACCTCAGCGTGATCCTTGCAGTAATGTCAAGAATATCCGCAGGAGCGGCAGCGCTGTCGGCAACGCTGGCGACAGTGTGCCAAGCAGAAGCCGGGCTTTCGGCTTCGTCCGCAAGAGCCTTTCCGACATCTGCACCGACAGGGGTGTTACTGCCTTGCCCGGGAGCATCGCCACCCGGCGATGTTGCCGGGTTGACACAGCGATGATAGGTGCGCGGCGAGCCATACGGGCGATTCTTCTGGCTGTTGTGCGATGACCACGAAGATGCTATGGGTTTATCAGTGGAGCAAGGCCGCAGTACAAACGACCGGAGCGATAATCCGGCGGCAAAGACGGGCGGCGCGAGGTTCCCGCAGGGAAATGACGGCGAAAGGCCGATCAGGGCGAACGCAGGGAAGACCAGCTTCTGACTTCTCGGCAGCGCACAACCGGGACCGGCAAGCGGGAGCAGTGCCGGCCAGGAAACGGTGACGATGGCGGACGCCATCGGCAGGGCGGCTGTCTGCGCCCGCTGACCGGGATCAGGCGGAGAAGACGGCAGCCCGGCGTGGATCGGCGCCGATGAGCGAGAACGAGGAGCGACATCCGTGACACCTAAGGTCGTCTGGCTGTTCATCTTCGTTCTTTTGTACTGGGGATATTGCATTTTTTGGGGAATTCGCGGTGCCCGGCTGGCGCGTACCGCCTCAGACTATTTCATTGCCGGCCGGACGCTGTCGCTGTGGGTGTTCGTGCTGGCGGCGACGGCGACCTCCTACTCGGGGTGGACGTTCATGGGCCACCCCGGGCTCGTCTACCGCGATGGCTTCCAGTACGCTTACGCTTCGTTCTACGCCATCGCCATCCCGTTCACCGGCGTGATCTTCCTCAAGCGCCAGTGGATGCTCGGCAAGCGGTTCGGCTATGTCACGCCCGGCGAGATGCTCGCCGACTATTTCCAGGGCGATGCCATCCGCATCCTCTGCGTCATCGTCGCGCTGTTCTACTCCATCCCCTATCTCGGCGTGCAGCTCGGCGCCTCCGGCTATCTCTTCAACGTGCTCACCGTCATCCCCGGCTATCCGAACGGTCTCGTCGGGCAGGACTTCGGCATGTGGATCCTCTCCCTGGTGGTGTTGATCTACGTCGCCTCCGGCGGGCTGCGCGCGGTCGCCTACGTCGATACGATGCAATGCCTCCTGCTGTGGATCGGCATCGTCATCGTTGGCGTCATCGCCCTCGAGGCCGTCGGCGGCTGGACCGCGCTGAACGAGGCGCTGTCGCGCCTCGCGCAAAGCGACATCGGCTTGTGGGGCACGACCCACGGCGTGGCACTCAGCGGCGGCGACTACAATGCCTATTTTGCCATTCCGGGGGTGATCCAGTGGACCGCCGGCGTCGGCAAGGAGACGCCGGTCGGGGGGCTGTGGACCGGGGTGATGATCCTCACCTACATGTCGGCGCTGATGGGCATTCAGGCGGCGCCGGCGTTCACCATGTGGGCCTTCTCCAACACCAATCCCGCGGCTTTCGCGCCGCAGGCGGTGTGGGCTTCGGCCGCCTGGATCGGCGGTACCCTGGTCTTCTTCACTGCCATCCAGGGCATGGCTGCGCATTTCCTCGGCGCCAATCCGCTGGTCAACGCCGCCGGGCTTGCCGTCGATCCGACGCTGATCCCGGAGACGGTGGCGCGCCATCCCGACTCGCTCGTTCCCCATTACTTCAATCTCATCGGCGACAGCATGCCGTGGCTGGTGGGGCTGCTGGCGGTGTGTGCGCTGGCGGCGATGCAGTCGACCGGGGCGGCCTACATGTCGACCGCCGCCGGGATTCTCACCCGCGATCTGTACAAGCGCTATCTCAATCCCACCGCCACGCACGTCACCCAGATGCTGTTCGGACGGCTCGGCGTCGCCTTCATCGTGGTCTGCGCCCTGCTGGTGGCGACCTATTCGCGCGACGCGCTGGTCCTGCTGGGCGGCCTTGCCGTGGCGTTCGGCTTCCAGATGTGGGTGCCGCTCGCCGCGGTCTGCTACATCCCCTGGATCACGCGCGCCGGTGCCACCTGGGGCCTGGCCGCCGGGCTGATTACCGTGGCGATGACGGATTCGATCGGCCAGCTGCTGTTCGGGGCAGTGCTGCCGTGGGGACGCTGGCCGCTGACCATCCATTCGGCCGGCTGGGGCATTTTCGTCAACGTCACGGTCTGCACCGCCGTCTCGGCGATAACCCAGGAGAGGGGGCAGCGCCTGCACCGGATGAAGTTCCACGACTTCCTGCGCGACCATGCGCAGTTGCCGGCGGGCAAGCGCCGCCTGACACCGCTGGCGTGGATCCTGACCATCGGCTGGCTGCTGTTCGCGGTCGGGCCGTTTGCCGTCATCGGCAACTGGATTTTTGGCGCGCCCTCGGCCGGCCGCTCGGGCTGGATGTTCGGCATTCCCTCGATCTGGGCGTGGCAGATCCTGTTCTGGCTACTGGGGATCGCGCTGCTGTGGTTCCTTGCCTATCGCATGGAATTGGCGACGGTGCCGGCGAAGGCGGTTGAATCGCTGGTGGACGATGTCGGCGATGAGATATTGGCCAAGCGCAGTCTGTGAAGCCACCTGCACAGCACGCATGATCAAGTAATTCGTCCGAATAACGATGGCGGAGGGAAGAAAGGCCAAGTTAACCACGGGAGCGGGAGGAGCGTACTGACTATGGCCCGAAAGGGCAAAGATCGGTGATTGCGGACATGCGCATGGCCGGTCACGTCGACACTGTATTGTGATGGCATTGACGAAACTCTTGATCTGTGGCCCTATTGCCACGGAAGAGGCTTGTCAGGCTGTTCAGGGCTCTTGTTCTGGGAGGGAGTTTGCATGAACGATATGGAAGCGCGGTTGCACGCTGTAGCCGCGAAACGATGGCGGATCGCCATCTGGCTCAGCATCATCATGCTGGTCGCCTATTACGGCTTCATCCTGCTGGTGGCGTTCAATAAGCCGCTGCTGGGGACGACGCTGGTGTCGACGACGGTCGCATCGGGTGCGGTTTCGCCCGGGCTGTCCCTGGGCATTCTGCTCGGTGCGCTGGTGATCGTGTTCGCCTGGGTATTGACCCTGACCTACGTGAACTGGGCCAATAACAAGTACGATCACGAAATCCACGAACTAGCCCATTTGCGGGGATAGACGCATGAGCTCAGGAAACAACTGGATCTCGATCCTGTTCTTCTTTCTGTTCGTTGGCGCCACCCTGCTCATCACCTATTGGGCAGCGCGGCAGACGAAGACTGCCGAGCACTTCTATGCGGCTGGTCGCTCGGTGACCGGCTTCCAGAACGGACTGGCCCTCGCCGGCGACTACATGAGTGCCGCCAGCTTTCTCGGCATCGCCGGCCTCGTCGCCCTGAACGGCTTCGACGGCTTGATCTATTCCACCGGCTGGCTCGTCGGCTGGCCGATCATCCTGTTCCTGATCGCCGAGCCGCTGCGCAACCTCGGCAAGTACACCTTCACCGATGTCGTCGCCTACCGGCTGCGGCAGAAGCCGGTGCGGGTCGCCTCGGCCATCGGTACCATGGCGGTGGTGCTGACCTACCTGATCGCCCAGATGGTCGGCTCGGGCACGCTCATCCAGTTGCTGTTCGGCATCAACTACGTCGTTGCGGTGATCATCGTCGGCTGCGTGATGATGACCTACGTGCTGTTCGGCGGCATGATCGCGACGACCTGGGTGCAGATCATCAAGGCCGGCCTGCTGCTCGGCGGCGCCCTGGTGATGGCGCTGATCGTTCTCGGCAAGTTCGGCTTCAATCCGATCAACCTGTTCGCCCAGGCGGCCTCGACCGGCTGCGATCCGAAGGCGGCGGCGGGCAGCCAGATGTTCTGCTACGGGCCGAAGGTGCTGGATCCGGGCACCAAGGTGGTCACCGGTGCGTGGGACGCGGTCTCGCTCGGCATGGCGCTGATGTTCGGCACCGCCGGTCTGCCGCACATCCTGATGCGCTTCTACACCGTGCCCAATGCCAAGGCGGCGCGCGTCTCGGTGATGTGGGCGACCATCTGGATCGGCGCCTTCTACCTGATCACCTTCATCCTCGGCTTCGGCTCGATGGTGCTGGTCGGCCAGTCCAACATCCTCGCTGCCGGCGGCGGCGGCAACATGGCGGCGCCGCTGCTCGCCCATGTGATCGCCGGCGACGTCTTCTTCGGCTTCATCTGCGCCGTTGCCTTCGCCACGATCCTCGCGGTGGTGGCAGGCCTCACCCTCGCCGGTGCGGGGGCGCTCTCCCACGACCTGTGGGTGAACGTCTTGCGCGGCGGCCATGCACCGGAGTCCGAACAGCTGAAGGTGGCACGGGCGGCGTCGATCATCCTCGGCATCTGCGCCATCCTGCTGGGCATCGTCTTCCAGGGGCAGAACGTCGCCTACATGGTGGGCCTCACCTTCTCCATCGCCGCATCGGGCAACTTCCCGGCGCTGGTGATGTCGGTGTTCTGGAAGCGGTTCACCACCTGGGGCGCGGTGTGCAGCATTCTGTTCGGCACCTTTGCCACCCTGCTGCTGATCTACCTCGGGCCGACCATCCAGATCGACCTGCTGTTCGGCAAGGCCGGTGACGTGATCACCCCGGCACTGGCGGCCAAGGTTGCCGGCATCCCCGGGCTGGAGACGGCGATCGCCGGCGCCAAGCTCACCGCCGACCACCTCGCCGCCTACGCCTCTTATCTGTCCAGCCAGTGGTGGTTCTTCCCGCTGAAGAATCCCTGCATCCTGACGATGACCGGCGCTTTCCTCGTCGGCATCATCGTCTCGCTGCTGGCGCCGGAACGTGCGGCGCAGGAGGGCTTCACCGAGGTCGAGCGGCGGGCGGTTCTCGGCGAACCGCGCGGCGCCGCGGCCGAGTAGTCTCTCCGCCGTTCCTCCCGGAGCGGCGTCCATGGCAAGCAGAGGCGGGCCGGAGGAGCGAGCCTCCGGCCCGCTGCCGTTCGCGGATGCTTCGGCTGTTGCAGGTTCCGCCTCCGCTGCATTAGGGTGCCGTAGCGCCAGCCATCCGCCGGCACGGCAGGGAGCATGAGCGGTGCGCGCGGGCTGACGTCGGTACGGTCCGGGCGGCGCGGGAGAGCCCGGTAATGGCCGATCCTGAAGCGAGCGATTTCCTCAGGGCGATTGCGCCGTTCAACCAACTCGGTCGCGACGAGTTCACCCGGCTCGCCGAATCCCTGACTTCCCGCCGGTTCGCGGCGGGCGAGACCATCCAGGCGCGGCGCGCTCCTCCTGCCTGTCTGTTCGTCGTCTGCGAAGGCATCATCGAGGAACTCGATCAGAGCGGTACCGTCGCCCTTTACGCCGACGGCGCCAGCTTTGATTCCATGGCGCTGATCAACGGCCGCAGCGAGAATGCGTTCATCTCACGCGACCGCAGTCTCTGCTACCAGCTTCCCGTCCCGCTGTTCCACGCGCTGTGCCGCAGCAACGCCGCCTTTCGCGAATTCTTCCAGCGCGATCTCGGCCGCCGGCTCGACGCCCTCATCGCCGTGCAGCAGCGGCGCGAGACGGCATCGTTCCTGCTGGCCCGGGTCAGCGAAGGCCATCTCCACCCGCCGGTGTTCGTCCCGCCCGAGACGACGATCCGCACCGCAACGCAGCTCATGCAGGATCGCGAGGTTTCGGCGGTGCTGGTCCGCCGCGGCGATGCCACCGGCATCTTCACCGAGCGCGACGTGCGCGAGCGCTCGCTGCTGATGGGGATGCCGGACAGCAGCGCCATCGGCGATCTCGCGTCCTATGACCTGTGTACCATCGATCGCGACGACTTTCTGTTCAACGCCCTGGTGCTGATGACCGAGCGGGCGATCCGCCACGTCGTCGTCACCCGCGGCGGCGAGATCGAGGGCACCTTCGAGCAGGCCGACCTCCTCGGCTACCTCGCCAACTCCTCCTATGTCATCGCCAGCAAGCTTGACCGGGCGGGCGGCCTCGCTGATCTGGCGGCCCCCGCCGCCGCCGTCCCGCATCTGGTCGAATCGCTGTTCGGACGCGGCGTCAAGCCGCGCCATATCGCTCGCATCGTCACCGACCTCAACCGCAAGCTGTTCCGCCGGGTGTTCGAGCAGGTGACACCGGATGCGTTGCGCAACGAGGTCTGCCTGATCGTCATGGGCAGCGAGGGCCGCGGCGAACAGCTGCTGCGCACCGATCAGGACAACGGGCTGATCTTCCGCAACGAGGCGATCGACGGCGAGCGGGCGCTGATCGCCGAGCCGTTCAACCGGGCGCTGATCGATCTCGGCTATCCGCCGTGTCCGGGCAACGTCATGGCCACCAACCCCGAGTGGTCGCAGGCGCTGGCCAGCTACCGCCGGGAGATCCGGCGCTGGATCGCCGAGCCTTCCGTCGATGCGTTCCTCAAGCTGGCCATCCTCTACGACGCGAGCCCGGTCGCCGGCGATGCCCGCCTCCTCACCGAGATCAAGGCGATGCTGTTCGAGTTTCTCGGCCGGGAGGAGGCGTTCGCCGGCCATTTCGCCCGGGCGACGCTGACCTTCCCGACGCCGCTCGGGCTGTTCAACCGGCTGCTCGTCGCCGAAACCGAGAACGGCGGCCGCGGCATCGACGTCAAAAAGGGGGCGATCTTTCCCATCGTCCACGGCGTGCGCAGCCTGGCGCTGGAGTACCGCGTCACCGAGACCAATACCATCGGCCGCATCCAGGCGCTGAGCGGCCGCGGGCCGTTCAGCGAGGAATTCAGCGCCGACCTGATCGAGGCTTTCGACTTCATCAGCATGCTGCGGCTGCGCCAGCAGTTCCTGGCGGCGGGGCAGGGCGAAACCTTCGACAATATCGTCAATGTCGATCTGCTGCGCGGCTTCGAGCGCAACCTGCTGCGCGACTCGCTGAAGATCGTCAAGCAGTTCAAGTCCGACGTTACCCACCACTTCCGCCTCAACATGCTGGGATAGTCCTGGGCGTGCCCGGCAGCGGCGGCCTTGCGGGCGGCGCCGAAGAACCGGCCCTTGCGCCCGCCCGGCAGCGGGCAGGCGAAGC
>JBDHSN010000062.1:0-16775 GCA_039808105.1 Rhodospirillales bacterium
TCGCGGACGATGGATTCGCCCATGACGCGGGTGGAGACGCGGGCCTTGCCGGGCTGCATGATGTCGGCGGTGCGCAGGCCGCCGTCGAGGACGCCCTTGACCGCGGCTTCCAGCAGGTCGGCCTCGGCGTCGAGGGCGAACGACCAGCGCAGGCACATGGCGAAGCTGAGCAGGCTGGCCAGCGGGTTGGCGATGCCGCGGCCGGCGATGTCGGGCGCCGAGCCGTGCACCGGCTCGTAAAGGGCGCGCCGGCGCCCCTGCGCGTCCGCTTCGCCGAGGGAGGCCGACGGCAGCATGCCGAGCGAGCCGGTGAGCATCGCCGCCTCGTCGGAGAGCATGTCGCCGAACAGGTTGTCGGTGACGATGACGTCGAACTGGCGCGGATCGCGCAGCAGCTGCATGGCGCAGTTGTCGGCGTACATGTGGGAGAGGGCGATGGCGGGGAACTCGGCGTCGTGCAGCGCCTGCACCTCGCGCCGCCACAGCACGCCGGATTCCATCACGTTCGCCTTCTCCACCGAGCAGACGCGGCCCTGCCGGCGGCCGGCCAGCTCGAAGGCGATGCGGGCGATGCGGACGATCTCCGGGGTGGTGTAGACCTGGGTGTTGACGCCGCGGAAGCCGCCCTCCGGCAGCGGCGTGATGCCGCGCGGCTCGCCGAAGTAGACGCCGCCGGTCAGCTCGCGGACGATGACGATGTCGAGGCCGCGCACGATCTCCGGCTTTAGCGGCGAGGCGTCGACCAGCGCATCGAACACCGGCGCCGGCCGCAGATTGGCGAACAGCGCCATCTCCTTGCGCAGCCGCAGCAGGCCGCGCTCCGGCTTCTTCTCGAACGGCAGCCCGTCCCACTTTGGCCCGCCGACCGCCCCCAGCAGCACGGCGTCGGCGGCGAGCGCCTTGGCCATCGTCGCATCGCTGAGCGGGGTGTCCTCGGCGTCGAGGGCGGCGCCGCCGACCAGTCCCTGCGTTACCTCGAAGGGGATGCCGCGGCGCTTGTCCAGCCACTCGATGACGCGCAGCACCTCGCTCATCACTTCCGGGCCGATGCCGTCGCCGGCAACGATCAGCAGGGTTCTCTTCTCCGACATGGCGGCTCCGGTCTGGCGGCTGGTCTCAGGTGTGGTCGGGGCGGGCGGGGCGGTGGCCTACAGCCACGGCCGTTCGGCGCGGTGGCGGTCCTCGAAGGCCTGGATGCGGTCGGCCTTCTGCAAGGTCAGGCCGATGTCGTCCAGACCGCCGAGCAGGCAGTGCTTGCGGAACGGGTCGATCTCGAAGGCGACGCGGGCGCCGTCCGGCGTCTCGACCACCTGGTTCTCCAGATCGACGCTAAAGCGGGCGTTGGCGCCGCGCTCGGCCTGCGCCATCAGCGCATCCACCTGCTGCTGCGGCAGGGTGATCAGCAGGATGCCGTTCTTGAAGCTGTTGGAATAGAAGATGTCGGCGAACGACGGGGCGATGACGCAGCGGATGCCGAAATCGAGCAGCGCCCACGGCGCGTGCTCGCGCGAGCTGCCGCAGCCGAAGTTCTCGCCGGCGATCAGGATCGAGGCGTTGCGGTAGGCCGGACGGTTGAGCACGAAGCCCGGGACCTCGGCGCCGGCATCGTCGTAGCGCATCTCGAAGAACAGGCTCTTGCCGAGGCCGGTGCGGGCGATCGTTTTCAGGAACTGCTTGGGGATGATCATGTCGGTATCGACGTTGATCATCGGCAGCGGCGCGGCGATCCCGGTCAGCGTGGTGAAGGGTTGCATGGCTGGCTTGTGATCCCGATCAGCGTTCAGAATTTCCGTCATTGCGACGAACCCGGGTTGGCCCTGGTACTGGATTGCGTCGCTTCGCTCGCAATGACGGCGTGGAGGTTGCGGCACTCCCGATGCGCGGGCCGCAACAGCGTCGTCATTGCGAGCCCGCGTAGCGGGCGCGGCAATCCAGTGCCGCATACCCGTTGCCGAGGCCGGCATCGCTGCGCACCCGGAGGGCCGGCGGCCGGCGGCATCATCAGCCCTGCGCGAGGTCGCGGACGTCGGTCAGGTGGCCGGTGATGGCGGCGGCGGCGGCCATCGCCGGGCTCATCAGGTGGGTGCGCCCGCCGCGCCCCTGGCGCCCCTCGAAGTTGCGGTTGGAGGTGGAAGCGCAGCGCTCGCCCGGCTCCAGCCGGTCGGCGTTCATGGCAAGGCACATGGAGCAGCCGGGCTCGCGCCACTCGAAGCCGGCTTCGACGAAGATACGGTCGAGCCCCTCCGCCTCCGCCTGATCCTTCACCAGGCCCGAGCCGGGCACGACCATGGCGCCGACCCCATCGGCGACGCGGCGGCCGCGAGCGATGCTGGCGGCCTCGCGCAAGTCCTCGATGCGGCCGTTGGTGCACGAGCCGATGAAGACGCGATCGACGCGGACGTCCTGCATCCGCGTCCCCGCCACCAGGCCCATGTACTGCAGCGAGCGTTCCATCGCCCGCCGCTTGCTGTCGCTGGCAGCTCCGGCCGGGTCGGGCACGGCGCCGGTGACCGGCACCACGTCCTCGGGGCTGGTGCCCCAGGTGACCAGGGGGGCGATGGCCGCGGCGTCGAGGCGGATCTCGCTGTCGTAGGCGGCGCCCGGATCGGACGGCAGGGTCCGCCACCAGGCGACGGCGCGCTCCCAGTTCTCGCCCGACGGCGCCATCGGCCGGCCCTTGAGGTAGGCGAAGGTGGTCTCGTCGGGGGCGATCAGCCCGGCCCGCGCGCCAGCCTCGATGGTCATGTTGCAGACGGTCATCCGCCCTTCCATGCCGAGGGCGGCGATCGCCTCGCCAGCGTATTCGATGACGTGGCCGGTGCCGCCGGCGGTGCCGAGCCTGCCGATGATGGCGAGGATCAGGTCCTTGGCGCCGACGCCGGTCGGCAGCGCGCCCTCGACCAGCACCCGCATGTTCTTCGCCGGCCGCTGCAGCAGCGTCTGCGTCGCCAGCACGTGCTCGACCTCGGAGGTGCCGATGCCGAAGGCGAGGGCGCCGAAGGCGCCGTGCGTCGCGGTGTGGGAATCACCGCAGACGATGGTCATGCCGGGCAGGGTAAAGCCCTGCTCCGGGCCGATGATGTGAACGATGCCCTGGCGGCGGTCGTCCATCGAGAAGTACTCGACGCCGAACTCGGCGCAGTTCTGCGCCAGCGTCGCCACCTGGATGCGCGATTCCGCATCGGCGATGCCGTGACTGCGGTCGGTGGTCGGCACGTTGTGGTCGGCGACGGCAAGCGTCGCCGCCGGCCGGTGGACGCGCCGGCCAGCCATGCGCAGACCCTCGAAGGCCTGCGGGCTGGTCACCTCGTGCACCAGGTGGTGGTCGATGTACAAAAGGCAGGTGCCGTCCTCCTGCACGTCGACCAGGTGGGCTTCCCAGATCTTGTCAAACAGCGTGCGCGGCTTCGCCACGTCTTTTCCTCCTCGCGGGCGGACGGGCCGCCGCCCGCTGACCGATCAGGCGCCTTCTGCTTCCGCAGCAGCAGCAGCGGCGGCGGCGCGCCCGGCCCGGGCCGCCTCCTTCTCCTGCAACGCCGCCTCGCGCTCGCGCGCCGTGACCTTGGCGACGTAGCCGTCGGTCTTCTCGGCGATGCGGGCGCTCTTGCCGCGGCGGGTGCGCAGGTAATAGAGCTTGGCCCGGCGGACGTCGCCGCGCCGGACCACCTCGATACCGGCGATCGACGGCGAGTACAGCGGGAAGATGCGCTCGACGCCCTCGCCGTACGAGATCTTGCGGACGGTGAACGACGAGTTGAAGCCGCGGTTGCGGCGGGCAATGCACACGCCCTCGAAGGCCTGCACCCGTTCGCGGGTCCCTTCGACCACCTTCAGCTTGACGCGCAGCGTATCGCCCGGCGCGAACCACGGCGGCGTGCCGTTCGCCGTCAGCTTGGCGATCTGCTCTTGCTCGAATTCTTCAATGATCGTCATGGCTCGTCCTCAGCGCTATATGGTGTCGTCCGCCCGGCATGGCGATCGCCGGACCGCACGCCTGCGGCGCAATGCTGTGCCCAGAGATCCGGGCGCCGCTCGCGGGTCATCCGTTCCGCCTCCGCCCGCCGCCAGGCGGCGACCTGGGCGTGATGGCCGGACAGCAGCACGTCCGGCACCGCACGTCCCTGCCACAGCCGCGGGCGGGTGTAGTGCGGGTATTCGAG
The DNA here is from genome assembly GCA_039808105.1 of Rhodospirillales bacterium. Classification (GTDB taxonomy): domain Bacteria; phylum Pseudomonadota; class Alphaproteobacteria; order Rhodospirillales; family Defluviicoccaceae; genus Defluviicoccus. The sequence goes on from JBDHSN010000062.1 coordinate 4,161, forward strand.
CAGTCCGTGCTCGAAGCTTTCCTCATCCAGCGAGCGCGCATCGCCGATGACCCCCGGCAGCAGCCGCACGCAGGCATCGATCAGCGCCAGCGCCGCCGGCTCGCCGCCGGACAGGACGAAGTCGCCGAGGCTGATCTCCTCCGGCCGGCAGGCCTCCAACACGCGCTCGTCCACTCCTTCGTAGCGTCCGCACAGGGCGACGAGGCCCGGGCCCGCGGCCAGCGCCCGTGCCCGCGCCTGATCGAACCGGCGGCCGCGCGGAGTCAGATAGAGCAGGGGCAGAGCCGGATGCCGATCCGCAGCGGCGGTCATCGCCGCCTCGACCACGTCCGGGCGCATCACCATCCCCGGGCCGCCCCCGAACGGCGAATCGTCAACGGAGCCGTGTTTATCGCGCGCAAAGTCCCGGATGTCCACGGTTTCCAGGTGCCAGCGGCGGTCAGCCAGCGCCTGTCCGGCCAGCGAGGCGGCGAGCGGGCCGGGAAACATTTCCGGGAAGATGGTCAGGACGCACACCGTCCACGGCGCCGCGGTAGAGCCGTTCATCACGGTGCGTCCTCGTCGCTGGCGGGCGCCAGCAGGCCGGGAAGGGCGCGGACGGTCAGTCGGCCGGCGGCGAGATCCACCTCGGGCACCGCCGCCCGGGTGAACGGGACCGGAACGGAGGAGGCGTCGTCGCGAGCGATTTCGAGGATCGGCCCGCCACCGTGATCATGCACTGCGGCCACCCGACCCGGTGGCGGAACGATGTCGCCGTTCTCGCTGACGAACACCGCCGCAAGGCCGATCAGGTCGGCATGGTAATACTCGTCGTCGGCGCAGGCGGGCAGCGCCGCCCGAGCCACGTAAAGGCGGCAGCCGCGCAGCGCTTCGGCGGCGGTGCGGTCGCCGACGCCGTCGGCCCGCGCGATAAGCGCGTCCTTCACCTCGCCGACGATGAAAAGGCGCAGCGAACGCTCGCCGCCCCCGGTGGTCAGCGGCCCGTAGCTGGCGATCGCGCGCGGATCGGCGGTGAAGCTGCGCAGGCGAAATTCGCCGCGCAGGCCCCTGGCGGCGCCGATCTCGCCGACGCAGACGCGTCCTTCGCCGGGGGTGCCGCTCGCCGCCATCTCCGCTCCATTGCCCGCGCCGTCTTACGCGGCCGCCGTGGCGGCGCTCAGCCGGCGGCTTCCGCCGCGGCCTTCAGCCGCTCCTGCGCCTTCGCCTTCGGCTGCGGCTTCTTGGTCTGCTCGGCGCGGGCGCGGGGCTCCATCAGCCCGGCGTTGGCGCAGAACTTGGCCACCCGGTCGCTCGGCGTCGCGCCGTGCTGCAGCCAGTGGCGGACGCGCTCTTCCTTGAGCCGGATGCGGTGCGGATGGTCCTGCTGCAGCATCGGATTGTAGGTCCCCAGCACCTCGATGAAGCGGCCGTCGCGCGGGCTGCGCGAGTCGGCAACGACGATCCGGTAGAAGGGCCGCTTCTTGGCGCCGCCGCGCGCGAGGCGAATTCTTACGCTCATGGGTCCGTCCGTTCCTTTTTCTCGTCTCTCCAAAGCCAAGCCGCGCCCTAGCGCAGCGGCGGCATTCCCGGCGGCAGCATGCCGGGCGGCAGTCCACCGCCGCCGAGCAGCCCGCGCTTGCCCAGCTTGCCCACCTTCTTCATCATCGCCGCCATCTGCTGGTGCTGCTTCAGCAGGCGGTTGACGTCCTGCACCGTCGCGCCCGAGCCGGCGGCGATGCGCCGACGCCGCGAAGCGTTGAGGATCTTCGGATTGCGCCGCTCGGCCGGCGTCATCGACAGGATGATGGCTTCCTGGCGGGCGATCATCCTGTCGTCGATCTTGGCGTCGTCGAGCTGCTTCTTGATCTTGCCGACGCCGGGCAGCAGGCCGAGCAGGCCCTTGAGGTCACCCATCTTGCGGAGCTGGCGGAACTGCGCCGCCATGTCCTCAAGATTGAACTCGCCCTTCATCAGCTTGGCGGCGAGCTTCTCGGCGTCTTCCTTTTCGATCACCTCGGCGGCGCGCTCGACGAGGCCGACGACGTCGCCCATGCCGAGGATGCGGCCGGCGATGCGCTGCGGCTGGAAGGTCTCCAGCGCGTCCAGCTTTTCGCCGACGCCCATCAGCCGGATCGGCCGGCCGGTGACGCTGCGCATGGACAGCGCCGCGCCGCCGCGGGAATCACCATCGACACGGGTGAGCACGATGCCGGTGATGCCGACCTTGTCGTGGAACGCCTGCGCCAGCGACACCGCGTCCTGGCCGGTCAGCGCATCGGCGACCAGCAGCGTCTCCACCGGACCCGTCGCCGCCTTCACCGCTGCCGCCTCGTCCATCATCCGCTCGTCGATGGACAGGCGGCCGGCGGTATCGAGGATGACGACGTCGTAACCCTGGCGGCGCGCCTGGTCCATGGCGCGATGGGCGATCGTCACCGGCGGCTCGCCGGGAACGATGTCGACCACCGCGGTTTCCGTCTGCTTGCCGAGCACCGCCAGCTGCTGCTGCGCCGCCGGCCGGTAGACGTCGAGCGAGGCCATCAGCACCCGCTTGCGCTCGCGCTTGCGCAGCCGCAGCGCCAGCTTGCCCGCCGTCGTCGTCTTGCCCGAGCCTTGCAGCCCGACCAGCAGCACCGCCACCGGCGGCGGCCCGGCGAGGTCGATGCCGGCGCCCTCGCCGACACGCAGCTTCTCGTCTGCCTCGCCGCCGCTGAGCATGGCGACGAGATGATCGTGGACGATCTTGATGACCATCTGGCCGGGGGTGACGCTGCGCAGCACCTCCTGGCCGACGGCGTGGCCGCGGACCGCGGTGATGAACTCCTTGACCACCGGCAGGGCGACGTCCGCCTCCAGCAGCGCGATGCGCACCTCGCGCAGCGCCTCGCCGACGTCCGCTTCGGTCAGCGCACCGCGCTTCTTCAGGCGGTCGAAGATGCCGCTCAGCCGATCGCTCAGGCCTTCAAACACGCGTTTCTGCTTTCCTTCCGCCGGGGCGTCTGCGCCGGCAACGAAAAAGAGCCAGGGCGCTGCCTGCCGCCTGGCTCTGCGTGGTCCCTCCGATGGAGCGAAGGAAATTAAGTGAGGCGCCGGCCGCAAGTCAAGCAACGCCGTGACGGCGGCGCTGCTGCTGCCTGCGGCCGGAACGCAAGCTGCCGAAAGGCGGTGCTTGTATCACCGCAACGTATTGGGAATAATCCGCGGCTTCTTTTCCGCCGTCCTCCGACCGCGGGTGGGGCAGGATTCCCTTTATGGACAGCAGCGCGCCGCGTGTCGGCCTCGTCATGGGCAGCCAGTCGGACTGGCAGACGATGGGACATGCTGCCGAAACACTGACGACCCTCGGCGTTGCCCACGAGGTGCGCATCGTTTCCGCTCACCGCACCCCCGACCGCCTCTTTGCCTATGCCCGCAGTGCCCGCGAACGCGGTCTGCAGGTGATCATCGCCGGGGCCGGCGGCGCTGCCCACCTGCCGGGAATGATGGCGGCGCTGACGCCGCTGCCGGTGCTGGGCGTGCCGGTGGAGAGCAAGGCGCTCTCCGGGCTCGACAGCCTGCTGTCGATCGTGCAGATGCCGGCCGGCATTCCGGTCGGAACCCTGGCCATCGGCCGCGCCGGGGCGATCAACGCCGCGCTGCTCGCCGCCGCCGTCGTCGCGCTTGCCGACCCCGCCGTCGCGGCGGCGGTCGACCGCTATCGCGAGGCGCAGTCGGCCGCCGTTGCCGAGCGGCCCGAGGGATCCTGACGCACCCATGCGCAAGTCGCACAGCGGACCGCTGCCGCCCGGCGGCGTGATCGGGATTCTCGGGGGCGGCCAGCTCGGCCGGATGACCGCGCTCGCCGCCGCCCGGTTCGGCTACCACTGCCACGTGTTCACCCCGGAGGCGGATGCGCCGGCCGCGCAGGTCAGCGCGCAGGCGACCATCGCCGACTGGGAGGATGGCGAGGCGCTGGCGCGGTTCGCCGCCGGCTGCGACGTCGTCACCTACGAGTTCGAGAACATCCCGGCAGAAGCGGCGGCGCTGGTCGGCCGCCAGACGCTGCTGCGGCCGGACGTGCGCGTTCTCGCCATCTGCCAGGACCGGATCACCGAGAAGACCTTTCTCGCCCGCATCGGCGTGCCGACGACGCGCTGGCAGCCGGTCGGCGATGCGGCCGCGCTTGCCAGGGCGGTGCGGGAAACCGGCCTGCCGGCGGTGCTGAAGTCGGCGCGCCTGGGTTATGACGGCAAGGGGCAGGTGGCGCTGGCGCCGGGTGGCGATCTCGCCGCGGCGTGGGCCGAGACGGTGGCAACGGGAATGGTCACGGGGGGCGAGCCGGGCATCGTCGAGGCGTGGGTGGACTTCGCCTGCGAGATCTCGGTGATCGTTGCCCGCTCCCGCGGCGGCGATATCGCCGCCTACGTGCCGGTGGAGAACCAGCACGAGAACCACGTGCTGCGGCGGACGACGGCGCCGGCCGGCATCGGTGCTGCCGTCGCGGCGCAGGCGCAATGGCTGGCGAAAAGCATCGCCGAGGCGCTGGCGCTGGAAGGCGTGCTGGCCGTCGAGATGTTCGTCGGCCGCGACGGTTCCCTGCTGGTCAACGAGCTGGCGCCGCGGCCGCACAATTCCGGGCACTGGACGATCGATGCCTGTCCGGTTTCGCAGTTCGAGCAGTGCGTCCGCGCCATCGCCGGCCTGCCGCTGGGGCCGACGGAGCGGTACGCCGATGCGGTGATGGAGAATCTGCTGGGCGACGAGATCGCCCGCTGGCCCGAACTCGTCGCCGACCCGGACGTGCGCCTGCACCTCTATGGCAAGAGCGAGGCGCGGCCCGGGCGGAAGATGGGTCACTTTACCCGCGTGCGACCGCGCCGCTGAGCCGCTGTGCCACGAATAGATGCCTACGGCGCACCTACCCACGAGATATTGTTCATACCCAGCGAATCGGGCCCTCCGGATTCGCTTCCCGGCGCGCCGTCGATGCCATCGCGGCGTCCCTGACGAAGCCGAATCGGCGGTCATCCGGGTTGCTCGATTTGAAAGCCGCCTTGGCCCGTTACAGCCCGCTCTTCATGTTGTTCTGTAAGGCTGCGCGAGGTGCGTTGAGACTCGGCCGCAAAGCTTGTGCATCATCGCCCTCGAACAGCCGAGCGGCATAGCGCAAGCGCAATTTTCTTCCCGTTCAGGCGATCTAACAGGCGAAACGCATGACTTCGGCGACGCAGGCAAAGACAATAGAGCGCCCCTCACCGCCGTTTCAACTGCGCGGCGGTGCGTACACGCTGCTGGTGCTGCGGCTGAACGATCCGAAGGATCCGGCGCTGTTCCAGGCCCTGGCCGACAAGATCGCCCAGGCTCCCAACTTCTTCCGCCATGCCCCGGTCGTCATCGACCTGCAGAATCTGGCGGAGGCTCCTCCCTTCAACATGGCGGAATTGGGCCGGCGGCTGCGCCAGCACCAGCTGGTGCCGATCGGGGTGCAGAACGGCACCGAGGAGCAGAACCGGGCGGCGGTGAACGCCGGCTGGAGTCTGTTTCCGGAAGGCCGGCAGGCGCCGCTGCGCGACAGCCCTCCCGCGGCCCGGGCCGCGGAGGCGGCGGTAAAGCCGGATGCGCCGGAGCCGGGCGAGGCGGCGGAAGCGGTCGAGGAGCCGGTTGCCGCGGCAGACCCGGATGCCGGCGAAGCGGTGCACGGGATGACGGCGCGGCTGATCACCCAGCCGGTGCGCTCCGGCCGGCAGGTCTACGCCCACGGCGGCGATCTGGTGGTGATGGCCTCGATCGGCGCCGGCGCCGAGCTGCTCGCCGACGGCCACATCCACGTCTATGGCGCGCTGCGCGGCCGGGCGGTGGCGGGTGTTTCCGGTGACCGGGAAGCGCGCATCTTCTGCCGCTCGCTGGAGGCGGAACTGGTCTCTATCGCCGGCTACTGGCGGGTGCGCGACGATATTCCGGACGCGCTGATCGGCAAGCCGGTGCAGGTCTTCCTCGACGGCGAGCGCATCGCCATCGAGCCCCTGGCGTAAGAAGGGGGACAACCACGGCCACTCCAGTCTGCGGACGGGTCGGCCTTTCGGGTGAAGTGGAGGTGAAGTTGGGTAAGGTAATCGTCATGACATCCGGCAAGGGCGGGGTCGGCAAGACCACGTCGAGTGCCGCATTCGCCGCCGGCCTCGCCATGAAGGGCCAGCGCACCGTCGTCATCGACTTCGACGTGGGCCTGCGCAACCTCGACCTGATCATGGGCTGCGAGCGCCGCGTCGTCTTCGACTTCATCAATGTGATCAACGGCGACGCGCGCCTGAGCCAGGCGCTGATCAAGGACAAGCGCATCGAGAACCTCTCGGTGCTGCCGACCAGCCAGACCCGCGACAAGGATGCGCTGACCCGCGACGGCGTCGAGAAGGTGCTGGACGAGCTGCGCGATCAGTTCGACTACATCGTCTGCGACAGCCCGGCCGGCATCGAGCGCGGCGCGCTGATGGCGCTCTACTTCGCCGATGAGGCGGTCATCGTCACCAACCCGGAAGTCTCCAGCGTGCGCGACTCCGACCGCATCCTCGGCGTGCTGGGGAGCCGCTCGCGCCGGGCGGAGCAGGGGCTTGAGCCGGTCAAGGAGCATCTGCTGCTGACCCGCTACGATCCCTCCCGGGTGGTGAAGGGCGAGATGCTGAAGCTGGAGGACGTGCTGGAGATCCTGGCGATCCCGCTGCTCGGCATCATCCCGGAGAGCGAGACGGTGCTGAAAGCATCCAACCTCGGCATGCCGGTGATCCTCGATCCGACCTCGAAGGCAGGCCAGGCCTACGCCGACGTCGTCGGCCGCTACCTCGGCGAAACCATCGAGCACCGGTTCATGCAGCCGGAGCGGCGGGGCCTGTTCCAGCGGCTCCTGTGGAGGACCGCATGAGCTTCTTCAGCCTGTTCCGGTCGCGCGCCAAACCGTCGGCCACCGAGGCGAAGGAGCGGCTGCAGATCCTGCTGGCGCACGAGCGCTCCGACCTCGCCAAGCCCGATTACCTGCCGCGGCTGCACAAGGAGCTGCTGCAGGTCATCGCCAAGTACGTGGAGATCGAAGAGGATAAGATCATCGTCGACTTCGAGACGCAGGGCAGCGTCTCGACCCTGGAGGTGAACATCGAGCTGCCGAGCCGTGCCACCGCCCGGCCGACGCTGCTGCAGGCCGCCGCCACCTGAGAAGGTGGCGCTCGGCGGCGTCAGGATCAGGGCGACCGCGAAAGCGGCGGCGGGTCAGCCGCCGGTGACGCTCATGTAGCGGGCGACCGCCGGGCCGGTATGGTCGCGGTCGATGACGAAGTCGTGGCCCTTCGGCTTGCGGTCGATCGCTTCGCGGATGGCGGCGGTGAGCGCCGCATCGTCAGGGCTGTCGCGCAGCGGCGCGCGCAGGTCGGCGGCATCGTTCTGGCCGAGGCACATGTAGAGCCGCCCGGTGCAGGTCAGCCGGACGCGGTTGCAGTTCTCGCAGAAATTATGGGTAAGCGGGGTGATGAAGCCGAGGCGGACGCCCGGCTCGACCACCTCCACCCAGCGCGCCGGCCCACCGGTGTGATAGGGCAGCGGGGCCAGCGTCCAGCGCTCGGCCAGCCGGCGGCGGACCTCATGCAGCGGCAGATACTGCTGCAGCCGGTTCTCGCCGCCGATATCGCCCATCGGCATCACCTCGATCAGCGTCATATCGAAGCCGCGCGCCGCGCACCACAGCACCAGGTCGGGGATCTCGTCCTCGTTGACGCCCTTCAGTGCGACGACGTTGATCTTCACCTGCAGGCCTGCCGCGGCCGCGGCGTCGATGCCGGCGAGGACCCGCCGCAGCTCGCCGATGCGGGTGATGGCACGGAACCGGCCGGGATCGAGCGTGTCGAGCGAGACGTTGACGCGGCGCACGCCGCAGGCGGCAAGGTCAGCGGCGTGTTCGGCCAGGCGCGAGCCGTTGGTGGTCAGCGTCAGCTCGTCCAGCCTGCCGGCGTCCCGATGCCGCGAGAGCCGGCGGAACAGCGAGAGGATGTCGCGGCGCACCAGCGGCTCGCCGCCGGTGATCCGCAGCTTGCGCACGCCAAGACGCACGAAGGCCGAACAGGCGCGATCCAGCTCCTCGATGGTGAGCAGCTCGCGCCGCGGCAGGAACGTCATCTGCTCGGCCATGCAGTAGACGCAGCGGAAGTCGCAGCGGTCGGTGACCGAGACCCGCAGGTAGGTGATGGCGCGGCCGAAACGATCGCGCAGTGGCGCCGGTGCCGGCGGAACTGTGGTGGCGGGGAGGGTAGCGGCGCCGTGCGGGGCGCTTTCGTCCCAGCCCACCGGATCGAAGTTCAACGAAGGCTCCTTCCTGCCTGCCCGCGGCGATGACGCCACAGGATAGATAGTGATCGTCATTCGATGGGGACAGCGGCGGGCGGGCAACAGGGCGATCCGTGGTGCGAGCGCGGCGGCGTGCCGTCGCCCCGCATGAACGTGCCGGGAACGGGCGGCAAACGCCTTGGCACGGCGGGGCTGTCGTGTATGATGCCGGGCCATCCCGTTGCGGAGCCGGCATGAACATCCCCGAAGCTCTGGCCTTTGACGACGTGCTGCTGGTTCCGGCGGCTTCCGCGGTGCTGCCGGCCGATGCCGACGTGCGCACGCGGCTGACCCGACGGGTCAGCCTCGGCATTCCACTGATCTCGGCGGCGATGGACACCGTCACCGAGAGCGCGCTCGCCATCGCCATGGCCGAGGCCGGCGGGCTCGGCATCATCCACAAGAACATGTCGGTCGAGGCGCAGGCGGCCGAGGTGCGCCGGGTCAAGAAGTACGAATCCGGCATGGTCGTCGATCCGATGACCATCGGGCCGAAGGCAACGCTGGCCGACGCGCTGAGCCTGATGAAGTCGCACAAGTTCTCCGGCGTGCCGGTGGTCGAGGACGGCAGTGGCAAGCTGCTCGGCATTCTCACCAACCGCGACGTCCGCTTCGCCAGCGATCCGCGCCAGCCGGTCAGCGAACTGATGACCCGTGGCCAGCCGGACAAGCCGCTGGTTACCGTCCACGACGGCGTCGGCCGCGAGGAAGCGAAGCGGCTGCTGCACAAGTACCGCATCGAGAAGCTGCTGGTGGTGGACGACGACTACCGCTGCGTCGGCCTGATCACGGTGAAGGACATCGAGAAGGCGGAGCGCTTTCCCAATGCCTGCAAGGACGAGCGCGGCCGGCTGCGAGTCGGCGCCGCCGCCGGCATCGGCTTCGCCGGCATCGAGCGCGCCGAAGCGCTGCTCGATGCCGATGTCGATGTCGTCGTCATCGATACCGCTCACGGCCATTCCGCCGGCGTCCTTGAGGCTGTCGCCGAGATCAAGAGACGCAGCAATTCGGCTCAGGTGATCGCCGGCAACATCGCGACGCCGGACGGCGCCCGGGCGCTGATCGACGCCGGCGCCGATGCGGTGAAGGTCGGCATCGGCCCCGGGTCCATCTGCACCACCCGCATCGTCGCCGGTGTCGGCGTCCCGCAGCTGACCGCGGTCCTCGAGGTGGCCGAGGCGTGCCGGCCGTCCGATACGCCGGTGATCGCCGACGGCGGTATCCGCTATTCCGGCGACCTCGCCAAGGCGATCGCCGCCGGTGCCGACTGTGCCATGCTCGGCGGCCTGTTCGCCGGTACCGACGAGAGCCCCGGCGAGGTGTTGCTCTACCAGGGGCGTTCGTACAAGGGCTACCGCGGCATGGGCTCGATCGGCGCCATGGCCCGCGGCTCGGCCGACCGCTACTTCCAGCAGGAGGTGTCGAACACGCTGAAGATGGTGCCGGAGGGGATCGAGGGCCGGGTACCCTACAAGGGCCCGGTGGCCAACGTCATCCAGCAGCTCATCGGCGGCCTGCGCGCGGCGATGGGCTACACCGGCAATCCCACCATCGCCGCCATGCAGCGGGGCTGCGCGTTCCGCCGGACCACCTTCGCGGGCCTGCGCGAGAGCCACGTCCACGACGTCACCATCACCCGCGAAGCCCCCAACTACGCCGGCCAGGGCGGGCAGTAAGGCGCCGATGGCCGGCCTCCGGACCAGCCGCCCCTGCGGGCACGAGGAAAAGGGGCGGCCGCGTTGCGGCGGGCAGCCTGCCGATCACGCCATGACTCCCGGGAGGGCTCAGCGCGCCAAGGGTGTCCTTGACGTTTGACGTACAACGTCAAACGCTCTATTCTGACAGAAATATGATCCTGAGCTATAAGGATAAACGAACAGAGGCATTCTCGCAGGGAGAATTCGTTCGCGCGTTCCAGGGATTCATACCGCAGGCCGAACGGAGACTGGCGATCCTCAACGCCGCCACGTCGCTCGATACCCTGCGCGCCTTGCCGGGAAACCGACTGGAGGCGCTGAAGGGAGAAAGGGCAGGGCAGTATTCCATCCGGATCAATCAGCAGTGGCGGCTCTGCTTTGAATGGCCGGACAGGCAACCAGGACCCAGCAACGTTGAGATTGTGGATTACCACTGATGGAAGGAGCACACAGCATGTTCAGGCGCGCCGTCCATCCGGGCGAAATCTTGAAAGACGAACTCGATGAACTCGGCGTGCTGCCGACGGAATTCGCACGCCAGATTGACGTACCGCCCAACCGCATCAGCCAGATCATTGCCGGCAAGCGCTCGATCACCGGCGATACCGCCCTGCGGTTTGGCCACTGGTTCGGTACTGACCCGCAGTTCTGGCTGAACCTGCAGGCGCAGTTCGATCTGGCGCTGGCCGACCGCGAAACCGGCGAGGCTATCCGGCATCTGCCGACACGGGCCAGCCACCAGACGCCGATCGCCTAGCCGATGCCCGTCTGGAAGCGATTACAGGGGGCGGCCACGACGTGAACAGGCGCTGAACGGCGCCGCTTCTCGCGGCAAGGTGACAGCTTTCCCGCAAGGGACAACGACCCCCAAGCCGGCGGCTTCACCGTTACGATTTTCCGCAGTGAAGCAGTGGGGCGGTATCCTCATCAATCGCCAAACATAGGAAAAAGATTTCTCCCGGAGGCGACGTGCGAGGAAGAATGCCGCCAAGCTTGCGGCGTTCCACGCACCGGCCTTCATCCGAGAGAGAGCGAAAATACAGGACGATATGACCGACCGCATCCTCATCGTCGATTTCGGCAGCCAGGTCACCCAGCTCATCGCCCGGCGGGTGCGCGAGGCCGGCGTCTACTGCGAGATCCATCCGTGCACCCGCGTCGATGCGGCGTTTCTCGCGAGCTTCGGCGCGCGGGCGATCATCCTCTCCGGCGGCCCGGCGTCGGTCACCGAGGCGCACACGCCGCGTGCCGATAAGGCGGTGTTTGCCGCCGGCGTGCCGGTGCTGGGCATCTGCTACGGCCAGCAGACGATGGTCGAGCAGCTCGGCGGCCGGGTCGAGGCCGGGCATTCCCGCGAGTTCGGCCGGGCGACGGTGGAGGTCGTCGGCCGCTGCGCCCTGTTTGACGGCACCTGGGGCCCCGGCGCCCGCGAGACGGTATGGATGAGCCACGGCGACCGGGTCACCGCCTTGCCGCCGGGCTTCCAGACCGTCGCCGTCTCGCAAGGCGCGCCGTTCGCCGCCATTGCCGATGACGACCGCCGCTTCTACGGCCTGCAGTTTCACCCCGAGGTGGTGCACACCCCGCACGGCGCGGCGCTGCTCGCCGCCTTTGTCCACGGCGTCGCCGGCTGCGGCGGCGACTGGACGATGGCGGCGTTCCGCGACGAGGCAATCGACCGCATCCGCGCCCGGGTCGGCGGCGGCCGGGTGGTGTGCGGCCTCTCCGGCGGCGTCGATTCCTCGGTCGCGGCGGTGCTGCTGCACGAGGCGATCGGCGCGCAGCTCACCTGCATCTTCGTCGATACCGGCCTGCTGCGGCAGGGCGAGGCGGACGAGGTGGTCTCGGTATTCCGCGGCCACTACAATATCCCGCTGGTGCATGTCGACGCCGCCGAGCGCTTCCTCGCCGGTCTCGCCGGCGTCGCCGATCCCGAGCGCAAGCGCAAGATCATCGGCGCGACGTTCATCGACGTCTTCGACGAGGAGGCGCAGCGGGCGGGCGGCGCCGACTTCCTGGCGCAGGGAACGCTCTATCCGGACGTCATCGAGTCGGTCTCCTTCCACGGCGGCCCCAGCGTCACCATCAAGTCGCATCACAACGTCGGCGGCCTGCCGGAGCGGATGAAGCTGGCCCTGGTCGAGCCGCTGCGCGAGCTGTTCAAGGACGAGGTGCGCGCCCTCGGGCGCGAACTCGGCCTGCCGGAGCCGCTGCTGCGCCGCCATCCCTTTCCGGGTCCCGGCCTTGCGGTGCGTATCCTGGGACCGGTCGATCGGGAAAAGGCCGAGCTGCTGCGCAAGGCCGATGCCATCTTCCTCGAGGAGATCGAGGCGGCCGGCCTCTACGACGCCATCTGGCAGGCGTTCGCCGTGCTGCTGCCGGTGCACACCGTGGGGGTCATGGGCGACGCGCGGACCTATGACGCCGTCTGCGCGCTGCGGGCGGTCACCTCGACCGACGGCATGACCGCCGACAGCTACCCGTTCGACCACGCCTTCCTCGCCCGCGTCGCCTCGCGCATCGTCAACGAGGTCCGCGGCCTCGGCCGCGTCGTCTACGACGTCACCTCCAAGCCCCCCGGCACCATCGAGTGGGA
>JBDHSN010000063.1:0-16605 GCA_039808105.1 Rhodospirillales bacterium
TAGGGAAAGGCGGCGACGGCAGGCTCGAGCAGCGGCATGCGGCAACTTTCGGACGCCGGCCCGCCGGTCGTCAATGTCCACCCGCCGGCCCCCGGCCATAATGCGCCGATGCGCACTGCCAACCGTCAACCGGAGCCACCAATAGGATGCTGGTGAGCGCAGCGAACCGCCCCACACCGGCCAGCACACCCGCACCCGATGTCCACGCCGGCCGGGGAGCTACAGCGTCTGGCCGGCGCCCTTCATCACCTTCTCCCACAGCGTCTCGCCCTCATCGCCGAAGATCAGCGATGGATCGGCCGGTGCCGTCAGCCAGTCTTCGTGGGCGATCTCGCCTTCCAGCTGCCCCGGCCCCCAGCCGGCGTAGCCGAGATAGAACCTGCGGGTTTGCGGCCCGTCGCCACTGGCCAGCGCCTTCAGCACGTCGAAGCCGGTGGACAGGGCGATGCCGTCGCCGACCACCTTGGTTCCGCCGCCGCTGTAGTCGGTGGAATGGAGGACGAAGCCGCGGCTGGGTTCGACCGGGCCGCCGTACTGAAGCCGGGCGGACCCGGCAACGTCGGCATCCTCGACGCCGAAGCCGCGCAGCAGCGCCTTCAGCGGGCCCTCGCCGACTTCGCGGTTGACGACCAGACCCATGGCGCCGTCGCCGTCGTGGGCGACCATGTAGATGACGGTATGGGCGAAGCGGGGATCGCCCATGGTCGGGCTCGCCACCAGCAACTGGCCGACCAGCGCGGCAGGGGGCGGCGCGGCGCCGGCGTGCCGGCCTGCGGCCGCCGGCAGCATCGCTGCTGCGACCAGCAGCAGACAGCCCAGCCAGCGAAGAGCCCGTCGCCTCATGCTCGCCATGCCGGCATCATAGCAGGCCGGGATCGGCGAAGCACCGGGCGGCTGCACCGGTCATCGGCCGAATTCCGGTCTCAGCGGGTCCCGGCCTGGTCCAGCCAGTAAACCGGCTGCAGCCGCAACAAGGTCACCGGACCCAGCGACAGCGCCCGGTCCTGCAGCGACAGCGGCGCGCTCAGCGTCGTCGCCCCGTCGGCGTTGCTGCGAGCCAGCGCGCGCAGCAGGATCTTCGCCGCCGCGGCGACGTGCGGATCGATGGTCTGCGCCGCCGCCAGCCGGTCGAGCACGGCGTCATAGCCCTGGATGTGCGTCGACATCGCGCCGATCGGCTGGCCCTTGCCGTCAAGGGCGAGGGTGCCTTCGCCGTCGATGGTGAGCGGGCCGCAAACCAGCCGGATCCGCTCGATCTCGACGACGCCGCCGCTGTCCCGCCAGCGCGCCAGGGCCGGGGGCCATGGCGACGGCGACAGCGCCCCGTAAAGCCCGCCCTCGACGTCGAAGACGTCGAGATCGCGGCCGCAGCCGCCATCGAGGGCGCGCGGCAGCAGCATCTTCTCGGCGGTCAGCCGGGCCGCCCAGGTGGAGACCTCCGCCGATGCCGCCGCCGCCGGATCGCCAGTGGAGAGAAAATCGAGGCGGCCGACGGCGACGGCATCGCCACCGTCGCCGGCGAGGGTGAGGTCGCGGATGGCGAGCCGGCCGTTGGGCATCCAGCTGTCCGCCGGCTGGATGTCGAACGACATCTGCTGCGCCCGGCCAGACCAGCGGCCGATCGTGCTGCCGGTGCTGAACTCGAAGGTCTGGTCGCCGCCGGCCGCGACGCGGGGCGGACGGGTGCCGACCAGCGGCGCATTGAACCGCAGGCGAGCGAGGGTCCACTGCCAGGCATGGTCATGCGGGGCGATGACCGCGTCATCGAAGCGGACGCCGAGAGCGAACGGAAAGCCGCGCCGGGTGACGTCGCCATAGGTCAGGTGCCAGCCGTCGGCACGCCGCTGCTCGACCCAGGCAAGCGTCCGGTCGCGGAGGTCGGCGGCGGCGCTCAGCCACCACGCGGTGTAGCCGGCAACCAGCAGCGCCAGCAGCGCCGCCGCTGCCGCCAGCCACAGGACGAGGCGCCGCTGCCGGCGCGACCGGCGGGGAGGCTGTGGCAACCAGGAGACCTCGTTCGCCGGACGGAGCTGCATACGTAGGGGACCTTGCGTGGGATGGCCGATGCTGCGCGGTTTCTAGTCGGTTGCGTCCGATGAGGCGAGCGGATTAGCCTTGCTTCACGCGATCGCCAATGGCTGCCGATGCCTGTTCCTCCCGCCGCCGAAATACGGAACGACGTCAGCCGAGTGTCGCCGCCGCCGATGCCGGCACGCCGATGAGGACCGACGCGACGGGTGCTCCCGAGACGCTGTGGCCCGCGCCCGGCACCGATGCCTGGGTGTTCGCCTACGGCTCGCTGATGTGGAACCCGTGCTTCCCGTATGAAGAGGCGCGGCGGGCGCGGCTGTTCGGCTGGCACCGCTCGCTGTGCATCCTTTCCGTGCTCAACCGCGGCAGCTTCGAGCGGCCGGGACTGGCGCTCGGCCTCGATCGTGGCGGCTCGTGCGCCGGCATCGGCTTCCGGCTCGCCGCGGCGGAGGTGGTGGCGGCGCGGGAGCGGCTGTGGGAGCGCGAGATGCCGCATGCGGTCTACACGCCGCGCATCGCGCCGGTGCGCCTGCAGGGTGGCGAGACGGTCGGAGCGCTGATCTTCGTCGCGAGGCCGGGGCATCCGCAGTACGTGGGGGACCTTATGCCGGAAAAGGCGGCGGCGCTGGTCGCCCAGGGCGTCGGCGCCTATGGTACGGCGCTGGACTACCTGCGCAACGTCGTCCGCCACCTCGACGATTTCGGCATCGAGGATCGCCCGCTGCGCGCGGTGCTGCGGCTGGCCGAGGCGGCCGGCGGCGAAGGGAAGGAGGCAAGCCATGACCGATGACGCCCGCCCGCCGCTGCTGACCGGCGGCTGCCAGTGCGGCGCCGTCCGCTACGCCCTCTACGCGCCGCCGCAGGGAACGCACATCTGCCACTGCCGGATGTGCCAGAAGGCGGTCGGCGGCCCGTTCGCGCCGCTGGCGCCGGTGCGGCTCGCCGATTTCGCCTGGACCCGCGGAGCTCCGGCCAGCTTCCTCAGCTCGTCGGAGGCGGCGCGCGATTTCTGTGCCGCCTGTGGCACGCCGCTCACCTTCCGCTACCTGGACAGCGCCTGGATCGACGTCACCATCGGCTCGCTCGACCAGCCGGAGCGGGCGGCGCCGGAGCGCCAGTACGGGATCGAGAGCCGGCAGCCGTGGTTCGCCACCCTTGCCGACCTGCCGGCGGCCAGCACCGTGGACAGCATGCAGCCGCAGCGGCAGCAGCGCCTCGTCTGTTACCAGCACCCCGACCACGACACGCCCGACGGTTGGCAGCCGCCGCCGTCGCCGCCAGCGCCGGCCCGATCGCCGGACGATGCGCCCGACGACGGCGGCTGGTAGCGCCGCGGCAGACTGGCCGGCGGCGGCTCAATCGGGAGAGAGCTGCGCCGGCATCAGCCCGCGTACCGAGTTGCCGAACAGGATCGCCGCAGCGCCGCGAAGGTCCTCGGGGCGCAGCACCGCTTCCTGGGCCACGCCGGTTTCCAGCAGTTCGCGCCGCAGGGTGCCGTCGAGCAGCCCGCTGCTGGCCGCCGGGGTCAGCAAGCGGCCGTTCCGGCGGACGAACAGGCTGGTCCAGGCGCCCTCGGTCAGCTCGCCGCGCTCGTTGCGGAACAGCACCTCGTCGCAGCCCGCCGCCCGCGCCGCTGCCAGCTCGGCCTCGTAGAGGTCGCGCCGGGTGGTCTTGTGGTAGAGCAGCGGATCGCGCGAGCAGACCGTCCGTTGCGAGAAGCGCCAGCGCAGCGGCGCATCGCCGCCGCGGCTGTCCAGTGGCCCGGCGGTGATGGCGATGCCGCCATCCTCGTCCAGCAGCAGGCGCACCCGCATCGGCATCGCCGCGAACGGCGCCGCCGCCTCCTCGAGACGGCGCCGGGCGGCGCCGGCGTCGCACGGGATGCCGAACCACCGCGCCGAGCGGGACAGCCGGTCGAGATGGCGCTGCAGCAGCCGGTAGCCGGTCGCCGGCTGCCAGGCGAGAGTCTCGATCAGCGCCAGCGGCGGCTCCGGCTGCATCAGGAACGCCGCCTTCAGCAGGCACTCGTCGTATTCGGCGTCGGCTTCGGAATCAAAGACGACGCCGCTGCCGATGCCGAGCTCGCCGCGACCGTCCGGCCACAGCAGCAGGGTGCGGATGGCGACGTTGAAGAAGGCCTCGCCGTTCGGTGCGAGCAGCCCGATCGCCCCGCAATAGACGCCGCGCGGCCGGCTCTCCAGCTCCCGGATGATCTGCATGGCGCGGATCTTCGGCGCGCCGGTCACCGAGCCGCACGGGAACAGCGCGGCCAGCAGCGGGCGCAGGCCGGGGGCGGGGCACCGTGCCGTGATCCCCGACGTCATCTGGTGGAGGCTGCGGTAAGTCTCGACGGTGAACAGGTCGGTGACCCGGACGCTTCCCGGCGGCGACAGCCGGCTGAGGTCGTTGCGCAGCAGGTCGACGATCATCAGGTTCTCGGCCCGCGACTTTTCGTCGGCCTGCAGGCGGGCGCGCACGGCGGCGTCCGCGGCCGGTGTCGGTGCGCGCGCCGCGGTTCCCTTCATCGGCCGCACCTCGATGCGGCCGTCGCCGGCGCGCAGGAACAGCTCGGGCGACAGCGACAGCACGTGGAAGCCGGCTGTGGCGATGAGGGCGCCGTGGCCGACGCGCTGGCGGCGGCGCAGCGCCGCGTAGAGCGCGCGCGGATCGCCGTCGTAGCGGAGGTCGAGCTTGAAGGTCAGATTGACCTGGTAGGCATCGCCGGCCGCGATCAGCGTCCGCGCCCTTGCGAACGCCGCCCGGTAGGCCTGCCGGTCCATCGACGGGCGGGGGTCGCAGGCGGGCGCCGCGGCATCGGCGGACGGCAGCCACCGCCGCACCGCTGCGGCGTCGAGCCGCTGCGGTTCCCGGAACAGGCCCATCCACAGCAGCGGCACGTCCCGCGTCGCCGGCAGCAGCGGTGCCAGCCGCGGCTCCAGCAGGTAGCCGAGCTCGTAGGCGAAGAAGCCGGCGGCGTAGAGGCCGTTGCCGAGCGCCGCCTCGATCTGCGCCAGGGCCGGTTCAACCTCGGCCGGGGTGCGGGCGACGACGATCCGCTGCGGCGCCGACAGCAGTACGGCGCCGCCGTCGCCGCGCCCGGCGTCGTCGAGCAGGATGGCCGGATCGCCCGCGATGATCACAACCGGGCTCCGCCGGCGCCGGCGCGGATGCTGCCGGTGCTGCCGCAGCTCTATTCGATGGTGACCTGCAGGGAGAACGGCGCCTTTGCCCGGCTCTGGGTGAGGACGAGGATCCGGTAGTCGCCGCCCTCCGGCAGCTTTCCCGACCACTCCGTCTCGCCGGACGCCATCGCCTGGCCGCTGCTGTCCTTCGGTCCGGCAAGATCGAACGAGGTCTTCGCATCGCCGTCGAGGTGCAGCGTCATCGCCTGTCCGGCCCTGGCGCCGATGACATAGACGACCGCTTCGTCGCGGGTGACCTGGCCGTGCAGGGTCGTACCGTGCGCGCCACGGGCAAAGCGTACCCGCTCCTCGGTGAAGGATCCCTCCGCCGCGGCGGTCGAAACCGTCGTCACCACCAGAGCAGCGAGCGCGGCGAGGCCGATGCCGGCATCTCTCAGTCTTTTCGCCATGTCCCTCATTCCTTCCGTCGGCGTGCGGCTGGCACCGCTCTTATCACCTCTGCGCCGCAAAGGGATCCCCCGGACGCGCGCCACCAGCGACTGCGGGCGTTTGGGACGTCGGCAGCCGCGGCGGACGGCAGGCAGCCATCGGGCGGCGCGCCGGGGATTTTCGCCCCTGCCCGGCACGGCTGCAGCAGGGGGAAGGCGACGGGCATGGCTCCGTCCCTTTGCGCGGCGCCGCGGGGAGAGCACGCCGCCGTCGGTCCTGCGGGCTTGCCGTCGCCGAAGCCGCGGCAGCGGAGGGAGGGCAGGGGCAAGCGGTGGGCGCGGAGATGGCGTCCGTTGCGGCGGCGGCCGGGAGCGATTAAGGTCCGCCCCGGCATCGGTCTTCGCGCGATGATTGGGGCGTCGCCAAGTGGTAAGGCACCGGATTTTGGTTCCGGCATTCGGAGGTTCGAATCCTCCCGCCCCAGCCAATCGCTTAATTTGCGGCGGGTGGCGGTGAGCGCGGAAGGCGGTGCCATCAGGCCCCGGCGGTCGGTTCTGCCGCCGCGCGGGATCGATCTGTGGTTCATGATCCTGCTGCAACCCGGCATGCGCCGATCATGGTTCGGGTGTCCGGCCATTCGGCTCTGCCTCACCAGTCCGGACAGGCGGCTTTCCCGCACCTCGGCTTTTCGCGGAAGTCACCCGCACGCGGCCAGCCGCGGCAGTCGGCCAATGCGGCTGAACGGTTCGGTTCCAGTAAATGCCGGCGGTTGAGATGGCGCTCAGGTCGAAGGGGTGGATCGCGGCGTGAACGGCAGCAGGCTTGGCAAGGGCTTCAGGATCGGCGCCAGTCTACCGAGACGGAGAAGACATAGCCGGCGCCATAGACCGTGGTGATGATCTCGGGATTGCGCGGGTCCTTCTCGATCTTCTGGCGCAGCTTCGAGATCGCGAGGTCGATGCTGCGATCGTACGGCGAATGCTCCCGGCCACCGCGCTGATCCAGCAGGTACTCGCGCGACAGAACGCGATTGGGGCGCCGCGTCATCGCCTCGAGCAGCCGCGCTTCGGTGACGCTCAACGCAATACGCTCGCCCTGCGGCGACGACAGCGTGCACGTGCCGGGATCGAAGATCCAGCCGGCAAAGCGGGCGGTTGTGGTGATGCCGTCTTCGGGGCTTTCCTGCGCCATGCGGCAGCGCCGGAGCACGCTTTTGACCCGCGCCACCACCTCGCGCGGCTCGAACGGCTTGACCACATAGTCGTCGGCGCCGAGCTCGAGGCCGAGAATGCGGTCGGAGGGGTGACCGCGGATTGTCAGCACGATCGTCGCCACGTCACTTCTGTCGCGGATCTGCTTGATCAGGTCGAGCCCGTCGATGTCCGGCAGTCCGAGGTCGACGATGCAGAGATCCGGCACCTTCTGTCGCAACTGACGCAGCAAATCACGTCCGTAGACGAAACATATCGTCGCGTATCCGGCTTCCTCCAGCGCCCGGACCAGTAAACTGCCGACGTCACGCTCGTCATCAACGATATATACCAGAGGTTTTTGTTCTGGCATGCCGGATAGTCCCCCACATTGTGCTAACCATCGCCTGATTTTTGGATCAGCCGCAGCAGTTCCAGCTTCTCAAAGGGCTTCCTCAAAACCGGAAACTCATCTTTTCCGATTTGGGCGTGCTCGACCAGATCGGCGAGACCGCTGATCAGGACCGTCCTGATATCGGGTTTGGTCCTGCGAACGTGCCGCGCCAGATCGACCCCGCTCAGTCCTCCTGGCATGACGACATCGGTGATCAGAATGGCGATGTCGTGGACGTTATCGACGAGATGGCTTGCCTTGACGCCATCGCGAGCCTCGATCACCAGATAGCCGTGTTCGGAAAGCTGGTGACGCACGATCGCCCGCACATCCTCCTCGTCCTCGACCAGCAGTACGAGCCTGCCGCCGCCCTCGCCGAGCGCGTTGTACGACGCATGGTCGGGCGCCTCGCGCTCATGCTCCGGCCGCGTCTGCGGAAGCAGGAAGGTAACGCAGGTGCCTGCGCCGCGCTCGCTGTCGATGCCGATATAGCCGCCGGACTGCTTGACGAAGCCGTAAACCAGACTGAGCCCGAGACCGGTCCCGGATCCGGCGTCCTTGGTGGTGACGAACGGCTCGAACACCTTGGGCAGAATTTCCGCATCGATACCGCAGCCGGTATCCCGAACCGCAACCTGGATGTAAGCGCCGTCCTCCACCGGCGCGTCGAACGCGGCCGCGGCGAGGGCGCTGCCATCGTGCGCGACGCACTCCAGCTCGATGCTCAGCAGCCCGCCGCCGGGCATGGCGTCGCGGGAATTCATGGCGAGGTTGAGCAGGGCGTTTTCCAGCATGTGGGGGTCGGCCAGCGCACAGCAGTGGCCGTCCTCGCTGTTGGTCGCAACCACGATCTCCACTGCGCTCATCGATCGCCGCAGCAGCGGCACGAGGTCGGTGATCAGGCTCTGGACGTCGATCGGAACCGGCTGCAGCGGCTGCCGGCGGGCGAATGCCAGGAGCTGGCGGGTGGTATCGGCGCCGCGGCGCGCCGCGCGGATGGCGGGCTCAAGGTGATCGGCGATGTCTTCCCAGTCTTTGTACGTGTCCATCAGCGCGCCGAGATTGCCGAGGATGATCGTGAGAAGATTGTTGAAGTCATGCGCCAGCCCGCCAGCGATACGGCCGACCGCTTCCATTTTTCGCGCCTGGACCAGCGCCGACTCCATTTTCTTCTGGGATTCGATCGTCTTGTGGAGCTCGCGGTTGACGGTGCTCAGCTCGGCGGTTCTCTCCCTGACACGCTCCTCCAGCAGGGCGCTGCGCTCCTTCAGGGCGAGTTCATTCCGGCGCTGCTCGGTTACGTCGGTATAGACGGTAACGAAGCCCCCTGCCGGCAGCGGCTCTCCCTGTGCGGCGACGATGCGGCCATTGGGGCGGGTGCGCTCCAGGTAGTGGCTGCGGAACCGCCGCGCGAGTTCCACGCGGTCGCGGGTCAGCTTGTCGACATCGCCCGGCCCGTACTCACCCTGCTCGGCGTTGTAGCGCATGAAGGCTTCGAACGGCGTGCCGGGTTCGGCGAGGCGCAGCGGGAAATCGAACAGCTCGAACAGCCGGCGGTTGGTGACGACGACGCGGAGCTGGCTGTCAACGATGGACAGACCCTGGCTGATGTGATTCAGCGCCGCCCTCAACAGGGCATTATGGCATTCTTCCAGGGGGGGAGCCGCCGGCGCGCCCGGGGCCTTGTCGGAGCCGCCGGCCGAGCCTGCTGCATATCCCGGTCCAGGATCAGTCGCGCCATCGCCGCCGCCAGGGCGGCCGTCCGGTCCACGCTTCATACCACCGGTCCGCATCGAGCGTCCTTCCGTCCCCGAGCGTCATTCGTTCATGGGGACAACCATCCTCGATAAACGGCTGGGCATCTGCCCAGCCGTCTCAGGCTACAATTCACTACATTTCGCAAAAATTCTTCATACAATTTCTGGCTACAGTTTATCGCATAATAAATAAATAGCGAGAGCGGCAACACGATCGGTCGCATTCGCTTGCTGGAGGAGCGGGTTCGATGAGATCAAGTCGCTGATCGTCAGATCATTGAAAGTGGTTGCTAACAAAAAAAGCGCTTGGTTCGGGCGCTTCCGGCGATAGCTTTGCCTGCGCACTCAACGGTCATTTGCGCTGGTTAACTTCGCGTACCGTCAACCACGGCATGCGATGCGGCGAATGATCCCCGGGTCTGGCCGCCGCCGCGGAACGAGGAGGATCGACAGATGGCCATTGAGGAAATCAGCCGCACTCCGGCAGCATACGACTACCCGCTGTTGATCGGGAAGTTGCTGGAGACCGGCGTCACCGTCGCGCCTGATCAGGAAATCGTCTACGCCGACAGGAAGCGAATGACCTATCGCGACCTGAACGAGCGGGTTGCCCGGCTGGGGTCGGGGCTGCGCAGCCTGGGAGTCCGGGAAGGCGACACCGTCGGGGTCATGGACTGGGATACGCACCGCTATCTGGAGGCGTACTTCGCCGTCCCGATGATGGGCGCGGTCCTGCACACCCTCAATGTCCGCCTGTCGCCTGAGCAGATCCTCTACACCATCAACCATGCGGAAGACGACGTCATCCTGGTGAACACCGAGTTTCTTCCCGTGCTCGAGGAGATGTGGGAGCGGATCGAGCCGGTGAAGAAGCTGGTGCTGCTGGACGACACCGGCCAGCCCCCGCAGACGACGCTTCCCATCGACATCGAGTACGAGGCGCTGCTGAGCGGCGGCGACCCGGATTTCCAGTTCCCGGAAGTCGCCGAAACGACGCGGGCCACGACGTTCTACACCACCGGCACCACCGGCCTGCCCAAGGGCGTGTTTTTCAGCCACCGGCAACTGGTGCTGCACACCTTTGCCGCGCGTGCGGCACTCGGCGGCACGGGTCAGGGTCGGTTCAACGCCGGCGACGTCTACATGCCGATCACACCGATGTTTCATGTCCACGCCTGGGCATTTCCCTACCATGCGACCACCCTCGGCGTGAAACAGGTCTACCCGGGCCGGTATGTACCGGAAACACTGCTCGGCCTGATCGCGCAGGAGGGCGTGACCTTCTCGCACTGCGTGCCGACCATTCTGCAGATGCTGCTGGGCAGCCCGAAAAGCGCCGGAGTGGATCTGTCGCACTGGAAGGTGGTGATCGGCGGCTCGGCAATGCCGCAGGCGCTGGCCCGGCAGGCGGTCGATCGCGGCATCGACGCGTTTACCGCGTACGGCATGTCCGAGACCTGCCCGCTGCTCTCCTTCTCCCAGCTCAAGCCGCACATGCTCGACTGGGACATCGATCGGCAGGTCGAGGTGCGGTGCATGACCGGCCGGCCGCTTCCGCTCGTGCAACTGCGGATCGTCGATGCGGAGATGAACGACGTTCCGCACGACGGCAAGTCGCAGGGCGAAGTCGTCGCTCGCGCGCCGTGGCTGACCCAGGGCTACCTCAAGGATCGCAGGAATTCCGAGAGCCTGTGGCACGGCGGATGGTTGCACACCGGCGACATCGGCGTGATCGATGCGGAGGGCTATCTGCGGATCACCGACCGCATCAAGGATGTGATCAAGAGCGGCGGCGAATGGATTTCCTCGCTGGAGATCGAGGATCTGCTGCTCAAGCACGACAGGGTCATCGAAGCCACGGTGATCGGCATTCCGGATCCGAAATGGGGAGAGCGGCCGCTGGCGCTGGTCGTCCTGCGGTCGGGGCAAGCCGAGGGGGACGCCGAGCCGGAACTCAAACTGCACCTCAAGTCCTTCGCCGATCGCGGCATCATCTCCCCGTACGCGGTGCCCGACCGCGTGCACTGCGTCGCGACTTTGCCGAAGACCAGCGTCGGCAAGTTCAACAAGAAGGCCATGCGGGAACAGTACGCGCGGCAGCCCGACGATCAGGAAGCGTAGGGGAGGGGAGAGCCATGAAAGTCCTGGTCGCCGTGAAGCGGGTGGTCGATGCCAACGTCGCCATCCGGGTGAAGGCGGACGGCAGCGGCGTCGAGACCGCCAATGTGAAGATGGCGATGAACCCCTTTTGCGAGAACGCCGTCGAAGAGGCGGTGCGGCTGAAGGAGAAGGGCATCGCCAGCGAGGTTGTCGTCGCCTCAGTCGGGCCGCAACAGTGTCAGGAGACTCTCCGTGCGGCCCTCGCCACCGGCGCCGACCGCGGGATCCTGGTGACCGCCGGTACCGAGGTGCAGCCGCTTGCCGTCGCCAAGATCCTCAAGGCACTCGTCGAGCGGGAGGCGCCGGAACTCGTTTTCGTCGGCAAGCAGGCCATCGACGGTGACAACAACCAGACCGGCCAGATGCTGGCGGGCCTTCTCGGCTGGGCGCAGGGAACCTTCGCCTCGAAGCTCGACTTCGCCGGCGACGGCAGGCTCGTCGTCACCCGCGAAGTCGACGGTGGCCTGCAGACGGTTTCGCTGCGGCTGCCGGCAATCGTCACCGCCGACCTTCGCCTAAACGAGCCCCGCTACGCGTCGCTCCCCAACATCATGAAGGCGAAGAAGAAGCCGCTGCAGACCCTGACGCCCGCCGACCTAGGCGTGGACGTCGCGCCACGGCTCGAAACCATCCGAGTCGCCGCGCCGCCGAAGCGCCAAGCGGGGATCAGGGTCGCGACCGCCGCCGAACTCGTCAGCAAACTGAGAAACGAAGCAAAGGTGCTCTAGTGCCCGTCCTCGTGATTGCAGAACACGACAACGCGAGGCTCAAGCCAGTCTCGCTGAAAACCGTCACTGCCGCCGCCGCGATCGGTGACGACATCCATGTCCTGGTCGCCGGTTCAGGCTGCAGCGCCGTTGCCGACGAGGCCGCCCGGATCGCCGGCATCGCCAGAGTGGTTTTCGCTGATGCTGCGGAATACGAGCACGGCGCGGCCGAAAACCTGGCGCCGCTGGTGGTGAAGCTGGCGCCGGGGTACAGCCACATCCTGGCGGCGGCAACGACCCTCGGGAAGAACCTCATTCCGCGCGCCGCAGCAATGCTCGACGTGCAGCCGGTCTCCGATGTCTGCGCCATCGAAGCGACGGATCGCTTCGTGCGCCCCGTCTATGCGGGCAACGCCCTTGCCACCGTCCGCTCCGGCGATGCGATCAAGATGATGACGGTGCGCACGACGGCCTTCGACGCCGCTGCCGCGGACGGCGGGACGGCGGCGATCGATCCGGTCACCGCCACCGGTGAGAGCGGTCTGTCGCTCTTTCTCAGCGAGGAGTTGACCCGCTCGGATCGGCCGGAGCTGACGAGTGCCCGGATCATCGTCGCCGGCGGCCGCGGCCTGCAAAGCGGCGAGAACTTCGCTCTGCTCGAGGGCATTGCCGACAAGCTCGGCGGCGCCGTGGCGGCAACCCGCGCCGCCGTCGATGCCGGCTACGTGTCGAACGACTATCAGGTCGGCCAGACCGGAAAGGTGGTCGCCCCGGAGCTCTACATCGCCGTCGGCATTTCGGGTGCCATCCAGCACCTGGCGGGGATGAAGGACAGCAAGGTGATCGTCGCCATTAACAAAGACGAGGAGGCACCGATCTTCCAGGTGGCCGACTACGGACTTGTTGCCGACCTTTTCCAGGCTGTTCCGGAGCTGCAGCAGGAGCTGGACAAGGCCTAGCGCTGGCGGCACCGCCGGTCGCGCCGCAGCAGGAGACGGACGGCGGCGCTCAACCCGGGCGCTGGCGCGCATCCGGCCTGCCGGCGCCGCAGCCGCGTCGCGGCGGGTCAACCCACCGGGCTCCCCGCTTCGCCGCCCCTGCCACATCTCGATTTCCGTTGGAGGCCCTTCGCCGTGACGTACTCCCCTCCCTTGACCGACATGCGTTTTATTCTCGAGAACCTGTGCGCCCTCGGCGAGACGGCCCGATTGCCGGGGTTCGAGGAGGTCACCACCGACCTCATCGACGCCGTGCTGGAAGAGGCGGCCCGGCTGGCGGTCGGCGTCCTGGCACCGCTCAACGCCACCGGCGACGCCGAGGGCTCGAAACTGATCGACGGGGTGGTGCGGACGCCGGACGGATGGAAGGAGGCGTACGCGGCGTTCGTCGAGGGGGGATGGAACGGCGCCGCGTTCGAGCCGGAACATGGCGGCATGGGCCTGCCCTGGGTCGTCAATGCCGCGCTGCAGGAGATGGTGCACGCGGCGAACATGTCGTTCGGCCTCTGTCCGCTGCTCAACCAGGGCGCCATCGAGGCGGTGGCGCTCAACGCCTCGGACCCACTGAAGCACCGCTTCCTGCCGAAGATGGTGACCGGCGAGTGGACCGGCACCATGAACCTGACCGAGCCGCAGGCCGGCTCTGACCTTGGCGCCGTTCGCACGAAGGCGGAGCCGGAGGGCGACCATTACCGGATCACCGGCCAGAAGATCTTCATCACCTACGGCGATCACGACCTGACGGAAAACATCATTCACCTGGTTCTGGCGCGGACGCCGGGGGCGCCCGCCGGCATGAAGGGCATCTCGCTGTTCGTCGTTCCGAAAATCCTCGTGGCCGAGGACGGCTCGCTGCTGCAGCCGAACGACGTGCGCTGCGTTTCCCTCGAGCACAAGCTCGGCATTCACGGCAGCCCGACCGCGGTGCTGGCGTTCGGGGACAACGGCGGCGCCGAGGGCTACCTCGTCGGCGAGGAGAACCGCGGCATCGAATACATGTTCGTGATGATGAACTACGCGCGCATGTCGGTGGGTCTCGAAGGGATCGGCGTCGCCGAGGCGGCGTATCAAAAGGCTCGCGACTACGCCCGCGAGCGCGTCCAGGGCACGCCGATCGGGATGAACGGCGGCCAGCGGGCGGCCATCGTGCATCACCCCGACGTGCGCCGGATGCTGATGGCGATGAAAGCGCAGACCGAGGCGATGCGGGCGGTCGCGTACACGACGGCCGCGTCGATCGACTACGCACGGCATCCGGAGGCCAGCGTCCGCGCCCATCACCAGGCGCGGCTGGAACTGCTGACGCCGGTCGTCAAGGGCTGGAGCACCGAACTCTCGGTGGAGCTGACCTCGCTCGGCGTCCAGGTGCACGGCGGCATGGGCTATGTGGAGGAGACGGGGGCGGCGCAATACTTCCGCGACGCCCGGATCACCACCATCTACGAAGGAACCACCGGCATTCAGGCGGGCGATCTCGTCGGCCGCAAGATCTTCCGCGACGGCGGCCGCGCCGCGCGCGCCCTGATCGCGGAAATGCGGGAGCTCGATTCCCGGCTCGCCGCCAACGACGATCCGGCGTGGGCGTCTCTTCGCTCGTCCCTCGCGTCCGGGGCGGATGCGCTTTCCCAGGCCGTCGACTGGATCCTGGCGGTGACGAAAGCGGCGCCGCGGCTGCCGGCCATCGCGTCGGTGCACGTGCTCCGCCTGTTCGGAACCGTGGTCGGCGGCTACCAGATGGCGAGAGCCGCCCTCGCGGCGAAGGCGCTGCTGGATGCCGGCAACGGCGATGCGGGGTTCCTCTCCGCAAAGATCGTCACCGCGCGCATCTACGCCGAGCAGGTCATGCCGCAACTCCACGGCCTGCTGCCGACCATTGTCGGCAGCTCCGAGAGCGTCATGGCCCTCTCCGAGGAGCAACTGTGAAGCACGCCGGCCGCACGGCCGCCTGACGGCGGCCGTGCGGCCGCACCCACCGTGACCGGAGCGAGCTGAGGGAGGAGCAATTCGTGTCGGCGGAATCCATGGAGTTCGACGTCGTCATCGTCGGCGGCGGGCCGGCCGGGCTCAGTGCCGCGATCCGGCTCATGCAACTTGCGACCGAACACGGGACGGAACTCTCCGTCTGCGTCGTCGAGAAGGGATCGGAGATCGGCGCCCATATCCTGTCGGGCGCGGTCGTCGAGCCGCGGGCCCTGGACGAGCTGATCCCCGACTGGAAAGCCAGGGGCGCACCGCTGGACACGCCGGCCGGCGACGACAGCTTCCTGTTTCTCACCGAGACGCGCTCCTTCAGGTTGCCGACACCGCCGCAGATGCATAACCACGGCAACTACGTCGTCAGCCTCGGCGCGCTGTGCCGCTGGCTCGGCCAACAGGCCGAAGCGGCCGGCGTCGAGGTCTATCCCGGCTTCGCGGCGGCCGGGGTTCTGTACGACGACGGCGGCCGAGTCATCGGTGTCGTCACCGGCGATATGGGCGTGGGCAGGGACGGCGTGCCCACCGCCAACTACCAGCCGGGGGTCGAGCTGCGCGCCAGGTACACCATCTTCGCCGAAGGCTGCCGCGGCTCGCTGACCAAGACGCTGATGCAGCGGTTCCAGCTCGGCGACGGCGTGCAGCCCCAGGCCTACGGCATCGGCATCAAGGAGCTGTGGGAGATCGAACCGGACAGGCATCACCCGGGCCGGGTAGTGCACACCGTCGGCTGGCCCATGGACCGCAAGACCTACGGCGGATCGTTCCTCTACCATCTTGCCGATCATCAGGTGGCGGTCGGCTTCGTGGTGGCCCTCGACTACCAGAACCCTTATCTGTCGCCGTTCGACGAGTTCCAGCGGTTCAAGACCCATCCGGCCATTCGCCCGACGTTCGCGGGCGGGCGGCGCATCACCTATGGCGCGCGGGCGCTGTCCGAGGGCGGCTTCCAGTCGATTCCCCGGCTCACCTTCCCCGGCGGCTGCCTGGTCGGCGATGCCGCCGGCTTCCTCAATGTGCCGAAGATCAAGGGGACCCATACGGCGATGAAGTCCGGCATGGTCTGCGCCGAGGCGGTGTTCGCGGCGATCTCGGCCGGTACGCTTCCCCCGCTCCTCGACAGCTATCCGCAGGCGCTGCAGGCGTCGTGGGTGTGGGACGAGCTCTATCGCGTGCGCAACGTTCGCCCGGCGTTCCGCTGGGGCCTGTGGGGCGGGATCGCCTATTCGGCGCTCGACACCTTCGTGCTCCGCGGCCACGCCCCCTGGACCTTGCCGCACCACCCGGACCACGAGGCGCTGAAGGAGGCGGCGGCGTGTGCGGAAATCGCCTATCCCAAGCCGGACGGGGTGATCACTTTCGATAAGCTGTCGTCGGTCTATCTCTCCAACACCCATCACGACGAAGACCAGCCGTGCCACCTGCGGCTGCGCGACGCGGCGGTGCCGCTGACGGTCAATTTCGCCCGCTACGCCGGCCCCGAGCAGCGCTTCTGCCCGGCCGGCGTCTATGAATTCGTCCGCGACGGCGGCGATACCCGCCTGCAGATCAACGCCGCCAACTGCGTCCACTGCAAGACCTGCGACATCAAGGACCCGACCCAGAACATCGACTGGGCCGTCCCGGAAGGCGGCGGCGGCCCCAACTACCCGAACATGTAGGTGGGGGGGACACCGGGGGATTGTCGCAAACGTCCCCCGGTGATCCCCGCATTCTGCCGCGGCGGAGCCCGGGCCGTTGCGGCGAGCCCGGCTGAAGATATCGCCATCAACCCGGATGGGCCGAGAAGTCCAGGCACCGTGCGACGAGAAGAGCGGCTTTC
>JBDHSN010000064.1:0-16587 GCA_039808105.1 Rhodospirillales bacterium
CCGCGCATCCTGCGCGCCGGCACCGCCGCCGTCGCCGCGCTTGCATGCTGGCAGGCTTTGTGCGGAGACTGGCACAAGCCTCCGAGGGAATAAGCAGAGAACAAGCATGTCCGGACCAAGCGTCGAGTCGCCGGAGCCGATTACCGGCCGGCGACAGCTGATCGAATACCTGGAAGGTGCGTGCAAGCCGCGCGACGCCTGGCGCATCGGCACCGAGCACGAGAAATTCGCCTACAGCCTGCAGGACTATCGGCCGCTGCCCTATGAAGGCACCCAGAGCATTCGCGCCATCCTGGAGGGACTGACACAGTTCGGCTGGCGGCCGCTCACCGAGAACGGCAACCCCATCGGCCTCACCGAGGAGGGCGGCGGCTCGATCTCGCTGGAACCGGGCGGGCAGGTGGAGCTGTCGGGGGCGCCGCTGCAGAACATCCACCAGACCTGCTGCGAGATCGGCGGCCACCTCAGGCAGGTCAAGAGCATCGGCGCCGAGCTGAACGTCGGCTTTCTTGGCGTCGGCTACCAGCCGAAGTGGCCTCTCGACGCCCTGCCGTGGATGCCGAAGGGCCGCTACGCGATCATGCGCGCCTACATGCCGAAGCGGGGTTCGCTGGGGCTCGACATGATGCAGGCGACCTGCACCGTGCAGGTCAATCTCGACTTCGGCTCGGAGGCCGAGATGGTGCGGATGTTCCGCATCGGCCTTGCGCTGCAGCCGATCGCCACCGCGCTGTTCGCCAACTCGCCTTTCCGGCAGGGCCGTCCCAACGGCTTCCTCTCGTACCGCAGCCAGATCTGGACGGACACCGACCCCGATCGCTCGGGCATCCTGCCGTTCGTCTTCGAGGACGGCTTCGGCTTCGAGCGCTGGGTCGACTACATCCTCGACGTGCCGATGTACTTCGTCTATCGGCACGGCCGCTATATCGACGTCGCCGGCCAGTCGTTCCGCGACTTCCTGCAGGGCAGGCTCCCCGGCCTGCCGGGGGAGCTGCCGACGATGAGCGACTGGGCGGACCACCTGACCACCGCCTTTCCCGAGGTGCGGTTGAAGCGCTTCATCGAGATGCGCGGCGCCGACGGCGGCCCGTGGAACCGGCTGTGCGCCCTGCCCGCCTTCTGGGTCGGGCTGCTGTATGACGCGGATGCGTGCGCCGAGGCCTGGGAGATGTGCCGCGACTGGACCGGTGAGGAGCGCGCGAAATTGCGCGCCGAGGTCCCCCGGACGGCGCTGAAGACGCCGTTCCGCAACGTCACCGTGCGCGAACTGGCGCTCGACGCCCTGCGCATCTCCCACCGCGGGCTCAAGCGCCGCGGCATCGAGGATGTCGTCGGCCGCGACGAGACCCAGTACCTGACGCCGCTGTTCCAGATCGCCGAGGCCAACTTCACGCCGGCGGAGGACCTGCTCTGCGCCTACAACCGCCGCTGGGACGGCAGCGTCGATCCGGTCTTCCGCGAATACGCGTACTGACGCCAGCCGGCCGCGAAGCCGCCGCTGCGGCCTCCCGCCGCGGCATCAGTCCTCGAGGAAAGCGTGGCGCATGCGCTGGCGCAGCGGCTCGAGGAAGTAGTCGATGGCGCGCCGCCGGCCGGTGACGATCAGCACGTCCGCCGGCATCCCCGGCGACAAGGTCAGCCGGTGGAAGCGGCCGAGGTCTGCCGCCGATGGGGTGATCCGGGCAAGAAAATACTTCTGGCCGTCGCGCGGGTCGGTCAGCATGTCGGCGGACACGTAAGTGACCTCGCCGCCGATCAGCGGCGTCGTCGCCCGCTTGAAGGCGCTGAGATGCACCTGCGCCGGCAGCCCCGGATGCACCACGTCGACGTCGTCCGGACGGATGCGCGCCTCGACGATCAGCGGATCGTCGACCGGGACGATGTCCATCAGCGGCTGGCCGGGACCGATGACCCCGCCCGGCGTGACCAGCCGCAGGTCGGTGACGACGCCCTCCTGCGGCGAAAGGATCTCGCGGCGGTCGAGCACGTCGCGGGCGGCGCGGATGCGATCGGCAAGGTCGGCCTCCTGCGCTCGGGTATCCTCGAGGTCCCGCGCCACCTCCGCCTGCCGGCTGTCGGCGAGGTTGATGATCTCCATCTGCGAGCCGGCGATCGACTGCTCCGCCTGGCCGAGGACGCCGCGCAGCTGCCCAGCCTGGCCGTTGAGTTCCTCCGCGTCGCGCTGCAGCGACAGCAGCCGCGAGCGCTTCTCGTAGCCGAGGCCGAGCAGGTAGCTCACCGTCCGCAGCTCGTCCTCGACCAGCGCGAGGCGCTTGGCGACGGCGGCGGTCTGCGTCTCGCTGGCGCTGATCTGCTCCCTGAACTGCAGGATGCGCTTGTTGACGATGGCGGTCGAGCTGTCGTAGGCGCGCCAGCGGGCGTCGAACAGCCGTTGCTGGGCGTCGATGGCCTCGGCGACGCCCGCCTCCTCCCGGCGCGCGAGCAATTCGGGAGGGAAGGCGATGCTGCGGTCGCCCCTCTGCTCCGCCCGCAGCCGGGCGACCCGCGCTTGCAAGGTGACCTGCTGGCTGGTGAGCTGGCCGAGCTGGGCTTCCGACTGCGTCGTGTCCAGCAGCGCCAGCGGCTGGCCGGCGTGGACGACCTCGCCTTCGCGCACCAGCAGGGTGCGCAGGATGCCGCCTTCCAGGTGCTGCACCGTCTTGCGGTGGCTGTCGACGACGATGACACCCTCGGCGTTGGCGGCGCTGTCCAGCCGGGCGAGCAGCGACCAGCCGGCCAGCCCGCCGAAGAAGGTGACGATGGTCACCAGCGCGACGGCAACGATCCGGCGCAGGCTCGGCTCGGCCGCATCGTCCGGAGCCGCGGCGGCGTCTGCTGCCGGCAGGCAGCGGATCGCGGCGGTCACGACCGCACCTGCGTCCGCGGCGCCGGCAGCCGGGTCACCTTGCCGGCGTCCCCCGGCGCCGGTGCGGCACGGGCGACGAGGGTGCGCATCACCGCGTCGCGACTGCCCCACTGATCGACGGCGCCGTCGCGCAGCACCAGGATCCGGTCGGCAACCGCCATCACCGCCATGCGATGGGCGACGACGACGACCGTCGTTCCGGCCTTCTTCGCCGTCCGGATCGCCTGCATCAGCGCCTGTTCGCCGGTGCCATCGACATGTGCGTTCGGCTCGTCGAGGACGAGCAGCCGCGGCGCGCCGAATAGCGCCCGCGCCAGGGCAATGCGCTGGCGCTGCCCGCCGGACAGGGCGAAGCCGCTCTCGCCGACCTTCGTTTCGTAGCCCTGCGGCAGCCGGCCGATGAGGTCGTGCACATCGGCGCGCTTGGCGGCGGCGATCACCTCGGCGGGATCGGCATCGGCGAAGCGGGCGATGTTCTCGCGGACGGTACCGTCGAGCAGCACGGTGTTCTGCGGCAGGTAGCCGACCTCGCGCCCGAAGCTGCTGCGTTCCCACGCATAGACGTCGTGGCCGTCGAGGTAGATGCCGCCGGTGGTCGGCCGCCAGATGCCGACCAGCAGGCGCGCCAGCGTCGATTTGCCGGCTCCCGAGGGCCCGACGATCCCCAGCACCTCGCCCTCCTCCAGCGTGAAGCGGACCGACCGCAGCACCGGCCGCTCGCTGCCGGGCGGCAGGAACGTCACGTTATCCACCGTGAGCGCCCCGGAGGTGGCGTTGACCGGCTCGCGGTTGCGGCCGGCGCTGCCATCGGCCAGCAGCGTGCGCAGCCGTCGCAGCGCGCTGAGGGCATTCGCCCATTGCTTCCAGCCGTCGATGAGGGCGTCGAATGGATGCAGCAGCCGGGCGGTGACGAACGATGCCGCCATCATGCTGCCGGTGGACACCGCGTGATCGACGACCAGCGTCGCGCCGGTCGCCAGCATCGCCACCTGCAGCGCCATCCGCGTCGAGCGCGAGGCGGCGGCCAGCGCCTTGGCCGCCTGGTTGCCGATGCCGATCAGGGCAAGCGCGCGGTTCTGCCCGGTGCTCCAGCGCCGGACGATCGCCGCACGCATGCCCATCGCCTCGATGACCTCGGCGTTACGGATCGCCGCGGCCACCTCGGCGTGCGACTTCAACGCGGCATCGTTGGCGCGGGCCGCCGGCCGCCGCGCCAGGAACTCGGTCAGCAGGCCCATGGCGACGATCAGGACCGCCCCGCTGGATGCGACAATGGCGTAGGCCGGGTGCAGCAGGACGAGGACGAGGAGGAAGAGGGGAGCGAACGCGGCGTCGATCGGCAGCGAGACCGGCCCGCCGGAGAGGAACTGGCGAAGCTCCTGCAGGTCGCGCATGCCGTTGGCCGCCAGCGGCGAGCGCGACCGCAGCGTCTCCGCCACCGCCGCCTCCAGGGTCGGCGCGCTGAGGCGGCGCGCCACCCGCTCGCCGACGATCATGAAGACGCGCGCCCGGATGAACTCCAGCACGGCGAGGAAGACGAGACCGCACAGCACCAGGATCACCAGCATCGCCAGCGTCTCCAGGCTGCGGCTACCCATCACCCGGTCGTAGACCTGGATGGCAAACATCGGCACCATCAGGTGGAGGGTGTTGATGAACAGCCCGACGAAGCCGGCGAAGCCGATGCCCGCCGCGCTCTGCCGCCAGGTCGTGCGCAGAAGGTCCGCATGATCCGTCATCGAGTCTCCCCCCGCGCGCCTTTCCTGCGCGACCTGCTCCCTCGCGAGCCGCTCCTCTCCCCTATGCGGCGATGACCTCGGCGGCGGCCGCCGCCGCACCCGGAGCCTGCGGCGGCTGACGGCGGGCGAGCTGGCGCCGGTAGAGGGCGCGGTGCTGCTCGGCGGCGTCGCGCGCCGACAGCGGCTTGCGGATGCCGGCGCGCAGCCGGTCCCACAGCTCCGGAGTGCGCAGGATCTCGATCAGGCGATCGACGAGGCTCTCGGCACTGCCGGCGCGGAAGTGAAGGCCGTCGACGCGATTGCGCACCTTCTCGGCCATCCCGCCGATATCGCTGCAGATGATCGGCCGGCCGTGCAGAAACGCTTCCTGGATCACCACCGGCGAGTTCTCCCACCAGGTGGATGGCACCACCACCCAGTCGATATCGCGCATCAGCGTCGGCAGGTCGGCGCTGCGGTAGCTGCCGAAAAAGCGCACCCGGCGGCCCGCCATCTGCACAAGGCGCTTGAATTCCTGCTGAAACCTCTCCGGCTGCAACTCGAGGTTGCCACCGAAGACGCACAGCACCGAATCCGACCCCCATTCTTCCGCAGGAACCCGGGCGACGGCCTCCACCAGCACCTTGATACCCTTGAACTGGTTGAGCTGGCCGAAGTAGGCGAAACGGCCGCGGCGGACCTGGCCGCGCGGCAATGGCCGCGGCGGGGCGATCTCGCCGATCTCGAGGCCGTTCTCCAGCAGCACCAGCTTTTCCGGCCGCAGCCCCCAGTCAACGAACCGGTCGATCAGAAAGCGGCTGGGCGAGACGAAGACGTCCACTTCGCTGAGCAACGTCTTGATGAACAGCTCGCGCTTGTGCAGTGCCGCTGCCGAGATGTCCGGGAAGCAGACGGCGCACTCCGCCGGGCTCGCCCGCCGGCACAGCGCGCCGCCGCGCGCCTTCACCATCTGGCCGTGGTTGTTGCAGATTGACAGAAACTCATGGAGGGTCACGACGATCGGCACGCGCGGCCGGACACGGCGGACGGCGTGGATCGCTTCCAGGCCGAAGCCGAGGAAATGGTGGAAATGCACCACATCCGGATCGACATCCGCGATGAACCGGCAGAAATCGTTCAGCAGGGTATCGAGATCACGGTTCGACAAACGGAAATAGTCGTAATCATTGGCGAAGATCAGGGTCTCACGTTCCTTTTGCCGCAGGCTCAGGAACGGCGTGCCGTTATGCGGCCGGATCGGCGGGCCGACACGCGCGAGGTAATGGCAGTCGACCCCCTCCAGCTCGTTCAGTCCGTTGAAAAGGTTGTAGGAGGCGACTTCCGCACCGCCGATGGAGAAAGCCGGGTGGCCGTGCGACAGCATCAGAACGCGCATGAGCGGAACTCTATTCTGCGGTAGGGGACGGGGCGGCGACGGAAGGCCATTTGCGCGCGAAGCCGAAGGCATCGACGAGGCGGCGGACGCGCATCCCGTAATCCTGGGGATCGCCGGCCTCGTCATCGACGATCGACATCCGCAGGCCGGGCAGCCAGTGGACCGCCCCACCCGCCGCCTGCAGGCGCAGCCCGAAATCCCGGCTGCGCAGATCGGCGCAGACGAACTCGCGGGAGAAGCCTCCCAGCGCCGCGAACATCGCCTTGCGAACGAGGCAGCAACGGCCGGCCCCGGCGGCGACGGGGCGCGAGCCCTCGTCATCGAGCCAGTGGTGGCTATAGCCGTGGTAGCGGTCGAACGCCGTGGCGTCGCCGGCGAAGCACACCGAGTCGTCCTCGTAGAGGAGTGTCGGGCTCGCCGCCGCGACGCCGGGATCGGCGAGCTCTCCGATCAGGCGGCGCAGCCAGCCCGGCTCGCGCGGAAACACCGACGGCGACAGCAGCAGCAGCAGGTCGCTGGCGGCAGCGCCGGCCCCCACCTCCACCGCGCTGTGATAGTCGAGCGGCTCCGTGGTCAGCAGCAGCCGCCCGCCGAGGCCGTAGAACGGCGCGTAGCGGCGCAGCGCCCGCGCGGTCTGGTCGCCGCCTTCGCGCGGCGCGCCGACGACGAGCTCGGCCTGGTGGAGGTCGGGCTCGGTGGCGAAGCGGGCGAGGTTGATGTCGAAGTCGACCCAGCCGGCGGGCAGCGGCACGATCATCGAGACCAGCGGGTCGCTCACCCGGCTCCCGAAGCTGCTGGACGAGGCGGCGACGCTGGCCGGCGCGCCGCGGCAGACCGCCGAGACCAGCGGCGCCAGATGGTTTCCGATGATCCGCTCGATTACCGGGTCGTCGATGTTCACCCCACCAAGGATCTGCCGCAGCAGCGTCTGCGCATCCACATCACTGAAGCGGACCGGCAGGAAGGCGCAGCTCTCGTCTTCCAGCACGACCTCCAGGTAGTGCACCTCGTCCGCAGCAACCGGCTCGGCGACCGGGATGAAGGCGATGAAGCCGTGCTGGTGATCCCCCGGCCGGATCCATTCGGCGAACAGCGGGTCGGCGGCATAGCCGGCGGTGACGTCCGGACGCGGCAGCCGCTCCCACATCTGATCAATGCGCGCATAGAAGTTGCGGGTGCTCTTGAGCAGCACCATCGCGACGCTCCTGCGCGGGTCGAGCAGCCAGCCGGTGATGAACAGGCCGCCGCCGGCAACGTAAAGGGCGAGGTCCTGCGCCAGCCGGACGGGCGCGGTCATCGCCGCGATGGTCTCGTGCCCCGGAAAGCGCGGCCGGCAGACCCGCTTCAACGCCCGCACCGCATCGGCCGGACCATGCAGGCGGCCCAGCATCTCCTTCAGATGCGCGGTCGTCTCGCCGTTCAGCACGAGACGGTTGTCGACGACGTCGAGGTGGCAGTAGGCGCCGTCCGCCTTGAAATAGACGTGGCTGAGCGATGGCACATCGACATCGCCCGCCAGCTTCATGAAAGCAACGAACCCCTGCGCCGTCTCCAGCAGATCGGGACGCTCGAAGTTCGCGACCTTCGCCTCGTGCGGGTTCAACCCACCGCCATCGCGCAGACGGAAATCCGCGGTGCCGGCAGCGAGGTGCATCGCCCAGCCCTGCACCAGCAGCCCGCCGCCGTCGCTGCCGCCGACGATCTCGATGAACCCGTCGTGGCGCGAGATCGCCTCGAGAAA
Organism: Rhodospirillales bacterium; assembly: GCA_039808105.1. Lineage (GTDB taxonomy): Bacteria > Pseudomonadota > Alphaproteobacteria > Rhodospirillales > Defluviicoccaceae > Defluviicoccus. The sequence goes on from JBDHSN010000064.1 coordinate 7,722, forward strand.
GCTGAGGAGGATGCCTCGCACCCGCGGCGAGGCGGGCGCCTGCTGGGCCATTCCGCAGAGCTGATGCTCGATGAAATCGTAGACGGCGGCGAGGTCGGCGTGGGCGGCCTGCAGGTGTTCGAGGAGCGGCGCGGCATCAAGCTCGACCCGGGCAATCTCCGGCAGCACCGTGCGGACGCCGCCGGCGGCATGCAGGACCACCGGCAGGGTCAGGGCGCGGACGATGTTCTCGGCGCAGAGGATCGCGATCAGCTGGTGGCCGCGGCCGCCAGCGTCGGCCTTCCACGAGGTCGCGCGCCAGCTCCCGGTGGCGGCTTCGTCGCCGAGCAGGGCGACGGCGGCGGCCGGCAGCACGGAGGACGTATGACCGGCGAGGAGCACGGTCCGCGGGTCGAGCACGATCGCCAGCGGCAGAGCTCCTTCAGCCACCAGCGGATCCTCCCTCCCCCGATCGGCGGGACGATCGCTGAAGACGACGCAGGAATCGGGCATTACGCTGACACAGCCTCCTCGTTTCGCAGCAGGGCGCGGTAGAGATCGAGATGTTGTCCGGCGGTCTGGTCGAGGCTCGGCGGCCCCGGCAGTGCGTTGACCAGCCGCCGCCACAGGCCGCGGGTGGCCATCACCCGGCGCATCGTCCGGGCGAGGTCATGCGCGTTGCCCATGCTGAAGTGCTGCCCGCCGCGACCGACCAGCTCCGCCATGCCGCCGATGTCGGGGCAGAGCACCGGTCGGCGGTGCTGCAGCGCCTCCAGGATGACCAGTGGGGCATTCTCCCACCAGATCGAGGGCACCAGCACCCAATCGACGGCGGCCATCAGACCGGGCAGTTCGTCCCGGCTATAGCCGCCGGACCAGGCAACCCGCGGCCCGGCCGCCGCCAGCCCGCGGGCGAAATCGGCGCGAAACGCCTCCGGCTGGAAGTGCATCTCGCCGTGGATGCGGAGCGCGAAGTCTAGCCCGTCCGCCGCCAGCAGCCGCGCCGCCTCCAGCGCCACCAGCACCCCCTTGTGCGGGGCAATGTTGCCGAAGAAGGCGAAGCTGGTGCGCGGCCGCGCCGCCGCCGGCGCCGGCGGCTGGGCCGGCACCCCGTTGCGGATGAGCACGATCCGGTCGGCGGCAATCCCCCAGTCGAGATAGCGCTGGCGCAGGAAGGCGCTCGGCGCGACGAAGCGATCGACGTGCCGCAGCATCGCCTGCAGATGCCGCCGGCGTGCGGCATGGCGGGCGTGGGCGACGTGCGGCAGGCAGGCGCGGCAGGCGTCATCGCTGGCCTGCCGGCAGAGCTGGCCGGACGGCCGCCGCATCAGCCCCTCGTTGGCGCAGATGACGGCGTAGTCATGCAGGGTCAGGACGACGCGCGCAGCCGGCAGCAGCCGCCGCACCAGCAGCACCGCTTCCAGACCGAGCCGCGAGAGATGGTGGAAGTGGACGACGTCCGGCCGGAAGCTGAGCAGCACCTCGGACAGCGCCGCGGCGAAGCCGGCGGTCTCGGTCTGCGCCAGCATGAAGGCATCGAACGCGCCGACCCAGAGCAGCATCTCATCGCTGGTCCGACCGAGCGTCTGGAGGCGGCTGCCCGTCTCGAAGTTGCGGTGCAGCGGGCTGACACACCCGACGAACAGCGCCGCGCAGCCGTCCCGCTCGCGCATCGCGCGGAACAGGTCGTGGGCGACGATCTCGGTGCCGCCGGGCACCAGCGCCGGGTGGCCGTGACAGAGGAAGAGGACGCGCACCGCGGTCAGGCGACCTTCCGGCGCGGCAGGAGAGCGCACGGCGCTGGCGCTGTGGTCGGCCGTTCCGCGGCCGGGCCGGCTTCGGCCAGCGTCGCGTGGAGCCGTGCCAGGTGGTCCCGGTCAAGCTCCGCCATCAGGGCGCTCTGCGCGTCCGGCCTCTCCTCTGCGCCGTCGCGGCACCAGGAGACCACCGCCGGCGCCGGCAGCCGCCAGACATCGAGGCCGCGCGCGCCTGCGCCCAGGCACATCGCCGCGATGACGGATTCCGGCAGGAAGAGGCCATCGGCGGTGGCGATGAGCTCGCGCGCCAGCGCGCGGCCGAGCAGCAGGCATTCCGCCGGCAGGCTGGCCACCCGCCCCGCCTCGGCCGCCGGCGGGTAGTCGCGCGGAAAGCCGCGCAACAGCGGCTGCAGCGCCCAGCCGTCACCCTCGGCGCCGGTGGTGATCGCGTAGCCGGCGCAGAGCAGCGAATGGTCGGGATTGATTACCTGGGCGCCGACGATCCCGCATCGTGGCGTCGCCGCGAGATGCCGGGCCAGTTCAGTCAGCCAGCCGGGCGTTTCCGGCACGGCGTTGCGGCCGAGCAGAGCGATCAGGCTCCCCCCTGCCAGCCCGGCGGCGAGGTCTACCACCCCCCCGAAAGGAGGGTGGCCAGCGAACATGACGAGACGCGACGGCACGCCGTAGCCGGCGTGCAGCGCGGTCAGCATCTGCACCGCCAACGCCGCGTCGTCCGCCCTTTCGACGAGGTAGAGAAATTCCGCCCGGGCGAGGGTCGGATCGGCGGCGAGCACGCCCATCCGGCAGCGCAGCAGCTCCGTATCGCGGCAGAACGGAACCAGCACGCTGACCTTGGGATGGTCTGGTCCCCGGCCGATGTCCACCACCTCGCTGACGCTGGCCGCCTGCCGGCGGGCGTTAGCGAGATCGCGCACGGCCGGCGCGATGGCCGAAACCACCCGGGCGGCCGGCGGCTCGCCGGCAACCGCCGCCAGCAGCGCGTCCTGGGCGTCCGCCGGCGACAGCGCCGTTGGTCCCTCGCCGAAGGGAATGCGGGCGCCGGAGCCGAGCCGCAGCGCGAGGGAAACCGGCGCCGTCGCCGGGTCGCCACCGGCGATCCGAAGGATGAAGCCCTCGCCACCAGCCGCGCCCTGGCCCCGGCCGAAGCGCACCAGCCCGGCTGGTGGGACGACCCGGCTGACGCCGCGGCGTTCGACCTCGATGTGATCCACCAGGCCGTGCGCATCCCTGAGGCTGCCGACGACCAGCACACCGCTCTCGCCCGCCAGCACCAGGTCGGCGGCCGCCTCCACACCCTGGCCGCCGCCCCCGGGTCGCGCTGACAGCACCTGCAGCTCGCGGCACAGCGCTTCACTCGGCCGGCCGCCGAGGCTGCCGTCGCTCAGGCGGTCGAGCAGAAACCGGCGATGCGCTGGCCGGGCCGCCGCCGGATTGGCCAGCCACGCGTGGACGAACGGCAGCGTTGCCGAGAATCCCGCCGGAACCCGCCGGGCGACGCCGCCCTCGCCGAAGATCAGCACGGTCTCGGCAGCGGCAGTCGCCGCCGGCAGGATCAGGGCAGCCGTCGTCCGGCCGGGCCGCGCCCGCCCACCGGCCACGTACCCGGGCCGCGCCGACAGCCGCTCCACCCTGTCGCTGCCGAAAGCAACGGCGCTGAGCTGTTCGCCAAGCCCCTCCGGCACCAGCGCTTCGCAGAGCACGAGGCCGGACGGCAGGCGGCAGCGGGCGACCAGCCGGCCGGCGGCGGCGACGGTCTCGGCCAGCAGCGCGCGCAACGCGGCGCCGAACGCGCGGTCCTGCTGCAGGTGGAACAGCGAGCCGCAGACTTCGGCGAGAAAGCGCAGCAGCCGTCCCCGCTCCCGGCCCGCCAGCCCACCGGCGAGAAGCGGAGCATCGAAGCCGCCGGCGGGCTGCCAGGCCTCCGTCTCGTAGACCAGCCGGGCGACGAGCCCACCCTCGCGGCTGGCGATGTCGATCGGCATCGAGCCCGCCCGCACGTCGGTGCGAACGGCGAGAACGTTGCGCACGCCGCCCGCTTGCAGCGGCAGGCGCACCAGCGCGTGCGGAGCCGCAACGCCGGTGCCGGCAATATGGACGCTCAGCCGCGCCGACCGGGGCGCCGGCTCGCCCTCCCAAGCCAGCAGCAGCGTCCGCCTACCCACCGGCTGCACGGCGAGCGGCGCGGCAACGGATAGCGTCATCGCGGTCTGTCCCCCCAGCCGGAGCCTGGAAGCGGCGGCGGCTCACAGTGCCGGGCGGCAGGCGTCTTTCCCGACGACACCTGCAGCCCGGCGCAAGGCTACGAGATGTGGAAGTACTTGCCGGGATCCGCCTGGACGTCGTCGGCGGAGACGCCGACCAGCGTGAGCGTATCGCCGTTGCCGAAGTCGACGACCGCATTGCCGCCGTCGTCGGCGATCATGCCGCCGAGATCGTCGGCCGAAGCGATCCCTGAGCCGTTGATGTTGCGGGCAATCTGGATCAGGTCGCCATCCTCGAAGTCGAGGATCACGTCGTTGCCGCCGCCGCCGCTGAAGACGAACAGATCCTGCCCGGCACCGCCGGTCAGCTCATTGTCGCCGGCGCCCCCTTCGAGGGTGTCGTTGCCGGTGCCGCCGAACAGGCGGTCATCGCCGTCGCCACCGCTGAGCACGTCGTTGCCGTCGCCGCCGTCGAGGAGGTCGTCGCCGCCGCCGGCGGCAAGCGTGTCGTTGCCGGCGCTGGCAAACAGGCGGTCGTCGCCGGCACCGCCGCTCAGGTCGTCGTTGCCGTCGCCGCCGTCGAGAAGGTCATCGCCTGCGCCGCCGAATAGCAGGTCGTTGCCGAGGCCGCCGTAGACGAGGTCATCGCCGGCACCGCCATCGGCCCGATCATCGCCGAGCCCCCCATCGACGACATCGGCGCCGGCGCCGCCATCGAGCAGGTCGTTGCCGGCGCCGCCATAGAGGCTGTCGCCACCGGAACCGCCGAACAGCGTATCGTTGCCGGCACCCCCGTCGACGAGGTCGTTGCCGGCGTCGCCGAAGAGGGCATCGTCACCGCTGCCCCCGTACAGCAGGTCATTACCGGCACCGCCGAACAGCCCATCGTTGCCGAGGCCGCCCGTAAGCTGGTCGTGCCCGTCGCCGCCGAACAGCAGGTCGTTGCCGACCCCGCCGTCGAGGGCATCGTCGCCGCTGCCGCCGTCGAGCAGGTCGTCGCCGGAGCCGCCGCGCAGCAGGTCGGTGCCGGCGCCGCCGAACAGGCTGTCGGCATCGGAGCCGCCATCGAGGGTGTCGCTGCCGTCGCCACCGGACAGCAGGTCGCGGCCGCTGCCGCCGCTCAGCGCATCGTTGCCGAGGCCGCCCAGCAGGAAGTCGGCGCCGGAGCCGCCGTCGAGGGTGTCATCGCCGGTCTCCCCGAGCAGCGCGTCGTCGCCGGAGCCACCGGAGATCTGGTCGTTGCCGCCACCGCCGAAGACGGCGTCGTTGCCGCTGCCGGCCAGGAATTGCTCGGCGGCGGCTGTTCCCATGATGATATCGTCGTAGGCTATGCCTGGAATAGTCGACATGAACAATGACCTTTGGCGTCGGCTACGGCAAATTCTACCGCTTGTGTCCCCCGTCAGAGCGACACTATAGGGGCGACACTCGCTCGTTTACGAAATATTTATTTGCGCGTATGATTTGATTAATACAGTAAGGCAAATAATACAATTCATCGATATTTTCTCATCGGGCGGTCCCTGCCTGCCATCTGCCGGAGCGGCAGCCACACGACCTCAGCGCGGTGACAGGGATGTTTTGCGGGAGTGGCCGCGGCGGCCGCACCGGGGCCAGGACGGCGCTCCCGTGCGTCGCCTGCCCCTTCGTGCTCGCAACGGACGGGCGGTTGCCCCCGCCCACCGGCGCGCCGAGAGCCGCGTGCATGGGCGAACGAGGACTGATGCGGCTGGCTGCCGTTTTTCTCGGCCAGCCGGCGCCGGCAGGATCAGAACTCGCGGCCGATCACGCCGTCGACGGAGTAGCGGCCACCACCGCGGATGACAAAGGCGAGCGCCACGATCCCCCACATCAGCGGGTACTCGAAGCCGCCGCTGGTCCAGAAGAAGCCCTTCGGCCAGTGGGTCTCGATCACCGCGACCGCCATGAAAACGGCGATGGCGGCGGCGGCGGGCCGCGTCAGAAAGCCGACGGCGAGACACAGCCCGCCAACAGTCTCGGTCAGTGCCACCAGCAGCGCCCAGAGATAGCCAGGCTCGAAGCCGGCGTTGGCGAAGTAGGCGGCGGTACCGGCCATGCCCTTGCCGCCGAACCAGCCGAACAGCTTCTGGCAGCCGTGGGGCAGCAGCAGCAAGCCGGCGGTCAGCCGGATCATCGGCACGGTCAGCGGTGTCAGGGCGTCATAGAGGGGCGCCAGCAGCGGAATGATGCGGCGCGGACGAGGCGGCGGTGCGGATCTGTCGACGACGTTCATGGTCACCCCGATGTTGGCGATCCCCGACGAGGGGGACGACCGGCTCTTGCAGAACGTTACTTGAATGCAAGCCCGGCCGGCGGCAAGGCCAACGGGGCGCCCCGACGGCGGCGGCGGAAATCAATCGGGTGCGGGAAGGCGATCAGAGTAATAATCATTGACGCCAGGGAGCGGTTGGGGACGACCGGGGATGCGTCGCTGGACCCGCTGCGGCGTTCAAGGCTGGCAGTTCGGCCACCGAGACCAGCTCCGCCTTTAGGAAGATGTGATGCCGGCCCGCCTTCGCGACAGGTTGCCCGCCGTCCTTGCCCAACGCGTGAACCGCCGCACCTTGCGCAACCCGGGTGCCGATCTTACCCGTCTGCCCGTCGGCTTCGATCTACGCAGCATCAGCATCGCCGAGGGCGTCCGGGCGGCGCTCGCCTGCGCCACGGTCATCCTGCTGTACCAGTGGGTGCCCTGGCCTCCCCTGCTCTACATGGCGCTGGCCGCCAACCTCGCCTGCTTCAGCGACGCCGGCGGTCCCCTCCGGCCACGGCTGATCGCGCTGAGCATCTTCTCCGTCCTCGGCGGCCTGATCTGGGCGAGCTTCGGGCTGCTGCGGCCGCTGGGGCTGCCGGTGGTGGTGCCGCTCGCCTGCCTTCTCATCTTCTGTACCAGCTTCGCCCGGGTGTGGGGCGTGGCGGCGATGGCCGCCGGCAACGTGCTGACGGTGGTGCTGGTGCTTGCCCTCGATCAGCCCCTCGGCCTGGATCAGGCGGTGCTGATCGCGCTCATGTTCATGGCCGGCGGCGCCTGGGCGGCGCTGCTGGCGCTGGTTACCTGGCGGCTTGATCCCTACCGTCTTGTTCGCGTTGCCGTCGCCGACGTCTGGCGGCTGCTGGCGGCGCTGAGCGAGGATATCCGCGCCCTGGCACTGCGGCCGGAGGTATCGGTCGCCGAATGGGAGGCGCACGGCCGCGCCCACCGGCGCCCCGTGCGTCAGGCGATCGAAGACGCCCGCACCGTGGTCATGGAGCAGATCCGCAGGCGCGGATCGCTGTCGCCGCGCGGCACCCGGGCGCTGCTCCGCCTGGAAGCCGGCGAGCAGGTCTTCGGCATCCTCATCGCCCTTTCCGATGTGCTGGAGGCCGCGGACAAGCCCGGGCCGGAGCCGGGCCAGCGCGAGCAGGCAGCGCCGCTTCTGCGTCGCCTGCCGCCCCTGCTGTTGGCACTGGCGCGGGCGATGGCAGCGGACGCATCGAAACCGCCGCCCCGGCTGGCGCAGGCCGTCGACCGCCTCGCGGCGCGCGACGGGCCCGACCCGATCGTGCAGCGCCTCACCCAGGCGCTTGCCGACCGGCTGCGGGTTGCCCTCAAGCTGTTTCGCCCGGGCGACGCGCTGGCCGCGGATCTCCTTCCCGATGCGCAGCGGCCGGGGCCGCATCCGGCGGGCGGCCGGCCGGAGAAGCCGGAGCCGGGGGTGCCCTGGCGGGAGCGGCTGCTCGGCCCGATCGCCGCTAACCTCACCTGGCGCTCGGCGACGTTGCGCCACGCGCTGCGCGCGGCGACCATCGCGGCGCCGGCGCTGGTGGTGACGCTGCTGTGGCAGGGCCCGTTCAACCACTGGCTGACGATCACCGTCGTGCTGACGATGCAGCCGTTCTATTCCGCCACCTGGCAGCGCGCGCTGGAGCGTATCGGCGGGACCGTGCTGGGCGGCCTCATCGGCGCTTTGCTGGCGTATGCGGCGCAGAGTCCGCTGGCGCTGGCGGCGCTGATGTTCCCGTTGTGCATCATCGGCTTCTCAGCCCGCGACGTCAGCTACGGCTTCTTCGTCGCCTGCCTGATGCCGCAGCTGGTGGTGCTGGTCGAGCTGATCCAGCCCGGCCACAGCTCGTGGGAGATCGTCGAGATGCGCGCCCTGTTCACCGTGCTCGGTGGCATGATCGCGGTGGCCGGCTGCCTGCTGCTGTGGCCGAGCTGGGAGCCGCCGCGGCTGCGCAAGGAGCTGCAGGCGACCCTTGTGGCGCACGCGCGCTTCGCCGACGCCGTGCTGTCGCTGATGCTGGGCGAAGCCGGGGAGAAGGCGGTGGAAGCGGCGCGCCGCGCCGCCGGCGTCGCCGCCAACAACCTCGAGGCCTCGCTGTCGCGGGCGCTGCAGGAGCCGCGCCGGCGCCAGCGCGACTGGCTGGAAGCGGCGATGGTGGTCGATGCCACCCTGCGCCGCATCGGCGGCCGGCTCGCGGTGCTGCAGCACGAGGCGTGGTCGCGCGAGGCGCTGGACCCCGACGCCTGGCGGAGCTGGCGAAGCTGGATCGGCGGCACCCTCGACGCTTTCGCCGCCGGCCAGCCCGCGCCGCCGCCCCGCCCGGAAGGGCCGAGGCTCGAATCCCTCGCGCGCATCGCCCGCCAGATCGAGCTGCTCGAACGCCCGCTGAACCGCCTCGCCCACCCCGGCGCGGCACCCGTCTGAGCCCGTGAGGCCGCCTTCCCGCACTTATCCCGCAGGAGCAGGTGCAGGTTGCTGCAACGTTCAGGCCCCAGATGCAGCATTAGGACGGACGCCCAATCCTTGCATCTGCCTGATTCTATTAAAGACCCAGTGGTCGGAGTGAGTGGATTCGAACCACCGACCCCTGCCTCCCGAAGACAGTGCTCTACCAGGCTGAGCT
>JBDHSN010000065.1:0-16407 GCA_039808105.1 Rhodospirillales bacterium
CCCGCCCGTCCCGAGGCCGCACCCTCGCTGCCTGCCGGCGACGGCTTCGTCTGGCCGGTGGACGGCCGGATCATCTCCGAGTTCGGACCGAAGGACGGGGGGCGGGTCAACGACGGCGTCAACATCGCCGCCCCTGCTGGAACGCCGGTCTACGCCGCCAATTCGGGCGTCGTCGCCTATGCCGGCAATGAGCTGCGCGGCTTCGGCAACATCCTGCTGATCAAGCACACCGGCGGCTGGGTCACCGCCTATGCCCATAACCAGGAGCTGCTGGTGCGCCGGGGCGAGCGCGTCAAGCGCGGCCAGCTGATCGCCCGGGTCGGCTCCAGCGGCGGCGTCGACCAGCCGCAGCTGCACTTCGAGCTGCGCAAGGGCAAGAAGGCGGTCGATCCGCTCGACTATCTGCGGCGGCCGAGCGCCTCCGCCACCGCCAGCCGCGATTCCGGCTGATGGCCGCGCCGGCAACCGGGCGGCGGACGCCGACCTTCACCCACGTGGCGATGCAGGTCCGCGACCTCGACGCCAGCACCCGATTCTACCGGCACTTCTGCGGCCTGCAGGTGGTGCACGAGCGCACCTCGCCAGGTGGCGCCCGCGTCGTCTGGCTGGCAGAGAACGGCCGCGAGGATGAAATGATCTTCGTTCTGCTGGCAGGCGGCCACGGCCATGAGCCGGCAGCCGACGACTACGGCCACCTCGGCTTCGCCTGCACCAGCCGGCAGGAGGTCGACGACATTGCCAGCGAAGCACGGGCGGCCGGATGCCTGATCTGGGAGCCGTGTGACGAGCCCTATCCAGTCGGCTACTATTGCGGGCTGAAGGATCCGGACGGCAATTTCGTTGAATTCTCCTACGGCCAGCCCCTCGGTCCTGGTGCTCCCCAGGGACTGGACGAACCGGCCCGTTAAGGTATTATAATCTGTGGTTGTTTGCCATGATCGCCCGGTCGCGGGCATGATCGGGTATTTGCCCGAATGGACCCGTCGATGACCCCGCAGCCCGCCGATCCGTTTCAGAAGCTGTTTTTCTCGCGCATCCCCGAGGACGTGGCGGAGTCGTTCACGCCGGCTCAGCTCGACGCGGTGAAACTAGCGTTCGGTGCCCGTTCCGCCGGCGCCCACGTTGTCGACGTGCGGTTCACCGTGCCGGTCGCCGGCCGCTCGTGGTACGTCGTGCTGCTGGCGGGAAGGGTGCATCGCATGCGCATGCACCTGCACCAGCGCGGCATGCTCAAGCGCCTGCTCCGGCGGATGTGGCGGGCGGGCAACGCCTTCATCGCCACGGCAATGGTGCTGATCGGCATGTTCGCCCTGCTCATCGTTCTCTACGTCGGCAAGCGGGCGCTGGGCATCGATATCTTCCCCGGCTTCGACATGTTGCCCGACCGGCAGATCGAGCGGTCGCTGCGCTGACGGCGGAAAGTTACCGGCGGCGTCGGCAAGACGGCCCGGCCGGCGATCAAAATTTGTGACAGTGCATTGCAAATCCGCACCGCTGCTGGCGGTGAGCGCCATCTCTCTGCTAGAGCCTCGCGAAGTATCCGGAGCGAAGAGAACCGATGAGCATGACCGACCTGCAGACCCGCCGCACCGATCCCGCCGCCGTCGCCGTCCGCGCCCTGTCGCCGGCACTGGGCGTCGAGGTGCTGGAGATCGACGTTTCGCGGCCGGTCGCCGACAAGGTGATCGAGACCTTGCGGGCGGCGCTCGACGACAATGGTATTCTGCTGTTCCGCCGGCAGCGTCTTGACCCCGACAGCCATATCGCCTTCAGCCGCCGCTTCGGGACCTTGCAGGAAGTGGCGCAGAAACAGTACCAGCTCGACGGCCAGCCGCTGATCTACGTCATCGGCAACGTCGAGGAGAACGGCCGCGCCATCGGCGATCCCAGCGTCGGCCGGCTGTGGCACTCCGACCAGTCTTTCCTCCCCTACCCTGCCATCGGCTCGCTGCTCTACGGCGTTCGCTGCCCGCCGGAAGGGGCGGCGACGCTGTTCGCCAACATGTACAAGGCGTGGGACGCGCTGCCGGCCGCAACGCAGCGCCGCATCGAGGCCCTGCACGCGGTGCACAGCTTCTCGGAGTACTACGAGGCGCTGCGCGACCGCGATGCGACGCAGCCGCCGCTGACCGACGCCCGCCGCGCCCTCTACCCCGACGTCGTCCATCCGCTGGTCCGCCGCAATCCGCGCACCGGCCGCAAGGCCCTCTACATCAACCCGGGCTACGCCACCGGCATCCAGGAACTGCCCGGCGCCGAGGGCGAGCGTTTGTTGGCAGAGCTGTGCCAGCACGCCACCCGCGAGGACTTCGTCTACGCCCACGCCTGGCGCGACGGCGACCTGCTCTTCTGGGACAACCTCGCGGTCAACCACAAGGGCACGCCGTTCGACACCGAACGCTTCGTCCGCCGCATGCACCGCACGACGGTCGCCGGCAACCCGGAGATCTACACCGCCTCGCTGCTCGCCTGACCGCACCGGCGGCAGCGGCCGCACCTGCTGATCCTTTCGAGTGCAAAGCCCCGCCGGGTAACGCCTGCGGGACTTTTGCCTTCCACCCAGGGGGACGTACCCGGGCACGTAGCGCTCTTGTCCTGTTATAAGACGTGCATACATTTGTCTAGTTTGCGTCATGCGCGATGCTTTTGCAGGATTCGAGTGGGACGAAGGCAACCTTAGCAAGTGCCAGAAACACGGCGTTTCTCAAGTCGAGATCGAGGGGCTTTTTGCTCGTCCGGTGATGATTCTTCCCGATGCGGTCCATTCGCAGTGCGAAGAGCGGCTTCGGGCTATTGGCCATACCGGACAGGGTCGAGCAGTCTTCGCAGTTTTCACCATCCGGGAGCGCGATGGCGAGAAATATATCCGGCCGATTAGCGCCCGGTATATGCACCGAGAAGAGGTCGAGAGCTATGAAAAAGACAATCCCGGCCTTTGAGACCGACGAGGAAGCGGAGCGTTTTGTTGCTACCGCTGATCTCACTCAATATGACCTCTCAGGCGCGAAGCCGGTGCAATTCGAACTCGAACAAAAGGACGCGCAAATCAACATGCGCGTTCCCAGACCGCTGCTCGAAGCGGTGATGGCCCGCGCCAGAGCGCGCGGCATCCCCTACACCCGGTTCATCCGCGAGGCTCTCGAACAGGCCGTGAGCAGGACGTAACGCGTTTCAAAACCCGGCAAGACGCACCGGTTCTTCGATACCAGCCCGTTGCGAGCCGGCTCCTGCTCCGGATGGTGCGGTTCGCTGCCGCTCACCGGCACCCTACGCATCACACCCGCCGTCGCGCCATAGGGTGCCGCTGCGCGAAGCGAAGCGCACCACGGCTCCCCGCTCTCTACGAAGCAAGCTCCGCCCGGGTCAGCCGCCGACCGCCGGGTCCGGCTGCAGGATCACTGCCGAAAGGGCTGGCAGGGCGAGGCTGATGGAGAACGGCTGGCCGGCCCAGGGGATCTCGTCGGCGATGATCCGCTCGCCGCCGCGCGGGGCGCCGACGCCGCCGTATTTCGGCTCGTTGCTGTCGAAGAGGACGGTGTAGGCGACGGGATAGGGCACGCCGATGCGGTGCTCGGGACGCGAGATCGCTGAGAAGTTGCCAGCGAACAGCAGCGCCTGCCGCGGGTCCCTGGCCTTGCGCAGGAAGGCGAGTGTGCTCTCCTCGGCGTTGTCCACCTCCAGCCACTCGAACCCCTGGCCGCGGAAGTCGACCTGATGCAGGGCCGGCTGGCTGCGGTAGAGCCGGTTGAGGTCCTGGACGCACCAGCCGAGCGCCCGGTTGGACTTGCGTTCCAGCGCCCGCCACTCCAGCCCCGCCTCGTGGCTCCACTCGCCCTCCTGGCCGAGCTCGCCGCCCATGAACAGCAGCTTCTTGCCGGGGTGAGCGTACATCAAGGTGAACAGCAGCCGCAGGTTGGCGAAGCGCTCCCAGTCCTCGCCGGGCATCTTGCCGAGCAGCGAGCGCTTCAGGTGCACCACCTCGTCGTGCGACAGCGACAGCACGAAATTCTCGTTGAAGGCGTAGACGATGCTGAAGGTCAGCCGGCCGTGGTGCCACCGGCGCTCGGCCGGCGGCACGCTGAAGTAGGCGAGCGTGTCGTGCATCCAGCCCATGTTCCACTTGAAGCCGAAGCCGAGGCCGCCCTGGTCGGTCGGCCGCGAGACATTCGGCCACGAGGTTGACTCCTCGGCGATCATCAGGATCCCGGGATTGCGGGCGTGCAGGATCGAGTTGGTGTGCTTGAGGAACTCGATCGCCTCCAGGTTCTCCTTGCCGCCATAGACGTTGGGCACCCAGCCGCCGTAGGCCGGCCGCGAGTAGTCGAGGTAGAGCATCGAGGCCACGGCATCCACCCGCAACCCGTCGAAGTGATAGACCTCCAGCCAGAACAGGGCGTTGGCGATCAGGAAGTTTTCGACCTCGTGCCGCCCGTAGTTGAAAATCAGCGTTCCCCAGTCGGGGTGTTCCCCTTTGCGCGGATCGTCGTGCTCGAACAGGTGGGTGCCATCGAACCAGGCGAGAGCATGCGCATCCTTGGGGAAGTGCCCCGGTACCCAGTCGAGGATGACGCCGATGCCGGCCTCATGGCACTGGTCGACGAACTCCATCAGCTCCGCGGGGGGGCCGAAACGGGAGGTCGGCGCATAGAAGTGGGAGACCTGGTAGCCCCAGGAGGGCTCATAGGGATGCTCGGCGATCGGCAGCAGCTCGATGTGGGTGAAGCCCAGCGACTTCACATACGGCACCAGCTTCGCCGCCACCTCGCTGTAGGTGAGCCGGCGGCCGGCGGGACCGCGCATCCACGAGCCGAGGTGGATTTCGTAGATGGCCATCGGCTGCTCCCACGGCCGGCTCGCCGCCCGCGCCGCCAGCCAGTCGCCATCTCGCCAGCGATGAACCCCGTGCAGGTCGTAGACGACGCTGGCGGTGGCGGGGGGCACCTCGGTGCGAAAGGCGAAGGGGTCAGTCTTTAAGAAGACATAGCCATTGCGGGCGCGGATCTCGAACTTGTAGGTATCGCCCTTCGCTGCCCGCGGCACGAAAACTTCCCAGACGCCGGAATGGCCGTGCAGCTTCATCGGGTGGGCGAGACCGTTCCAGCCGTTGAAGTCGCCGACCACGCCGACGCCTTCGGCATTCGGCGCCCATACCGCGAAGGTCACCCCGTCGAGGCCGGCGATCGCCCGGGGATGGGCGCCGAGCTTCTCGAAGATGGCGTAGTGGTTGCCTTCGCCGAAGAGCTGGCGGTCGTGGCCGGTAAAGCTGAAGTCTGTCAGCGTATAGGGGTCGACGAGTTCCTGCGAGGTCCCGTCGGCGGCGAACACCCGCAGCCGGTAGTCGCCGGGATCGCGCGGCAGGCGCGCCTCGAATAGCCCGGCCGGATCGACGGGCTGCATCTCGCAGGCCAGCGCCGGGGTTGCGGTCGGCAGCAGATGCACCGCGATCGCGCCCGGCTGCAGGGTGCGCACCGCAATGCCGCCGGCGCTGGCGATCGGCAGCGGCGCGGCGCCGGCGGCCGGCGCCTCGGCTGGTGTGGGACCGCTGCCGGCCACCGCCGGAACCACCGGAACCACGACCGGATGGACACCGAGGACGGCATAGGGATCATCGTGCCGGCCCACGGCGATGCGGCGGATCTCCCGCTCGCCGAGGCTGGGGGCCGGCAACGGATCGCGGACGATCAGCCACGAGCCTGCTAGCAGCTCGGCGGGCAGCGCCCGCACCGCGCGCAGTGCCGCGCTGGGGCCGGCAAGCGCATCGGCATGCCAGCACTGCAGCCGGAACACCGCCGCCGACAGCAGGATGCTGCGCACCTCGCCCTTGGCGAGGTCGAAGCGCAGCGGCGCCTCTGCTGCATCGGCGCGCTCCAGCAGGCGTGTGCCATCGAACCAGGCGAGGTCGGCTGCCCCCGGCGGAAAGCCCTCGTCCGGGGCAGCCAGGACGACGCCGAGGCCGGCGGCATGGCACGCCTCGATCCACGCCGGCGCGCCTTCCGGCGCTCCGGCAGGGGCACTGATGAACAGCCCGTCGCTGAAGATGCCGGCGTCGCCATCGCCGTCACCGGGCTCGACAAAGCCGCAGCCGGCAACAGCCGCCCCGTCGGCCCACGACGCCGCCTCGGCGCCTCGCCAGGACACGCGGCAGCTTCGCAGCCCGCGCTCGCGCACCGCCGCGGCGCGGCCGTGCGTCAGCCAGTCGCCGTCCCGCCACCTGCGGCCGAGAACGCCGGTGACGATCGAGGCGCGGTTGGGCAAGGGCTCGCTGGCGGTGGCGAAGGGGTCGGGCTTGAGAAAGACGGCGCCTTCCTTCGTCCTGATCTCGAACTTGTAGAGCTCGCCGGCACCGACGCCGGGAATGAACACCTGCCAGATACCGGCCCGGCCGGTCCGCTGCATCGGGTGCCGGCGGCCGTCCCAGGCGTTGAACGGTCCGACGACGCTGACGCGGGCGGCGTTCGGCGCCCAGACGCCGAAGTCGACCCCGGCGATGCCGTCCCGCGCGGCGGGCCGCGCTCCCAGCCGCTCGAACAGGCGGGGATGACGGCCGGCGGCAAACTCGACCGCGTCGCTCTCGCTGAAGTCGGGCGGGACGAAGCGGTAGGTATCGGCGAGACGCTGCGCCGGGCCGTCGCCGAAGCGGGCAACCAGCTCGTAGGCGGGCGCCCGCGTCGCGCCAGCCAGCCGGACCTCGAACAGGCCATCGGCATGGATGCGCCGCATCTCGCGAGCCGGGGCGGTTGCCCCTGAAAAACGCAGCGCCACCCCTTCGGCGCCGGGAAGGAATGCGCGGACGACGACCCCCGAGCCCGCTGCATCCGGGTGCGGGCCGAGCACGCTGTACGGCGCATCGTGCGACGATCCGACGATGCGGGCGATCTCGTCCCCGCTCAGCGTTGGCGGTTCCTCGGGTTCCGGAGGCTTGCTGTCAGCCGGCGTGCCCGCGGCGGCGACGGTATCGGGCGCAGCGGCGGGCTGCGGCGGCTGCCCGGCGGCGGCGGGGTTTGGGGCAGGGTCGGGTATGGGCTCGCTGACCACCATGGGCTCGATCGTTGGAGAGGCGGGAGCGGGCACACGCCCCGTCCGCCGGCAATCCGGCAAGCCGCTGCAGGCTCGCGTCTATGTCGCGACCGGGGATGATCCGCCGTGGCACTTACGCACTTGCAGCAAAGCTATTCGGCCTTGTGCACAAGGTCAAGGTGGACCCGCAGCAGCAGAACCCTGCAAAGGGACATTGGAGGTCTGCCCCAGGCGCGGGTTGCATGAGCCCGCCTCCCCGGCCTATCGTGCGCTCGTCGAAGGGGAGTAGCCACCCTTCCATGTCCGGAAGGGGCTCGTGTCAACATGCTTGGCTTCGGCCATGGCGCGAGCGGCCCGGCGGGGGCTCGGCGAGACCGGTGTCGGATGCGCGCAGGAGAAGCCGGTGCGCGTCACTCCGGCATTTGGTCAGCACCCGGCTTCCTCAAAAGGCCATGAAGCAGCTCCTCATCATTTTCGGGACGGTCTTTCTCGCCGAGCTCGGCGACAAGACGCAGTTTTCCACCCTGCTGTTTGCCGCCAACGGCCAGCAGCATCCGGTCTGGATCTTCGTTGCCGCGGCATCGGCGCTGGTCCTGTCCACGGCGGTTGCCGTCGCCCTCGGCACCGCGGCAGAGCGGTACCTGACGGTCATTCCGCTCAAGCTGATCGCCGGAACGGGGTTCGTCATCATCGGGCTCTGGACGATCTGGAGCCATTTTGCCGAATCCTGACCCGTGGCAGCGCGGTTAAGCTTGCCGAACGCCGCGGGCGATCGCAAACTTGACGCGACAACGCCGGGCGCAAGTGGCAAGGCTTGCAGAGACCGGGAAGACAATCAGGAGCGAAACGGCGAGGCGGCATGGATTACGAGGGGTTTTTCGGAGAGCGCATCGGGTCCCTCAAGCGCGAGGGACGTTATCGCGTCTTTGCCGACCTGGAGCGGCAGGCCGGCAAGTTTCCGCGTGCCCTCTGGCACGGCAGTGCGGGCCTGCGCGAGGTCACCGTGTGGTGTTCCAACGACTATCTCGGCATGGGGCAGCATGCCGCGGTTCTCGACGCCATGCATGCGGCCATCGGCCGCTGCGGCGCCGGCGCCGGCGGCACCCGCAACATCTCCGGCACCAACCACGGCCATGTCATGCTGGAACGTGAGCTGGCGGACTGGCATGGGACGCAAGCCGCCCTGCTGTTCGGCTCGGGCTGGATCGCCAACATGACCGCGCTGTCGACGCTGTGCCGGCTGCTGCCGGACTGCGTCGTGTTCTCGGACGCGAAGAACCACAACTCGATGATCGAGGGCATCGTCCACTCGAAGGCAGAAAAGCGCATCTTCCGCCACAACGACGTCGACGACCTCGCCCGCCAGCTTGCCGAGTACCCGCGCGAACGGGCGAAGCTGATCGCCTTCGAGAGCGTCTATTCGATGGACGGCGACATCGCGCCGATCGCGCGGCTGTGCGACGTGGCCGATGAGTTTGGCGCGATGACGTTTCTCGACGAGGTGCATGCCGTCGGCATGTACGGCGCGCGCGGCGGCGGCGTCGCCGAGCGCGACGGCGTCGCCGAACGGCTGACGGTGATCCAGGGCACCCTCGCCAAGGCGGTCGGCGTCGTCGGTGGCTACATCGCCGGCAGCGCCGCCATGTGCGATGTCGTCCGCTCCTTCGGCTCCGGTTTCATCTTCTCGACGGCGCTGCCGCCGTCAGTCGCCGCCGGTGCTCTCGCCTCGATCCGCTGGCTGAAGGAGCACCCCGAGATCCGCGAGCGGCATCAGGAACGCGCCGCCACCCTGAAGCGGCGGTTCCGCGAGATCGGCGTGCCCGTGCTGCCGTCGGTCAGCCACATCGTCCCGGTGCTCGTCGGCGATGCGGTGCTGTGCAAGCAGGCCAGCGATACGCTCATGGAGCGCCACGGCGTCTATGTGCAGCCGATCAACTACCCGACGGTCGAGCGCGGCACCGAGCGGCTGCGCTTTACCCCCTCGCCGCTGCATTCCGACGCCGATATCGACCATCTGGTGATGGCGATGCGGGACGTCTGGCAGCGCCTGGGGCTGCGCGCCGCCGCCTGAAGCGGTGGGTCTCCGTCACGGCGGCGGGATCAGCCGCGGCCGTGACGGTACTTGTTGGCCCAGTGCTTGCCGAGCAGCTTGCGCGTCTGCCTCGCAAGCTGCTCGTTGGCCTGCTCGGTCTTGCGCAGCCTCTGCGGCTCCCGCCGCTCCGGTACTCTTCCGCCGCGCCGGCGGCCGACTGTCGGTGTGGCCATCACCATTCTCCTGACGCAGCGCCCTTCGGGCGGCCTATGCGCCTGCCGGTGAGGGCAGGCAAGTCGCGTCGATATTCCTTCTTTTATCTAAATATTCCTAGTGCGCTGGCCGCCGCTATGTTACTTGTTACAGGATAGCGTACGCCAGGAAGCCACCGCCGCGCATGGGGGAATGACGCGACATGATCGACCTGACGAACAGCTGGGTGCGCTTTCGCACCTTGCCTGACCACCTGCTGGACGATCTGCCCGAGCACGTGCGCGCCACGTTCCGCGCGGCCGAGCGGGCCGGCTTCGAGGTAGAGATGCTGGGGGCCGGCGTCCATCCGCCGCGCCGGCGGGCGCGGCGGCGCTTCGTCCTGGTTGCCGATGACGTCGGCGACGAGGCGACCGATGGCGGGCCCCTGAACTTCGATCTCGCCGCCGTCGCCACCGACGTCCGCGCCGCCAACCGGCTGTTCGTGCTGGCGTCCGGGTCCGCCAACCTCTATGTCGCCGCCTACGCCGCGGCGGTCGAGGATCTGGAAAGCGGCTTCAACGTCGCCATGATCGTGGAGACACGGCCGATGCTCGCCGTGTCCTGGGCACGCACCCTGGCCGCCCTGCGCCAGGGGGCAACCCTGCCGCGGGTGCGGCAGCCCGCCACCGCCGGCCGCCACGCCAGAAACCGCGCCTGATACCGCCGGCTCATCCGCGCCGGCCAACGGCCGCGGCCGCTCCGGTCAGGCCTCTTCCGGCACCGTTGCGATCATCGACGGGCGCGACATGAACATGCTGTACCAGTCGGCGAGCAGCGGCCGGCCGATCCGCCAGTCCCCCGCCGTCCCCCAGCGGAAATCGAGCCAGCCGAGGCAGCAGCCGACGCTGATCTGCCCGATGGTGATGTCCCGGTGGAAGCGCGGCACCTCGCGCTCCAGCATGTCGAGCCCACGCAGCTCCTTCTCCTTCTGCCGCTCGACCCACGACTTGGAGCGCTCCTTCTCGGGCCGCATTAGCTCCTGCCGACGCAGCGCCGAGGCGTCGGTGATGCCGTCGGCGAGCGCCATCAGCCGCAGCGTCCGCCAGCGCTGCGGCACGCCGGTGGGGAACAGCTTGTGGCCGTCGTGCAGGCTGTCAAGATACTCGCAGATCACCCGCGAGTCGAAGAGCGGCAGGCCCTCGTCGGTGATCAGCACCGGCACCTTGCCCAGGGGATTGTCGCCAAGGAAGTCCGGGCGCAGCTCCCACGGATTGGCCGCCACCCGCTCGATCCGGTCATGCAGGCCGCATTCCAGAGCGGTGACGGCGACCTTGCGCACGAATGGCGAGGTGGGAGAGTAGCGGAGTCTCATGATCTTCTCCGTGAGCCCGGCGGCCACCGGTCACACCCGGGAGCGGCCTTTTTCTCTGGTGGTTAGAATACGTCCTTGCGCCGGCGGATTTCAGCGAACGCCGCCACCGGCTCAAGGCCGCTCAGGCCGGCGGCTGCCAGCAGGCCCGGATCGTCGGCGCGCAGAAAAGGGTTCGCCGCCTTCTCATCGGCGAGCAGGGAGGGCACCGTCGGCAGCCCTCCCTCGCGCAGCCCTCTCACTTCCGCGGCGCGGCGGACGAGCGCCGGGTTGTGCGCATCGATGCTCAGCGCGAAGCGGGCATTGCTCTCGGTGTACTCGTGGCCGCAATAGACCCGCGTTTCGTCCGGCAGCGCCCGCAGTTTCTTCAGGCTCGACCACATCTGTGCCGGCGTCCCCTCGAACAGCCGGCCGCAACCCAGCGAGAACAGGGTATCGCCACAGAACAGCGCGTGCTGCGACGCGAACCAGTAGGCGATGTGGCCGAGGGTGTGGCCGGAAACGTCCATCACCCGCGCCTGCAGCGCGCCCAGCGCGACCACGCCGCCGTCGTCCACCGCAACGTCGATGCCGGGAATGCGCGCCGCATCGCGGCGGTTGCCGACGATGGTGCAGCCCGTCGCCTGCTTCAGCTCGAGGTTGCCGCCGGTATGGTCGTGGTGATGGTGGGTGTTGAAGATATGGGTGAGAGTCCACCCCAGGCGGGCAAGCGCGGCGAGCACCGGGCTGGCCAGCGACGGATCGACGGCGGCACAGGCGCCGTTGGCATCGTCGCGCAGCAGGTAGACGTAGTTGTCGCGAAGCACCGGAATTTGCTCGATGCGCAAGCTGGCCATCGCTCCCGTGCCCCCCTTGCGGTGCGCCTGCCGCGCCGCTTCAGTGCCGACACTATCATCGCTGTGCCGCGCTGCGCTAGATTGGCCGGTCATGTGGATGGATGCGGTCGATCTGCGCGATTTCTACGCGTCGGGGCTGGGCCGGGTGGCGCGGCGGATGATTAGCCGGCGCATCCGGGCCCTGTGGCCGGACGTGCGCGGATCGAACATCCTCGGCCTCGGCTATGCCGCGCCCTTCCTCGGCGTCTTCCGCGCCGAGGCGCTGCGGGTTACGGCGCTGATGCCGGCGGCGCAGGGAGTGCTGCATTGGCCCGTCGATGCCCCCAACCTCGCCCTGCTCGCCGATGAGACGGCGCTGCCGTTCGCCGACCGCAGCCTCGACCGCATCCTGCTGGTGCACGCGCTGGAGTGCGCCGAACACACCCGGCCGCTGATGCGGGAGGTCTGGCGGGTGCTCGCCGACGGCGGCCGGCTGATCGTCGTCGCGCCCAACCGCCGCGGCCTGTGGGCCCAGCTCGAGCGCACGCCGTTCGGGCACGGCCGGCCGTACACCCCCTCGCAGCTCTCGCGGACGCTGCGCGATGCGCTGTTCACCCCCTACCGCTCGGCGACGGCCCTCTATATCCCGCCGATCCGCTCGCGCATGCTGCTCTCCTCGGCTGGCGCCCTGGAGGAGATCGGCCAGCGCTGGTTCACCAGCTTCGCGGGCGTCGTGCTGTGCGAGGCGAGCAAGCAGATCTTCGCCGGCGAGCTGGGCTGGAAGGCGGCGCAGCAGGACCAGCGGGTCTACGTCCCGGCGTCGGCGGCACTGCGCTAACCTAGCTAGGCGGCACCCAGCGCCGTGAGCACCTCGATGCTGCCGTCCCAGATCATCCGCAGGGCGACATAGAGGATGATGGCGAAGCCGGCGTAGGCGATCCAGCGGTGCCGGTGCAGCAGCTTGGCGATCAGAGTTGCCGCAGCGCCCATCAGCGCCACCGACAGGATGAGGCCGAAGATCAGGACGATCTCGTGGTCGCGGGCGGCACCGGCAACGGCGAGAACGTTGTCGAGCGACATCGAGACATCGGCGACGACGATCTGGGTGACGGCATCGCGAAAGCTCTTCTCTGGGGGCGCATCCGGTACCTGATCCTCGAGGACCGCCTCGGCTTCGTCGTCCTCCGGCGCGGCAAACGAGCCCGACCGCAGCTCCCGCCACAGCTTCCAGGCGACCCACAGCAGCAGCAGGCCGCCGGCGAGCAGCAGCCCGATGATCTGCAGCAGCTGCACGGTGAACAGCGAAAAGACGATGCGCAGCACCGCTGCGGCGAGGACGCCGACGAAAATTGCGCGTCGCCGCTGCTGCGCCGGCAGTCCGGCCGCCGCCATACCGACGACGATGGCATTGTCGCCGGCCAGCGCGATGTCGATGAGGATCACCGCTGCCAGCGCGGTCAGCGCCTCGGCACTGAGCAATTCCGCCATCACGCGCCTATCGCCCCCGGAACAGTGAGCCGAGCACGCCACGGACGATCTCGCGGCCGAGCTTGCTGCCGATGGTGCGGGCGGCGCTGGTGGCGAGCGTCTCGGCCAGGCCCGGCGGCGGCTTGCGGGCGCGCGTCGATCGCGGCGCGCTCCCGCCAGCAGCTCCCGCCGGCACCGGTTGCGCCACCGTGGCTTCGGCTTTCGCCTGCAGCATCTCGTAGGCGCTCTGCCGGTCGATGGCGAAGTCGTAGCGGCCGGCCATCGGGCTGGCGTCCCGCACCGCCTGTCGCTCTTCCGCCGGCGCCGGGCCGACCTTCGAGCACGGCGGCGCGATCAGCGTGCGCTGCACGATGCCCGGCGTCCCCTTTTCCTCCAGCATCGAGACCAGCGCCTCGCCGACGGCAAGGCTGGTGATCACCTGCTCGGTGCTGAACGCCGGGTTGGCACGGAAGGTGGCAGCAGCCGCCCTGACTGCCTTCTGGTCCTTGGCGGTGAACGAGCGCAGCGCGTGCTGGACGCGGTTGCCGAGCTGCGCCAGCACGTCTTCCGGGATGTCGGTCGGGTTCTGGGTGACGAAGAAAACGCCGACGCCCTTCGAGCGGATCAGCCGGACCACCTGCTCGATCTTGTCGACCAGCGTCTTCGGCGCGCCGTCGAACAGCAGGTGCGCCTCGTCGAAGAACAGCACCAGCTTCGGCCGGTCGCGGTCGCCCACCTCCGGCAGCTCCTCGAACAGCTCGGAGAGCAGCCACAGCAGCACGCTGGCATAGAGCCGCGGCTTGTTCACCAGCTTGTCGGCGCAGAGCACGCTGACGGTGCCGCGGCCGTCCTTCGCCGCCGTCATCAGGTCGGCCAGCGCCAGCGCCGGCTCGCCGAAGAAGCCGGTGCCGCCCTCGCGCTCCAGCACCAGCAGGCTGCGCTGGATGGCGCCGACGGTGGCGGGCGCGATGTTGCCGTAGGTCGGCTGCAGCTCCCGGGCGCTGTCGCTGACGAACTGCAGGATGGCGCGCAGGTCCTTGAGGTCGAGCAGCAGCAGCCCGCGGTCGTCGGCGACGGCGAAGGCGGCGTTGAGCACACCCTCCTGGGTCGGGTTGAGGTCGAGCAGGCGGGACAGCAGCAGCGGGCCCATCTCCGAGACGGTAGCGCGCACTGGCGTCCCCTGCTCGCCGAAGACGTCCCAGAACAGCACCGGGAAGGCCTCCGGCGCCCAGCCGTCGAGGCCGAGCTGGCGGGCACGGTCGGCGAAGGGGCCGGCCGGCGCGCCGGCGCTGCACAGGCCGGAGAGGTCGCCCTTGACATCGACCAGGAAGACCGGCGTGCCCAGCCGCGAGAAGCCCTCGGCCAGCGTCTGCAGGGTCACCGTCTTGCCGGTGCCGGTGGCGCCGGCGATCAGGCCGTGGCGGTTGGCGTAGCGCGCATCGAGGACAACGGGCGCCTCGGCCCGGCCGACGACGATGGTGTTCTCCGCGGTCATCTGCTGATGCGTCCCGTTGCTGAAGGCGCCCCTCGAATAGAGGACTGGCCCCGGCAAGGCAACCGGTCAGGGCTGATCGTCGTCGTCCTCGCCGCTGCTATCCCCCGCGGTGCCGTCGTCCGCGGCGAGGATGCGGTAGGCTTCGCCGAGCCAGCGGCCGAGGTCGATGTCGGCGCAGCGCCGCGAGCAGAACGGCCGGAACGGCTCGGCCGCCGCCCGCCCGCAAATCGGACACGGCCGGTGTGGCGGCGGGGCTTTGCTCATTCGATCGCTGATCTCACTGCACCCGATTTCCTGACATATGGCCCTCAGCGGGCCCGGGAAGGCGGTATCCCCTTCGCGATGTTCGACAGAGGCCCGGCCGGAGGCGAGGGATCATAGCGACGGCTGAAGCCGTACGCGAACTCCGCCAAGCGGCGAGGGACGTTCTTCTGGCGGATGGATAGTGAAACGGGAAGCCGAAATCGAGGCTGAGGACGTGCTGACGGTGATCGGCAATGCCGGCACTATCAGGTTCGATGGCTTCATCGGCGCCGGGAGCAACGACGACGACCCTCTTGCGGTACGTATAAACATCGCTCTAAGGTTGATTTCGTGCGCTGTGAAAAGTGCCTGATCGGGAACTTGCCCCGTCGGCGTGCCGAGAAGCCGGTCAGAGCGCACGAAGGGGGGGAAGATGCGGGTTGAGAAGTCGCCGCAATAGTGCGCCCACATGTTCGTCGCCGCCGCGCCCGCATCAGTAAACATGCGGGTGGGCAACGGCAACGCTCGCTCCGGACCAAGCCCCTCGCCTTGCGGGCGTGCATTGTCACGCTCTCGCGTAATGGGAGTCCATGCGATGAAGATCATTAGCTCGTGGATAAGCGCCGTCGCGTTGGCGGTCCTGGGATTGGTCATCGTTCCGATACCGGGAAAAGCAGGAACACTGGCGGACGGAAAAGCGGGCTTGACGAGAGGGGCAGGTCAGGCTGAAACATCCGGGCCGCAGCAGGGGCAGGATTGTCGCAACCGGCCACTTTCTGACTTCCTCAAGGCCCAGGGAAAGCTGAATAACCCTCCCCTGTTCTTCCCGCCGGTAAGGGACTACGTCGGCTGGGCGGATGCCGTCGACCCCGCCACTGAGCTCCCCACGACCTTTGCACTGATAGACTATGCCGGACTTGCAGATAATTATATCCAGCAGAAGACTGGCCACTCGCTCGGCACCAGAGTGAACGGCCACGTGGTTGAATGTAAAGAAGCCAGCAGCAAGACCCATGTCTCGGTGGCGTTGTTCGTGTGGAACGCTTTGGCATTCGCTCAATCCATCACGGATCTTGCCGCGAATGACTTTAACTTCAAAACTACTCCGACGATTTTTGGTAAGAAAGCGAGTGCGGCAAGCGCAGCGAACGCTGCCGTTGGTCCTGCTGTTCTTCACACGACTTTCACAATAGCCCAGCCCGGAGCGGACCTCCCCGACTTTCTGGATGTCGTGAACAACCCCGCCTACGCACCGGCCAGCCTGAGCTTCGTGGCCACGGCGACGGGAAAATGCGCTGATGGCCGGAGGGCTCGCCTCGACGTGCATCAGGCTGCGTCGACTGACGATCAGGGCGCCTATGTGTTCTTCTTTGAGCACGTCGTTGCCGCTGACCTTAACGGCGGTCCCTGTGAGCGCTGACGTCAGGTCTTAGAAGGGGTCGGGCAGGCACTGACTTCCTGCCGACGCTCGCCAAGGTCAATCCACGGCCGCTGCCGGGTGGCGGCGGCCGTGGGTGCCTTGGCTGAGACGGTGGAGGATGTCGTCGAGCTGGTCGAGGGTGGAGTACTTCAGCACCAGCGCGCCGCTGCCGCCGCTGCCGCGGAAGCGGATCTCGACGGCGAGGCCGAGCAGGGCGGCGAGGTCGCGCTCCAGCGCGGCGGTATCCGGATCCTTCGCCGGCGCCGCCGCCGGCTGCGGCCGGCTCTCCGCCGCCGGCGTCCGCCCGGCGCCGGCCAGCGCCTCGGTCTGGCGGACGTTGAGGCCGCGCTCGACGAC
>JBDHSN010000066.1:0-16395 GCA_039808105.1 Rhodospirillales bacterium
CGGACCCGGCGCCGAAATCGCCGCGGCGAGCGGCCCCGGCCGCGACGGCGCTTTCGCCCCACCGCCGCTCCCCGCCGCGGCCCCGCCACCGCCGGCCAACGCCGCCAGCGCCTCGGCCGGCGACGGCAGGCCGGAAGCATAGGCCATGCGGATCAGCAGCATCTCGGCGGCGTGCAGCGGCGACGGCGCCATCCGCATCTCGCCCAGGCCCTTCAGCAGCATCTGCCAGGCGCGGGTCAGCGCCGCCATCGACAGTTGCCCGGCCAACGCCGCGCCGCGCTGCCGCTCGCCGTCGGCGAGATCGGCGGTTGTCGCCGGCGTCACCTTCATCCGGGTCAGCCAGTGGGTCAGCTCGAGCAGGTCGCCGATGATGGCGAGCGGATCGGCGCCGCAGGCGTACTGCTCGCCGAGGACCGCCAGCGCTTCGGCAGCCCTGCCGTGCAGCAGGTGGTCGAGCAGATCGAGGCAGACCGCCCGGTCGGCGAGACCGAGCATCTCCCGCACCGCCTCCTCCTCGACGCGGCCGGCGCCGTGGGCGATCGCCTGGTCCAGCAGCGACAGGGAATCGCGGACACTGCCATCGGCGGCGCGCGCCAGCAGCCGCAGCGCCGCCGGGCTGACCTGCACCTGCTCTTTGCCGGCGATGCGGCCGAGGTGCGCCTCCAGGGCCGCCGCGTCGATCCGCCGCAGATCGAACCGCTGGCACCGCGACAGCACCGTCACCGGCACCTTGCGCACCTCGGTGGTGGCGAAGATGAACTTGACGTGCTCCGGCGGTTCTTCCAGCGTCTTCAGCAAGGCGTTGAACGCCTTCTCCGACAGCATGTGCACTTCGTCGATGATGTAGATCTTGAAGCGCGCCATCGCCGGCCGGTAGGGAACGCCGTCGAGCAGCTCGCGGATGTTGTCGACGCCGGTATGGCTGGCGGCATCCATCTCGACGACGTCGAGATGGCGATCCTCGGCGATGGCGAGGCACTGGTTGCAGACGCCGCACGGCGAGATGGTGATGCCGCCGCTGCCGTCCGGCCCGACGCAATTGAGGGCGCGGGCGATGATCCGCGCCGTCGTCGTCTTGCCGACGCCGCGCACCCCGGCCAGCATGTAGGCGTGGGCGATGCGCCCCGCCTGGAACGCGTTGGACAGCGTGCGCACCAGCGCTTCCTGGCCGATGAGCGCGGAAAAGTCGGACGGGCGGTATTTGCGGGCGAGAACGCGCCAGCGCGCATCGGTGGAAAGGGAGTGCTCGGTCGTCTCTGTCCCGGCCATCGGCCTCGCCAGCGGGTGGCGGCTGTTCTTGGGGTTCCGCGTAGCGGGAGACTGAGCGACGACCCGAACCGAAGCTCGTTACGGCTGCTTCCTTCCGGATCTGACCGGGTTGGCGAGGGGTCCGTCCGCCGTCAGCCTCCCGACCGCAGTATATCGGCCACCCTGCCGCACAGGGCAAGGATCTTCCTGCTGCAACCGTCGCCGATGCGACGGAAAAGCGCCGGAGCCCGACGTCTGCCGCGCCTTCGTGTTTCCGTGCGTTGCCCCACGCGCGTCGGTGTGTCACCGTGGCGACATGAAGTTCGCCATCGCCTACTCCGGATGCCGCCTCGATCGCGCAACGCACCGGCGCAGCGATGACGGCTGGCTGGCGGAGCGGCTGGGCGATGCCGGCAGCCGCCTTGTGCCGATCTGGCGCGAGCGCGTCCTGGTGGCCGGCGGCAGCCGGCCGCAGCTCGCCGAGCTGGCCGGAGACTACGCGCAAGCAGCGCAGCAGCTGGCGGAGGCGACGGTCTTCCTCGGCACCGGGGCGGACGGCTGTGCCTGGTTCGCCTGCGATCTCTCGCGGCATGACGAAGACCTGCTGGCGCCGCTGGCGAACGGCAGCTCCTTCCAGGAGCTGGGGAGCGTCGTCACCCGCCTGCGCGGCGAAGAGGGTGCGGTGCTCGCCTACGCCCGGGCGATCCTGCACTGGCATCGCCGCCACCGGTTCTGCGGCGCCTGCGGCGCGCCGACCGAAGTCCGCCAGGGCGGGCACCTGCGTGCCTGTTCCGATCCTGCCTGCGGCACCCAGCACTTCCCGCGCACCGACCCGGTGGTCATCATGCTGGTGACCCGCACCGATCCGGCAACGGGCGCGCCGTCATGCCTGCTCGGTCGCCAGCGGCAGTGGATGGCGGGACTGTTCTCAACCCTCGCCGGCTTCGTCGAGCCGGGTGAGACAGCGGAAGAGGCGGTCTGCCGCGAGGTCGGCGAGGAGACCGGCCTGCCGGTCGCCACCGTCCGCTACAAGACCTCGCAGCCGTGGCCGTTCCCCGGCTCCCTCATGCTGGGGTTCCGCGCCGAAGCCGGGCCCGGCGCAATCGTCGTTGATCACGAGGAGCTGGAGGACGCCCGCTGGTTCACCCCGGAGGAGGTGACGCGTATCCGCACGTTCGGTCTGCGGCTGCCGTTCCGCGGCACCATCGCCCGGGCGCTGATCGAGGACTGGCTGGCGGAACAGGGGGCAGGGAAAGGCTGAGGAGTGGGATAGATGCTGCCGCCACCGATCGTCCGCATCAGACCGGGACGCCCTGCCGACGCTGAAGCCATTGCCCGTGTCTATGTGGAGTCGTGGCGCTCGGCCTATGCCGGGATCATTCCGAACGGAGTGCTGGTGCGGATGTCGACCAGCGCCCAGGCGCGGGAGTGGACGCAGCAGCTGTCGCGCCACAGCCATGCCGACTCGGTTCTCGTCGCCGACGTTCCCGGCGCCGGCATCGTCGGCTTCGGCAGCTGTGGCGTCGCCCGCCGCAGCCAGCTGCCGCACGCCGGCGAGATCTTCACCCTCTACGTCGCTCCGGAGCACCAGGAGCGGGGAATCGGCCGGGCCCTGCTGTACCGGCTGTTCGATCGCCTGATCGACCGCGGGCTGGACTCGGCGGTCGTCTGGGTACTGGCGCAGAATCCCGCGCGCTTCTTCTACGAGGCAATGGGCGGCCGGCGCGTCGCCGCCAAGCAGGAGCGGCTATGGAACACCAGCCTGCCGCAGGCGGCCTACGGCTGGGACGACCTCCGGCTGCTGCGCAGCGGCGATCGCGGCTCGTCCGACTGACCCTTCTCCGTTCGGCGCGGCAACGACGACAGGAGGAATGGTGGACATCGCTTCGCTCAGTCCACCCGACAATCTTGCAACCATAGGGTGCCGCTGAGCGCAAGCGAAGCGCACCACATCCAGGGCGAACCACAGCGACGACGGGCGGACGGACGCCGCGGGTCCCGCCTCGCCCGGTCCACCCCGTCACGGCTGCGCCGCCACTGCCTCCGGCGCCGCGCCTTCCGGCAGGTCGAGGCGGGCGGCGCGCTGGCCGAGGCGCCTTGCCGCCGCGTCGAGGCGGCGGACGTCGTCCGAGGCCTGATCGAAGTGGCGGACCAGCGCCCGCGCCCGCTCGCCGATGGCAACGACGTCGCTCTCGATGGCGCGCAGCTCGGCGCGGATCACCCCGGCCTGCTCGCTGAGGCGGACGTCGCGCAGCAGGGCGCGCACCGTATTGAGGGTCGCCCACAGGGTCGAGGGCGAGACGATCCATACCTTGCGCCGGAACGACTCCTCGACGACGCCGCGGAAGCGGGCGTGCAGCTCCGCATAGACCGCCTCCGACGGCAGGAACATCAGCGCCGAATCGGCGGTCTCGCCGGGAACGATGTAGCGCTCGGCGATGTCGCGGACGTGCTGCAGCAGGTCGGCGGCGAAGCTGCGCGCCGCCTTCGCCTTTGCCTGCGCATCCCCGGCGCTGTTCAGCGCATGCCAGCTCTCCAGCGGAAACTTGGCGTCGATCGCCAGCACCCCGGGCGGGTCGGGCAGGCGCAGCAGGCAGTCCACCCGGCAGCGGTTGGCGAGGGTCACCTGAAAGCCGTAGGCGTCCGCCGGCAGCAGCGAGGAGACCAGCGCCTCCAGCTGCACCTCGCCGAAGGCGCCGCGCGCCTGCTTGTTGGCGAGAATGTCCTGCAGCCCGGTGACCTGGCTCGACAGCCGGGCGATCGTCTGCTGCGCCTCGCCGATCAGCGCCAGCCGCTCGTGCAGGCCACGCAAGGTCTCGTGGGTGCGCTCGGTCTGCTGCAGCAGGCCCTCGCCCATCCGCCGGGCGAGCGCGTCCAGCCGCTGATCGAGGCCGACCTGCGTCTGCTGCAGCCGGCCGGACAGCGTCGCCTGCCCCTCCCCCAGCCGTTCCGCCACCTCCGCCAGCCGCGCCACCTGCAGCGCCGTCGCCTCGTGTGCCCGCTCCGCCCGCAGGATGGTCAGCATCAGCGCCGCCAGCGCCGACAATGCCACGACGGCGCCGAGGGCCGCCCAGACCGCCGCACTGGAAGAGGACAGCAGCGAGAACAAATCGTGCATGACGGCAACCTTGCACGAGACCGCGACGCAAAGCAAACTTCGTGCCCAACCCTCGCGCGAGGATCCTGCCCATGCGCCACCTGATCGCCGCCTCCGCCGTCATCCTCGGCGCCGCCGCGGCCGCGCCCGCCGCCGATCTCGACGTACCGGCCGCCGCGCGACAGGCGCCGCTCGTCCTTGATCTCTACAGCGACGGGCTGGCGATGGTCTGGGATCGCCGCTCCGCCGACCTCGCCGCCGGCGCCAACCGCCTGCTGTTCGATGCGGTGAGCCCGCAGATGCAGCCGGCGACGGCGATGATCGACGCCGGGCCCGGCGTGCGCCTCGTCGACATCGACTACGACTTCGCGCTGCTCACTCCCGATACGCTGGTCCGGCGTTCCGTCGGCAAGACCGTCGGCGTCGTCCGCACCCATCCGCAGACCGGCGAGGAAACCGTCGAGAACGCAACCCTGCTCGCCGCCGACGGCGGCATCGTGTTGAAGTACCGCGACCGGATCGAAACCGGCACCCCGGGCCGCATGGTGTTCTACGACCTGCCGGCGGATCTGCGGGCGCAGCCCGCGCTGCTCGCCAACATCGACGTCGAGCGCGCCGGCCGCGGCGAGGTTACCCTCGGCTACATGACCGGCGGGCTCGGCTGGAGCGCCGACTACGTCGCGCAGTGGGACGAGAAAGCCAACACCCTCGCGCTCACCGGCCGGGCGACCCTGTCCAACACCAGCGGCGCCTCGTTTCCGGCGGCGGAAATCTCGCTCATCGCCGGTTCGGTCAACCGCGCAGCGCAGCCGGTACCGCCGCCGCGCGCCCGCGCCGCCGCCGCGCCGATGATGATGGCCGACGCCAAGGCAATGCCCGAGCGGGAGGAACTGGCGGACCTGCACCTCTACCGGCTGCCGGGGCAGGTGAGCCTGCCCGATCAGCGGACCCGGCAGGTGACGCTGCTGCAGGTGCCGGCGCTGCCGGTCGCGCAGGAGTACGTCAGCGAGGCAGGGGTTGCGCCCATCCGCCAGATGAGCGCACCGCAGCCCCGGCATCCGCAGGTCAGGCTGAAGTTCACCAACGACAGCACCGGTGCCGGCCAGCCGCTGCCGGCGGGCGTCGTCCGCGTCTTCGCCCGCGGCAGCAACGACGACGGCGGCGTGCCGCGGCTGATCGGCGAGGACCGCATCGACCACACCCCGGCGGGAGGAAAGGTCTCCCTCACGCCGGGAGAGGCCTTCGATATTACCGTGCTGCGCCGGCAAACCGACTTCAAGACCACCGGCCTGCCCGAGAAGACGAGCGAGAGCGCCTGGAGCATCGCCGTGACCAATGCCAAGGGCCGCGACGTTACGGTCAATCTCGTCGAAGTCATCCCCGGCGATTGGAACATCCTTGCCGAGAGCGCCCCGCACACCAGGAACGAAGCCAACCGCGTCACCTGGCAGCTCAGCGTTCCAGCCGGACGCGAAGCGCAGCTCAGCTACCGGGTGCGGGTACAGCAGTAGGGCGACGAGCCGAGCCGTAGCCGGGCTGCCGCACCGGCCACCCGTGCGCCGGTGCGGGCCGCGAGATCCTTGACGGCCTTCGGGCGCAACTCTTATGTCAGCGTCATGACACCAGAAGACGTCGAGACGGTGGACGACCTCACAATCATCGTCGCCCCGGATCCCCGGCTGAAGCGCCGTGCCGAAGCGGTGGCGCGGGTGGACCGCGACATCCGCCGGCTGATGGACGGAATGCTGGCGGCGATGCACCGGGCGAACGGCATCGGCCTTGCGGCGCCGCAGGTCGGCGTGCTGAAGCGGGTCATCGTCGTCGATGTCTCCCAGCCGGAAGAGTCGCCGGCGCCGCTGCGCATGGCCAACCCGGAAGTCGTCTGGGCATCGGCAGACCTCGCCGCCGGCGACGAGGGCTGCCTGTCGCTGCCTGAGCAGTTCAGCGAGGTGGTCCGGCCGCGGGCGGTGCGCGTCCGCTTCCGCGACGAGAACGATGCGGTCCAGGAGGTCGAGGCCGATGGACTCCTCGCCAAGTGCATCCAGCACGAGATCGACCATCTGGAGGGCATCCTTTTCGTCGATCACCTGTCGTCGCTGAAGCGCAACATCATCCTGCGCAAGCTGACCAAGCAGAAAAAGCTGTTGGCGACCAGCTGACGTGACGGCCGGCGATACGAGCGGATGGCCCTCCCCCCGGCCGTTGCGGCTGGCCTTTCTCGGCAGCCCGGCGTTCGCGCTGCCCGGCCTGCACGCCCTGATCGAGGCCGGCCACACCATCGTTGCCGTCTACTGCCAGCCACCGCGGCCGGCCGGCCGCGGCCACAAGCCGCAGCGGGCGCCGGTGCACCTGGTGGCCGACGCACTCGGCCTGCCGGTCCGCACCCCGCTCACCCTTCGTGACGCCGGCGAGCAGCACGCCTTTGCCGCGCTCGGCCTGGATATCGCGGTGGTCGCCGCCTACGGACTGATCCTGCCGAAGCCGATCCTGCAGGCGCCCAGGCTCGGCTGCGTCAATGTGCACGCCTCACTGCTGCCACGCTGGCGCGGCGCGGCGCCCATCGAGCGGGCGATCATCGCCGGCGATGCCGAAACCGGCGTGACGCTGATGCAGATGGACGAAGGCCTCGACACCGGTCCGATGCTGCTGGACAGCCGCGTCGCCATCGGCCCGGCGGCGACCACGCCTGAGCTGAGGGAGACCCTCGCTGCGCTCGGTGCCAGCCTGCTGCCGGAGGCGCTCGCCGCGCTTGCCGCGGGCACCCTGACAGCCCGGCCGCAGCCGGCGGACGGGGTTACCTATGCCGCCAAGCTGACGCGCGACGAGGGCCGCATCGACTGGAGCCTGCCGGCGCCGGTGCTGGAGCGGCGGGTGCGGGCGCTGACGCCGCAGCCGGGCGTCTTCTTCGAACACCGGGGCGAGCGGATCAAGGTGCTGGGGGCAGAGGAGACCGAGGCGACCGGGCCGGCGGCGGCGCCGGGCACCGTCCTCGACGACCGGCTCTCCGTCGCCTGCGGCGAAGGCGCGCTCCGACCGACGCGGCTGCAGCGTCCGGGCCGCGGGCCGGCAGCGGCGGCGGCCTTCCTGCGCGGCTATCCGCTGCCAGCCGGCACCCGGCTCGGCTGAGCCGCACCCGGCGCCGATCCATCCGCTCCCGCCTCCAGCGCCGCAAGGCGGGACGCCGCTTCCGCGGCAATATCGCTGGCGCCGGCCTGCCGGGCGGCATCTCCGGCCCGCGTCAGCCACGCGCGGGCGGCGGCCGTCTGGCCTCCGAGCTGGGCGCTGCGCCCGGCGCGCAGCCACAGGTCGGCCGCCTCGCCGGCATGGCCGAGCGCCGCCGCGGCAGCGGCGGCACCGGCCAGCGCCCGTGCCATGCCGGGATAGTCGAGCGCCGTCCGCCGGCCGTCCGCGGCATTGAGGAAGGCGGCCTGGGCGCTGGCCGGATCGCCGTCGAGCACAGCTCGCCGCCCGGCAAGCTCGCTGCGATCGGGCGCCAGGGCCGGCAGCGGCTCGCCCGCGACCGCATCCATGCTGGCCAGCGCCGCGGCGATGCCGCCGGCATCCCCCTGATCGGCGGCGATCAACCCGCTGAGGAACGCCGCCCGCCCGCGCGTCGCCGCGGACGCCTGCGGGTCGGCAACGACTTGGCTCGCCTTCGCCGCCGCCGTCGCGGCATCGCCGGTGCGGTAGAGCGCCGCCGCCTCGACCAGCAGCAGTTCCGGGTGCGGCGTTCCGCCGCGCCGCGTCACCTCGTCGCGGGTCGCCTGCGCCATCGCCGCTGCTTCCGCCGGCCGGTCGAGGCGCAGCAGCACGACCGCGAGGTTCCAGCCGAGATCGGCGATCGCCGGCAGGTCGTCGCGCTGCTGCGCCTGGGTCAGCGCCTGGCGATACAGCGTCGCCGCCTGCTGCGGCCGCTGCTGCTCGAACGACAGCCGCGCCAGCCGGGTATCGCGCGCCAGCGCCGGATCCTCCGGCGGCGGCGGCGGACCGGAAGAGCCGCAGCCGGCCAGCGCCAGCGCCACGACGCCTGCCGACAGCAACGGCCGTCCGACCGCCTCGGCCGTCATTGCCAGCGACGCGAGGCCATCCAGAATGGCAGCGCTCCACCGGGCTGGATTGCCGCGCCCGCGGCGCGGGCTCGCAAGGACGATGCGGAGGCGTCGCAGGCGGGCGGGCACCGGCGGCGGCAGTCTCACGGGCGCACCTCCAGCGGCGACAGCCGCTCGTCGCTGGCGGGCGGCTGGCCGGAGCCGCCGAGCAGCCACAGCGAGCGCACCTGGGTCAGCAGCCGTTCCAGCTCCAGCGTCGTCTGCTGGGTCTGGGCGAGGAGCGCCGGCAGACCGGGGGAGGTCTGGCTGACGTCGGCGGTGATCTGCCGTAACGAGGCCACCGTGGCATTGGCATCGGCGACCAGGCGCGGAACCGCCTGTGAATCACGCGCAACGCTGCTGGTGAGCTGGGCGAGGTTGCCCGCCGCCCGCTGCAGGTTCTCCACCACCGGCCGCAGTCCCTCCACCCCCTGACGGGCGGTGGCCACCGTCGATTGCAACTCGCCCACCAGCCGGTCGTCGGTGAGCAGCCGGCCGACGACGCCGTCGCCGCGGGCGATGTTGCCGACGATCTGGTCGGTACTGGCGAGCAGCTGATTGAGCTTGCCGTCGGGTGCCCGCAACTGCTCCGCCAGATCGGCCAGCGCGGTGACCGCCCGGTTGGTCTGGTCGATGATCGGCAGGACCTTGGCGCGCAGATCCTCGACCAGCTGGCCGACATTCTCCGTGGGCGCCCGGTCCACCTCGGCAGTAATCACCGCGAAGTCCCAGTCCAGCGGCTCGCCCTGGCCGCGGCTGATCTCCAGGTAGGCGGCGCCGGCGATGCCGAACTGCTTGCGGATGAAGGCGCGCGAATCGCGGCGGATGAAGGTCCGCATGGCATCGTCGATGTCGGCCTCGGCATAGAAGCTCTGTCCCGGATCGATGACGATACGCTTCACCTCGCCGGCCTTGGTCCCGAGGACCTCCACCGGCGCGCCGGCGGCGAGGCCGAACAGGCCCTGCTCCGGCAGGACGATGCGCAGCTTCTCGGTGGGGCTGAACCATTGCCGCAACACGCCACCCTGCAGCGCGGCAATGAAGAACAGGCCGATGGCCGCCAGCACCAGCGCGCCCACCGCCTCGCTGGCCCAGGGAATGCGCCCGAGACGGTTCATCGGCTTTTCCTTCACGCGAGTCTCGTGACGGTGTGCAGGGAGCCGCCGCGCAGGCGAAGCCAGCGGTCGGCGGGAATGCTCGGATCGGCCCAGACGTCGCGCTCGGCGGTCAGCCACAGCACCGCGGCGTCACGGTCGCGGGCGGCGCGCACGGCATTGATCAGCGGCTCGAGAATCATCGCCAGCACGTCGCGGGCGAGGTGCTCGATCACCACCAGCCGCGGCCGGCCCAGGAAGGCGCGGATGCAGGCCGCCCGCAGCAGATCGCCCTCGGCGACGTCGGCGGGGTCGCCCAACGGCACCCCGGGAAGCCCGAACGCCGCCGCCAGCCGCGCCGCCTCCTCGCACAGTTCGTCCAGGCTCCGGCGGGTATGATAGAGCTGCGGCAGCAGGATGTTCTCCAGCATGTCGGTGCCTCGCAGCCAGTTGCCGCGGGCGAAGCTGTGGCCGATGCGCCCGCGCAGGGCGCTGGCGTGCAGCGGCGTCAGTTCCTGCCAGTCCCGCCCCATGAACAGGATGCGGCCGGAGGCGGGAGGCTGCAAGCCGACGGCGGCATCGGCGATCACCGCGGCGTGCTGGAGGTCAGCGGTATCGATCAGCGTCAGGCTGCCGCCGGGCAACCCCAGGTCGATCGGCTGCAGGCGCATGCCGGCGTGGTCAATCAGGCAGGCGGCGACGAACTCCAGCACCGACGCCTCGGCCACCCCTGGCCCGAACGCCGTCGGCCGTTCCTCTCCCGCTTCATCGGCCACCGCTTCCGCCATGTCCGCGGCCTCACAGCATCACACTGACGGCGCCGCCGACGATGAACACCGCGAGGCAGGCCTGGACAAAGCCGCCGGCGGTGAGCTCGCCGACCCGGCTTTCGCCGGTGGCGGCGAGGACCGGCAGGGCGCAGGTCACGCCGACGGCAAAGCCGATGGCCAGCGTTTTTGTCGGCAGCAGCAGATAGGTGCCCGGCCCCATCGCCCGCAACACCGTATCGAGGAAGGCATAGAGCGAGATCTGCACGGCCCCGACCGCGTGGCCGGTGAAATAGCCGACCAGCAGCGCCGTCGCCAGCAACAGCATGCCGAGGCAGAAGCAGCTGATCGCGAACGCGAGGATGCGCGGCACCACCAGCAGCAGAAAGGGATCGATCCCCTGTGCTTCGAGCATGCGCAGCTCCCCGCCCGCCCGCAGTTCATCGAGGTAGATCAGCATCGGCAGACCGCTGCGGCCGACGATGATCAGCCCGGCCAGCAGCGGGGCGATCTCGCGCACCAGCACCAGCACCAGCACCCGGCCGAGCAGGTCGGTCTGGCCCGCGGCCTGCAGCCAGTACAGCGCCTGGTAGACCATCGCCAGCCCGATCAGCGCGCCGATGACGACGGTGGCGCGTACGCCATGAACACCGGTCTCCAGCATGGCGCGGATGAACTCGCGGCGGACCGGCCGGCGCCATGTCGTCGTCTGCACCGCTGCCGCCATTACCGCGGCACCGAGGCCGGCCGCGAGCGCCAGGCGGCGCAGCAGCAGCAGCAGCGGCCGGCCGATTGCCGCCAGCAGCGGCCGGGGAGAGAGGGCGCGGAGCGAGACGGCGAGCGCCTGCCGTGCCCCTCCGGGGGCCGCGTCCGGGGCGGCTGCGCCAGCCTGCGGCTTCACAGCCGGCCCTTCAGCACGTAGGTCGACATCTCGCCGAAGCGCTCCAGGTAGAAGGCGCCACGAGCGCGGAACAGGTAGCGCTCGGCCACGTACCGGTAGGTGGACTCGGTGACCTGGATCGTGCCGGACGGTGCCGACGCGGCCATCGCCGAGGCGACCCGTACCGTCTCGCCCCAGACGTTGTAGGCGTTGCTGCGGAAGCCGACGGTGCTGCCGATGACGGTGCCGGTATCGATGCCCATCGCGAACTCCGGGCTCTCCTCCAGCCGCGAGAAGGTGCGCGTGCAATAGTCACGGATGGCGAGCGCGGTCTCGACCACGGCGACCGCGCGACGAATCGGATCACCCGAGAAGCCTTCGACGGCAACGATCTGATCGCTGACGATCTTCAGGTAGTCGATGTGGTGCTCCTCGGTGATCCGCTGCAGTTCGCGGACGATGAGATCGATCACCGCTTCGCCGGTGTCGGCGGATCGCTCGGCGATGATCACCGGATCGACGAAGCGCAGGACGAGGACGGTGGTGTCGGGGAACAGCTCTGCCGCGGCGCCCTGCCGGTCGAGCCCGCGCTCGGCGAGGCGGGCGGCGAAGCGGCGGTTGCGTTCGCCGGCGATCGAGGCGGTCCGCATCGCATGCTGCGAGATGCCAATACCCGCGGGACCGCCCCCCATGCCGGCCGCAGCCGGAAGGCCCGCAGCAGCCGCGGCAGCCTCGTCCGCCGACCATGCCCCGACCGTGGCGGGAACGGCAGCCGCGAAGCGGGGAGCCAGCATGCCGGCGACCGCCCGCAGGAAGGTGCGGGCATCCGCCTGCTGCCCGCCTCTGCTCTCGGTGTCCTCGGCCCAGAGGGCACCGAGGACCTTTCCTCCTGATCGGACGGGAACGGCCAGCAGCGCCCGGCAGCCGACCGGCTGCAGGTAGATCCGGTAGAGTTCGGCCGTCCGGGGATCAGCGGCGGCATCGGCGACGTCGATCGTCTCGGCGGCGGCAAGGGCGGCGAACAGCGGCGGACAGTCGCGGGCCACGAACTCGGCGCCCTCGGTGTGGCCCTTGGTTTCCTCATCCCAACACGTCTCGCAGACGAGGCGGCTGGCATCGGCGCCCAGCCGCCAGATGCTGATGCGCCGTGCCGCGAGGGTGCGGGCGACGATCGCCGCCAGATCGCGTACGCCGCTGGCGTCGCGGGCATCGAAGAGCGCATCGCAGTCGGCAAGGTCGGCGAAAGCGCTGCTTTGCGCCTGCAGGGTGCGCTGGCGCCGGTGCAACCGGCGGGCTTCCCGGTCGGCACGCAGCCCCTGCGTCGCCAGCAGGCTGGCGAGCGCGATGGCGAGAGCGATCACCGCCAGCGACATCAGCAGCGTCGTCCGGTTGTTGGCGGCGACAAAGCCGATGAAGTCGTCCTCGGGGACGACGAATACCAGCGACCAGTCGCGCCCGACCACGTCGGCCAGCGGCCGCTGCGAGACGATGATGCGCCCGTGATCCATCTCCATCACGTGGGCGCCCGGGCCAAGCACCCTCAGCCGGTCGTAGGCCGCGGTCAGCAGCGGATCGCCGATCTCGTCCAGACGCGCCGGCACGAGCCGATCGCCCTCCCGCCTCATCATCCGCTGCGGATCGGGAAAGGCGACCAGCCGGCCCTGATCGTCGATGATCATCGCCCGGCCGGTGTGACCGATCTGCAGGCCGGCAAGAAATTCGCTGAGAGCATCAAGGCGGATGTCGACCCCGACGACGCTGTGGGCTGGCGCCCCGCCCGCCGCCGGCATCGGCGCCGAGGCGGTGATCCCCGGCTTCTGGTCGGTGAAGAAGACGTAGACACCCGACCAGTAGACCTCCGTGCCGTGGTCGATCGCTCCTTCGAACCACGGCCGGGTGCGCGGATCGTAGCTGTCGTGCGGGTCGTCCTCGACGGCGGTGGTCGCGCCTGCGGCATCCCGCCGGATCCAGAACACCCGGCGGCCGCCGGCGCCGGTCTCGATGACCTTGGTGTCGATCGCTCCGGCTTCGGTCCGCCGCAGCATCAGGAAGTTGCCATCGTCGTCGCCAAATAGCACCGTCGCGAGGTGCGGCACGTTGCGCAGCACTTCCATCGCCAGCCGCTCCGCCGGCTGCCGTCCCGGCGCATCGAACGGCGGGGCGGCGATGGCGTGCTGCATCAGCTTCAGCACGCGGACGGCCGGCGTCAGGTAGCTCTGCACCTGGGTTGCCACCCGCTCGTCGATCGCGCCGAGCAGGTCTTGCGACAATCCCAGCGCGTCGCGGCGGTTGCTGACGTAGCTGTAGTAGGTGATGGCGATGATCGAAGCGACGATCAGCAGGACTGCGGCGGCCGGCAGCCCGAGGCGAAACCACAGCCGCCGCCGGCGCCGCCGCTCCTCGTGCGGATCAAGATCGACGTCGACGATCTCCAGCCGCGCCATGTCAAGCGCCGCAGCGGGGCAGCGCGAGCGTCTCGCCGCGCTGCGACGCCCTCATCATCGGCGCCGCTTTTGTGGCGCGAGGCCGACCCCCGCAACGCCAGCGGCGGGGGTCCGTCATCCGCCGCGGCTGTCCTTTCGTGCCTGGGCGTCGCGGACGAACTGCGAGACCCGGCCCACCTCCATCGGCCGCGTCAGATCCGGGGCCTTGCCGCTCTCGATCGCCTGCATGCCGGCATCCGGCGTCCGCCCCGAGCGCGGGTGATGGACCCGCCGGGTGCGCTTGCGGGCGACGGCATCACGCAGATTCTCCGCTGCTTCGGCACGCTTGCGCTCGCCGCGAAGATGATCGAGCCGGCCGTTGACCCGCCGCAGCGCCCGCGCGAATACCTGCTTCTTCGCCGCCATGCCCCGCTCGCTCGGGGTTTCCGTGCCGTGCACCTCCGCCTTGCCGCGGCGGACACGCCGGTGCTGGTGGATGATGTCGCGCGCGCGGTTGCGCTGCGACCGCAGCCAGCGCGCCAGATCGATCAGTTCCTCGTGCGGCACTTCTCGCAGCTGCGGAAAGTGGCTGCGGGCAACATTGTGATACTCGCTCTCGCCGAGCAGGCGCCGTTCCGACGCGAATTCCACACCCATCCTCGTCCCCGAATCATCTGGCTAAGTGCAGCGACAGATCTGCCGCCCGTTGTTGACCGCGGACTCTGCCACGCGAACCCGTCCGACGGAAGCGCGGGCGGCCCGGCGCGCAAGCGAATGCTCCCTTCCGGCGGCTGACAGACCATCTGCGCGAGCGCGCGTTCAGCGGCTGCCGGTGGACAGATGCGGGCGAACGGCGAACACCTTGTGGCCGACGACGAACTCGACGATCACCGGCAACCCGCGCACGAGGCACATGCCGACGGTGGCCAGCACCAGGACCGAAGAGACGGCCTGCAGCTGTGTCGACCAATGCGCCCACGTCTGCGGAAACAGCTGCGGCCACGGCTGCAGCAACAGCACCCAGGCGAAGGTCGTTGCCTTCAGCGCGCCGTAGCCGCCGCGCATCCAGCGCCCGGCGACCAGCATCCGCGCCAGCGGTCCGCGCACGGTATCGAACGCCGCCTTGCCCTGTCCCATCGCCGCGTAACGAATGGAATCGACGATCAGGCCGCGAACGATGAAGACGATGGCGACCCAGATCGGGATCAGGCCAAGGTTGCTGAGGACGATCCACAGGACGTTCTCGACGACGCGGTCAACCGCGATATCGAAGACCGATCCGAACACCGAGGCTTCGCCGCGGCGCCGTGCCACCCAGCCGTCAACAGCATCGAGGCCAATGATCAGCAGCAGCAGCGGCGCGTTCAGCAATTGCCACTGCGGCGATGCCCAGTACGCCATCGCCACCAGCAGGAACAGCAGCAGGAAGCGCAGCAAGGTGATCAGGTTGGCCATTTCACGTCCCAATCCCGCCGTGCGAGGACCCAGTGCCCCGATAGCGCCTTCGAGGCTCCGCACCGCAACAACGCGCGTCACCTCGAGGCGTTCAACTTCTTGTATTATTTCCTTAACTATAGTCCCGCAGGCGACGCTCGCGCAACCGCACGACAACGAAGATGTCGCGCGGCCGGTCGACGGGACGGATTGGCTTGCGGTCAGATGCCGCCGCCGGACTCGAGGATGCCGGTCAGGTATTCGACGCGGCGGAGAAGACCGCGCAATCCCTCGTCGGCAAAGCCTTCCGTCGCCATGCGGCGCAGCGTCTCGATGAGGTAGTCCCGGTTGAGACCGGCGACGCCGCGGGCGCCGACGATGATCGCCGCCGCCCGGTCAACCGGCAGCTCCCCGGCGTATTGGGGATGCCGGGGATCGGCAACATAGGTGTAGGCGCTGATCACGCCGTCCGCCACCGCCGCCGCCTCGACATCCAGCCAGCGGGCTGCGTAGGCGTAGGAGACGAGCTCGCGCTCGTCGAGGTAGGCCTTGACCTCCGGCCAGTCGGCGGCAGCGACGCGAAACAACAATCCCTGGCACACACCGCCGGGCGCAAGCCCAAGCACGAGGCCGGGGCGTTCGGGGGTGCCGCGCCAGTGCCGCGACCAGAGGCAGAACGAGCGGTGGTAGCCGCGCAGCAGTCCCGGTGCGAGCGCAACGTGGCTGAACCCCGGCCGCCACATCAGCGAGCCATAGCCGAATACCCAGTAGTCCCGCTCCTGGCTCATGGCTGCGCCGCCCGTCGTGTCGCCGGCTTTGGCATACCACGCCTCGCCGCCGCCCGCCGAAGGATTAGCTAGCGGCGGGAATCCGCCGGGCTAGCTGGCGGCGAGGCTCCGCGGCTGGGCGTTCTCGCGGGCGATCCACCGCTCGAGGATGGCGACGTGCTCGGCTTCCTCGTTGGCAAACTCCTTGGCCAGCGCCCGGATATCGGCGTCGCGGGCGGTTTCGGCGATGTGGTGATAGAAATCGAAGCCGTTGCGCTCGCCCAGCAGCGCCGCCTTCAGCGCATCGCGACGCGACATCGACGGATCGCCAGCCCACAGGCTGGTCTGCTCCGGCGTTTCCAGGTTCGGCCACATGTGTTCATCGGGAAGGCGCGGCGATATGTCGCGCGCGCCCGCCTTCGACTTCGCCTCTTCCCAGTGCAGCCGCGAATAGCCGGCGAACTGGCGGAACAGCTTGGCAACCTCATCGTTGCCGCACGTCTCCATCGCTTCGGCGAGCTCGTCGAAGTGCAGCGCCGCTTCCTCCTCGACCTTGATCGAATAGCCGAGGAACATCTCGACGCTGGTCATCTCCAG
>JBDHSN010000067.1:0-16350 GCA_039808105.1 Rhodospirillales bacterium
GCGCGGTCCTGGTAGGCGTTGAGTCCGTCGACAAACGCCTGCACCCAGGCTCGCGTCTCGTCGGGCATCCGCCGCTCCCATTCGTCGGCGGCATGGCCGTAGTCGAGGATGCGGATGGCGTGGTCGATGTCGCGGGCGAAGGGGCCCGCCATCTCCGACAGCCGGCCGTAGAAGAAGCGCTTGAACACCGCGATCTGGCCGAGGCGCAGATGGGCGTGCACCATGCCGAGGGCGAAGACGAGATCACGGTCCGTTTGCGCCTCGATGAACGGTACCTGGTGTTCGTTCCAGCGGATGACCACCGGCCGTTCGACCGGCAGGCCTTCCGTCGGAAACGCGGCGATGCGCTCGCGGGCCGAAACCGGCGTCGGCACCAGCGGCGCCAGCCGCGCTCGCAGGGGCGCCGGCAGGACGGGCAGCACACGGCGGAGCAGGCGGAGCGGGATACGCGGGTTCATCGGGGAGCCCTGAGAATAATGAGGGTGCGCGTCGGCGATCGGAACGGTA
Source organism: Rhodospirillales bacterium (assembly GCA_039808105.1). Taxonomy (GTDB): domain Bacteria; phylum Pseudomonadota; class Alphaproteobacteria; order Rhodospirillales; family Defluviicoccaceae; genus Defluviicoccus. The sequence goes on from JBDHSN010000067.1 coordinate 508, forward strand.
CAGCAGGTGGCGGTGGATGTCTGTCGCTTTGAACAGCGTGCCGACGGCATCATCGCAGGGTTGGAGAACGGCGCCGGCGTCTGCTAAGTGATGGAGCGTCGCGATCGGATATCGCGCGTTCGCCCTTATCGTCCGCCCGCCGGGGCCCAGCGCTCGGGCTGACCGGCGCCCAGTCTGGATCCGTATCGCCGATGATCAGATTGGCCCGACTTTTTTTCTCCTTCAAGGGCGCCAATCCCTGGATGGTGGTGCTGTGCCTGCTATTCGCCAGCATCGCGCAGGGCTTCGGTATCGCCAGCATGGTGCCGCTGATCTCGATGGTGGCCGATAGCGGCGACCACACCACGTCGCTTGCCGGGCGGACGGTCGTGGAGACGCTGCAGGGGATCGGCATCCCGCCGAGCCTCGAGATTCTGCTGGTGGTGATCGTGCTGGCGGTGGTGGTGAAGGCGGCGCTGACGGTGCAGGCCATGGTCTACGTCGCGCGCGCCGTCGCCAATGTCGGCAATACCCTGCGCCAGGACCTGATCGAAGCGCTGCTGAAGGCGCGATGGGCCTACTTCACCAGCAAGCCCACGGGGATCCTGGTGAACGGCGTCGGGCTGGAATCGACGATGTCCGGCCTGCTCTACCTGATGATCTCCCGCTACATCTCCAACGCCATCCAGACGTTCATTAACGTTCTCGTGGCGTTCGCGGTCTCCTGGCAGCTCGCCTCGATCTCGGTGGTCGTCGGCGGCATCGTCGTGCTGTCGATGCACTCGTTTGTCCGCATGGCCGACAAGGCCGGGCGACGCAACATCAAGCGCTCGCGCGAACTGGTGACCCGCCTCAGCGATGCGATCATCGGCATCAAGCCGCTGAAGGCGATGGCCCGCGAGGACGAGTTCGGCCGCCTGTTCAGCCGCAAGATCGAGCAGATCCGCTCGGCGGTACGCTGGGAGATGATCAGCAAGAACCTGCTGAACAACCTGCAGGAACCGCTGCTGATGATCATGATGGCGGGCGGCTTCTATATCCTTGTCGCCTATGCGCAGATGCCGATCGCCACGGTGGTGGTGATGGGGGTGCTGCTGCAGCGAACGGTGCAGACGCTGGGCCGGGTGCAATCCCAGTACCAGGAAGCCATCGCCACCGAGAGCGCCTACCTGTCGGTTCGCCATATGACGGAAGAGGCGCAGCAGGCGCGCGAGCCGGTGTTCGGCAGCCAGGCACCGTCGCTCGACGTCGGCTGCACCTTCCGCAACGTTCACTTTTCCTTCGGCGAGGTGCAGATCATCGACGATCTCAGCCTGCGCATCCCGGCGCGCAAGCTGACGCTGATCGTCGGCGCCTCCGGCACCGGCAAGACGACGCTGACCGACCTGCTGCTGGGCTTCTACCGTCCCGAACGCGGCGAGATCCTCATCGACGGCATCCCGCTGCAGGACATCGACCTGCGCGCCTGGCGGCGCAGCATCGGCTATGTGCCGCAGGAGCTGATCCTGCTGCACGACACCATCCTTGCCAACATCACGCTGGGCGATCCGGCGATCAGCGAGGCGCAGGCGCAGGAGGCGCTGCGCATCGCCGGCGCCGCCGACTTCATCGCCCGCCTGCCCGACGGCCTCGCCACCGAGGTGGGGGAGAAGGGGGCGCGCTTCTCCGGCGGCCAGCGTCAGCGCATCGCGCTTGCCCGCGCCATCGTCCACCAGCCGAAGCTGCTGATCCTCGACGAGGTGACCAGCGCCCTCGATACCGAGACCGAGCTGGAGATCTGCGAGAACATCAAGGCCATCTCGCGCGCGATGACGGTGCTGGCGATCTCCCACCGGCAGGCGTGGATCGATATCGCCGACGAGGTGGTGCTGCTGGAGGGCGGCACCGCCGAGCGCGCCGCCGTCTCCGGCTGACCCGCTCGCGCTGCCGACCGAGCCTAGTGGCCCACCAGGGTGCGGATCGCCTTGACGTAGTTGAGGTTATCGCGCCCGGAGAGGCCGAGCGCGGCGATGGTGTCGACCACCTTCCGCGGATCGGGATCCTCGACCGCGAGGGTCCGGTAGGCATCGCCGTCAAACGAGACATCGGCCGCCTCGACGATGCAGCCGCCGACATCGAACAGGTCGCGCACCTTATCGACGCGGACGGCGCGCACCCGGCGGTCCCCACCGAGCAGCGCGAGGAACGCCTCCATGCCGATTGTCCCGCCCTCCTCGCGCGGGGTGCCGAGCTCGAGCGTCCGATAGACTTCGCGCAGCTGGTCAGCCGACAGCGGAAAATCGGCCTTCATGACCGGCTTCCATTGCTCGAGCCCGTCCGCATCGATGCGTTGAAGGTGCTTGATGTCCATCTTGTCATCACGGATCTTCGGATTGTCGTCCGACGTCTCGCAGACGAGATAGATTTCGGAAGACACGGCGTGCCTGGTCTTCGGCTGCGCTGCAAGATCGATGCGGGGCTCGATCTGCCTCGCGAACGTTCGCCACTCCCAGCGTGGTATGATCGTATCGGCCATGGCTCCGTCTCCGATTCGTGCGGCTGATGCCGTCGTTGTCCCAACCGAGGCGATGATCGAGATGAGCGCACAGTTGAACATGTACCTGGCCGAGGCGAGATCCAAGCTCGACGCCGGAACCGGCTGTCGGGCCGTCATCGGCAGCGAAGCCGCCGACCTGGACTCGATGGCGTCTGCCATCCTGTACGGCTATTTCGGTGCGGTGCACGCGCCTCGAAAGGGCTGGGCGTGCGTCCCCGTCATCAATATTCCCCGCCGTGATTTTGTTCTGAGGACAGAGGCCGTCTATCTTTTCGGTGCCCTCGACATCGATGTCGCCGCTCTGCGGTTCATCGACGAGATCGACTTTGGCGCGCTGCACCAGGACGGCAGGCTTCGGCTCACTCTCGTCGATCACAACACCCTCGCCGCCGGCGAGGCGAACCTCGCCGACGCGGTCGAGGCGATCCTCGACCATCACCAGGACGCCGGGCTTTATCGCCAGGCCGATCCGCGCACGATCGAGCCGGTCGGATCAGCCGCGACGCTGGTGGCGGAGGCAATCCTGCGCGACCGCCCGGCGCTTCTCGATGCGCAAACGGCGACGCTGCTGCTGGGCACCATCCTGCTCGACACCGTCAACCTGAGCCCGGGGGCGGGCCGGGTGACGGCGAAGGACAAGGACGTCGCTGCCCGACTGTCGGCGATTGCCGGCGGCGATCCGGCCGCGCTGTTCGAAAAGCTGCAGTTCGAGAAGTTCAACATCGCCAACCTCGGCACTCCCGAGCTTCTCCGCAAGGACTACAAGAAGGGGGAAGCGGGAGGGGTCAAATACGGGATCAGCTCGGTCCTGGCCTCGCTGCAGACGTGGATCGGCAAGGATGCCGGTCTCATCGACGCCTGCGACGCATTCCGCCGTTCGCAGGGCCTCGATGCCCTGCTGGCGATGCTGGCCTATACCGATGCCGACCGAAGGTTCCGGCGCGAGCTCGCCGTCTTCACCGGCGACAAGGAGTCAGCAGGCCGCTTGGCAGCCTTCCTCCAGGCAACCCGAGCCGGCTTTCATCGGTTGCAACCGGACGGTCTTGCCCCGTCCGATCGGGCTGCCTTCTTCAGCCAGGACGATGCATCGTTGTCCAGAAAGAAGCTGCAGCCGCTGATCGAGAAGCTGTTCTCGGCCAAGGGCTGACCAGCCGGCCGATCAGCCGGGTTGACGGCGGCTGATGAAGCACGTCAGCGTCCGCCTGGTCTTGGTTTCCTGCGCGCCATGCGGGTCGAGGCCGAGGCCGGCGAGGAAACCTTCGAAGATCTTGCGGGCGACTTTCGCCTCCTGGCACGGGCACTTGATCGATAGTTCGAGCAGGTCGGTGCCATCGGGTAGCCGCCAGCTCTCGGCGGTGACCCTGTAGGTCATGCCCGGATGCTCGACGCTCTCGCGCAGCACCGGGATCGGCCCGAGCACCGCAAGGTCGTCCAGGGCGATGGTCGCGGGGTGGAAGGCCGAGAGGAATTGCTCCTGTTCGGGCGTATACAGCTTGCTGATCTTCCGCTTTCGCAGGAAGACCTGCTGGATTTCGTCCCTTCCCTGCACCGCCGTGAGCGACGCCGATCGCGCCACCTTGTCGCCGGCGGCATCCGCTTCCAGCTTGAAGCCGTCAGCCGCCAGCCACCGCGGGTCGAGCGTCTGCGGATCGACGGGGCGGATTTTCACCGTCGAATCATCCGGCTCGCCGTCGATCTGGCGGGCGCGCAGGATCACGCCGGCATCAAGGAGACCGAGCGTGGGGGTATCGAAAAAGAAGATGCTGCGCGCCTCCGCCCCGGCGAGATCGAGGCCGAGCGCCTCGATCGCCTTCTCCCGCTCCTGGTCGAGGACCGTCACCTTGATCTCGACGCGTGCCGCACCCGCCACCGCCGCATCGAACGCCGCGGCGTCCGCCACCTGGGATCCTGCAGCCATGTCACTCCCGCCCGCGGGACTGCCGACCTTACTTCCAGCCTGCCGGGATGCGCCGGAACGCGCCTGCCGCAACGGCCGAAGCCATCGCCAGCCCGCCTCTGCTGTTGATTACCAATAGTAATAGCACAGACCGGATCCGGTTGCCGACCTATAACTCCAGTGGCACGCTCGCAGTAAGGCCGCGGCTTCGGCGGCCACGAAGCCCGAGAGGATCGTGGCCGCCTTGGGTGACCGGACCGGCCACGCGCGATCCGCGACGACAAGCTCGCAAGCGACGTTCTCGCCGTCGGCTCTGCCTCGCTGCTAATACTCCACTGGCCAGTAGTATCCGCCAGCACGAAGATTTGGAATGATCTCGTTCTGAAGATGTGCCGCGCTGCCCTTGCCATCCAAGGAAAACCAGCCGAGCTTGAGTTTTTCATAGAGGCGTAACGTGCTTACCGTCGTCAGACGGGCGGCGGCGTCGGGATTCCAGTGGTTTGTTTCAGTCATAAGCAGCGGGTAATATGCTTTCGTATAGGTTACCGCCGTCTCGTTTGTTTTATAGTGATGGAATCCCACGGACGCCTTGGTGTAGTCGATGCCTTGCATCTTAGCAATTGTTGAGACCGCTGCGGGACCATTATCAAGGTTGGCAAAAGTGAACAGCACAATATGGGTATTCGGCGCCGCCGACCGCATAATATTGTAGACGCCCTTCAGGTCAGCAATATGTTTTGTGGTATAGTCTTTTGGAAACCACGCTACCGGCTCGTTGGTCATCTCGTAGAATACGTTGGTGCGATCTTTGTAACGACCGGCAACTGCGCGCCAGAAGGCTGTCAGGCTCGGCAGGTCATAACGTCCCGGATCTACCGAGTTATTGATCATGACATACATGTTGTTTTGGCTTGCTAAGTTTACGACCTTGTCTATCCCGGGCAATTGCTGATCAACTGTCCGCCCTATTGCCGTGGTTTTTACACCAAGCCTGATCACGTTGATGCCAAGATTGCGGACCGCTTTCGTATATACTGCATCGCTTGCGCCGCAAGAAATGCACATGGTGGCACCGCGCAGGACTGTGTTGCGATCGGTGAGAACAACATTATTTACGACACGGACACGTCCTCGATCCGCTGCGGCATCACGTATTTGAAATATAAACATCGCTATAATTGCGAGTAGTACAAAAGCAGCATTTTTATTTAGCATCACACACACCAATTCAACGAGTGGCTACGTCCAGCGAGTATTTTCCCAAGGTAACGGGAAGACATCGCCCAAGATGGCGTATTTTCAGAGACACCTCAGTTTCGAGACCGCCATGTCTCCTGTAGCAAAGCCGCAGCAAAGACGGCTCGTTCTTAAATGGGAATCAGCATGGCAGTCTCTTACTAAATGTAGTGGGTGCCCTCGATTATTAGAGGAAAATGTCAATACAAAGGCTAATATAGTCTGGAAATTGCCGTGATCTTACCCCCTGTCAATGTATCTTATTCTCGGCCTTCCCATCCCCGAGCAGGGTGAAATTCATTTGTTGGCTGCACTGGCTTGATGGCAACGGCGTGCACGCCCGTCACCCGATCGGCCTCGCTCAGGTGATGTTGGCGTTGACGGACGCGGCAACTCCTCGCGCTGCGGCCGTCGCCGGACACCAGCAGCGACTCGTGCGGCGTCCCGGCGAAGCACTGACGATGAGGTCCAGCGGCTTGAACCGATTGAGGCAGGACCCGCGGCAACGACGTTTCGTTGCGATCGGCGGAAAAACCGAAGCGCGCGCCGTCGATGGGCGGGTGGACGACCAGCAAGCCCCGCCCATCAGGCCTTGAAGCTGCGGCGCCGGACGAAATCAGAACCGGCGATCGGAATATCTGAACCGCGCGCCGGTCGCTGGTCCCGCAGCCGCAGGCGAAGCGATCGCCGCCATCAGCCAGTGGAAGCCGCGATCACAGCCGAACTATCGTAGCGCTGAAGGTCCGAGGCGAGGCGGTCCGGCGCGTGCTTGCCTCGCCGTCGTTCCCGCCGGCCTTCGCCGTCACCCCAACGCCACCTCGGCTTGTGAATCAGCCGCTTATGTCAATACCCTAGCGCCAGCGCAGCAGCCACGCCTGGAACATCAGCAGGCTCCACAGGACGCGCTCGTGATTGTGGGTGCCGGCCTGATGCTGGGCCCACAGCCGGCGCACCGGCGCCGGGGCCAGCAGGCCGCCCTGCTGCAGCAGCCGCTCCTCCAGCAGGCTCTCCGCCCAGTCACGCAGCGGGCCGCGCAGCCAGGCCTCGATCGGCACGCTGAAGCCGGCCTTCGGCCGGTGCCACAGCGCCTGTGGCACATGCCGGGCGAGCACCGCGCGCAGCACCCGCTTGCCGGTGCCGTCCGGCGCCAGCTTCATCGCGGCGGGCAGCGAGAGGGCAAATTCGGTGATCCGCCAGTCGAGCAGCGGCGAGCGCACCTCCAACGCCACCGCCATGCTGGCTCGGTCGACCTTCACCAGCACGTCGTCGGTGAGATAGCCCTCGATGTCCACCTGCTGCATCGCCAGCAGCGGGTCGGCGACGGCGGCAGCCCGCGCCGGGTCGGTCAGCACCGTCGGCAGCAGGTGGGCCCCGGGCACCAGCAGCTGCGGCCATTCGCAGGCGGTGCGCTTGCCGGCCAGCATCGCCACCGGCGTCGCGCCGCGCAGGCGGGCGGTATGGCCGGCCAGCTTGCCTGCCAGCTTGCGCAGGCGGCGCGCGGCGGCGCCGCGCGACCTGCCGTCGGCGAGCCACGGTATGGCTGCGGCGGCGCCGGCCGCCCCGGCGATGCCGTCGCGGACGCGGGCGGGGATCCTGCGCCATCTGCGCCATTGCTGCAGACAGCGCGGGTAGGCGGCATAGCCGGCAAACATCTCGTCCCCGCCATCGCCGGTGACGGCGACGGTCACCTGCTGGCGTGCCAGCTGCGAGACGAGAAGGGTGGGAAGCTGCGAGGGATCGGCGAACGGCTCGTCGTAGATCTCGGGCAGCCGCGGCACCAGCGCCAGCGCATCGGCGGCCGACAGGTAGAGCTCGGCATGGTCGGTGCCGAGATGCCGGGCGATCGCCGCCGCGTGTTCCGCCTCGTTCATCGCCGCTTCGTGGAAGCCGATGCAGAACGTCTTGACCGGCCGGCGCGTCGCCGCCTGCATCAGCGCGACGACGGTGGTCGAATCGATGCCGCCGGAGAGCAGGGCGCCGAGGCTGACGTCGGCGATCATCCGCTTGCCGACCGCGTCTGCCAGCAGGCCGGCAAGCGCGTCGGTGGCCTCCTCGAAGCTGCCGGAGAACGGCTGCCGCGCGCCGTCCTCCGCCGCCTGACGGGCCGACCAGTAGGCGGTCGGCTGCGCCGCGTCGGCGCCGAGGCCGGCGTGCAGGACGACGAAGCTCGCCGGCGGCAGCTTGCGGACGCCCTGGAAAATGCACCACGGCGCCGGCAGGTAATCGAACCGCAGGTAGGTGGCCAGCGCGTCGCGGTCGATGCTGCGGCGGAAGGCGGGATGCGCCATCAGCGCCTTCAGCTCGGAGCCGAACAGCCAGCTTCCGGCGAAGCAGCCGTAGTAGAGCGGCTTTTTGCCGAGGCGGTCGCGCGCCAGGGTCAGCGTCCGCGCCTCGGCGTCCCACAGCGCGAAGGCGAGCATGCCGTTACAGCGCCGCAACGTCGCCTCGACGCCCCATTCGCCGACGCCGGCGAGCAGCACTTCGGTGTCCGAATGGCCGCGAAAGCGGTGGCCTTTGCCCTCCAGCTCGGCGCGCAGCTCCTGGAAATTGTAGATCTCGCCGTTGAACGACAGGACGAAGCGGCCGTCCGCGCTCAGCATCGGCTGGTGGCCGGCGGCGGACAGATCAAGGATCGACAGCCGGCGGTGACCGAAGGCAACGCCCGCCGCAGCGTCGGTCCAGACACCGGCGTCGTCGGGACCGCGGTGGGCGATGGCATCGGTCATCGCTGTTGTCGCTGCGGCGAGGGCCCCGGCGCCCAGCCTTGCCTCGGCGAGGAGGAAGCCGGCGATGCCGCACATTCGCGTCAGGATCCGGCGGGCGAGGGGGGAGAGGTCAAGTCAGCCCGCCATCACCGCTTCGAACCGCCGTACCGCCTGATCGAGAGAGAACTCGCGGGCGCGGGCGATCAGCGGCGCCCGCGGCGGCGCGCCGCTGAGCGTGGCGAGGATGGCGTCCGCCATGGCATCGACCTGACCGACCGGCACCAGCGTGCCGAAGCGCCCGCCGTCGAGGATCTCGTCGGGGCCACTCGGGCAGTTGGTGCTGATCACCGGGCAGCCGCAGGCCATGGCTTCGATCAGCACGTTCGGCAGCCCTTCCCAAATGGACGACAGCACGAACACCGAGGCCCGGCGGTAATAGGCATAGGGGTTATCGACGTGGCCGGGAAAGTCGACATCGGCGGCGATGCCGAGATCGGCTGCCATCTGCCGCAGTGCCGGCTCGTCCTCGCCCTCGCCCAGCACGATCAGCCGGGCCGGGCGCACCGCACGGACTTTGGCGAAGGCGCGCAGCAGCGTGGGGAAGTCCTTCTGCTGCTTGAATTTGCCGGAACCCATGACGATCGGCTCGTTGCCGTCGGCCAGCCACGGGTGGTCGACCGGGGCGTCGGCCATGCGGATCAGATCCGGGCGATAAACCGGGTTGTAGATGACGGCGATGCGCTCGCGCGCCATGCCGGTAATGGCGGCGACGTCGTCGGCGACGCCCCGCGATGGCACGACGACGGAGTCGGCCAGGCCGAACAGCCGGCGCATCAGCCGCGGTACCGAACGTACCCAGGCCGATTCGTTATAGGCGGCCGCCGCGGACATATGGTTGCGCACGCTGACGACGAATCGCGTATCGCCGCGGTGAATCTGCGCCGTCAGCAGCAGCACGGTGTTGGGATAGTTGAGGAACGAGAGGACGGCGTGTGGCTTCGCATGGCGCAGGTAGCGGCGCAGCGCCAGCAGCGGCGGCGCGTCCTTGTAGAGAACCTGGGCGACGGGAAAGAGGCAGGCATCGCCGCGCGTCAGCAGCGCCCGCGGCGACGAGATGAGGTGGAGGCAGAAGGCCCACAGCTGCATCAGCCGGTCCGCCAGCGACGGCCGCCGCCCGGCGCGCAGATCGACGATCCGCACGCTGTCGCCGCTCGTCTGGTGAGAGAGCCATTCGCCGCTCTCCTCGACGAGGAAGTCTACGCGGTGGCCGCGCGCGGCGAGGCCGCGGGCAACATTGACGGCTACCCGTTCGGCTCCCCGTGCCGATTCGACGCTGCGAATGTAGATGGCCAGATGCATGTCCAACCGCCAGGTACGGGCGTTGCCCGGGGCCGCGGTCAGACGGTCCCGGAAGGTGTCTTCCAGGCAGCCGCCGGCACGATACGGCCAAATGCGGCAGCCGGTTGCCAACCTGTCACAACTGGCAACCGACCCTCGTAACATAGGGGTGTGGGGACAGCAAGATAAGTCGCGGCACGGCCGCGTCTCAGTTTGCGGACAGCACCGGGCGACGATCGCCGCTGCCGCAGCGGGGCGCGGCGGGCAACGGCCCGCTTCGCCCGCCGCCGGTCAGGCGCTGCGCCGCAGGGGCGCGGGGACGTTTGCCGGCTCGCCGAAGCTGGGCGGATAGATCGAGACGACGTCCGCCCGGTCCTCGATGAGGGCGCGCACCCGGCCGACGGCACGGCCGAGGCAGTCCATCGCCGGCAGCGGCCGGTCGGCGGCAAACGCGTCACCCAGCCACACCGCCCGGCCGCTGTCGACAAGGTAGGTGTGGATGATGCGGATGTCGCGGCCCAGCCGCTCCGGGCCGAAGCGCATCAGCTGCCGGTAGAGGAACGCGCGGATATGGGTTCCCTCCAGCGGCCGCTTGCCTTCGCGCTCCTGGCGCAGGCTCTTGGCTGCCGCCACCGTCGCAGGCCGCATCGCCCCCTCGCCCTCGCCGAGGTCGAAGATGTGCACCGGCTTGCGGGTCGCACAGGCCTCCGCCAGCATCGACATGCTGTCGCCGGTGACGATGATGTGCTGCGCCAGTCCGAGGAAGGCGAAGTAGGGGTTGTCCCTGGCGTTCGGCTCCCAGCGGAAGAAGTAGGCCGGAACGTCGACGGTCTGCTCCATCACGTCGATCGCCGCTGCCGGGGTCCGCGCGCTGGTGGTGATCAGCAGCGAGGCGCCGATCTCCTTGGCAAAATCGCTCGCCTGCTTCGCCAGCCGCTCGGCGGCGCGGGTGCAGAAGCTGTAGGGGCCGGAGCTGCCGCCGACGACGACGGTGACGTACGGCTGCGGCAGGTGCGCCAGCCGGTCGCGCCAGCGCGCGGCCTCGCGTGCCAGCCGCTCCCGGGTGACCCGGTGCAGCGGCGTCTGGTTGTGCAGGACGTTCGGCCGTACCGGCAGCCGGTACTGCGGCGTCGTCACGATCAGGTCGAAGTGATGCAGCCGGCTCCACGGCCGGCCGACGTGGACCAGCCGGACATGCTCGGGGGCCTGCTTCTTGATCCAGCGGGCGATCGGCTCGTTGCGGCGGCCGGCGGAAATCACCAGGTCCGGCCAGGGCGCTTCCAGCGGGCTCGACTGCTCCCGATCGATGCCAGCGACGGTCGAACGCAGCAGCATGTTGGGCACGATCTCGAAACGCGTGTGGACGAAGCGCTTGATCTCGAACGGCCAGCCGAGTGCCTCGGCGAGGGCCAGCACCTGCGAGTTGTCGCCGGCCTTGTTGCCGGTAAGCACCCAAACGCGGGGTGCAAGCAGGACCGAGTCCAGCGGCGCTGTTCCGTGCGGCATTTATGCTCTTTCCCGAAGCGACGCGTCGTTCCAATACGCGACTGTACGCCTAATGTGATCGCAATCGGACCGGCCATACTCAAGTCAATCATTGTTTCCGTTTGTTACGCGCCCCCCGGGGCGCCCCGGCGGCGGCGGTCGCGCTGCTGGAAAGGCCGGCGTCCGGCCGCTAAAGTGGCAAGGATGCCATAGTGGCAGCTGAGCATGCTGTTTTTTCAGGGCTTCTTCGTCGCTCCGGACGTGGTTCGACGCGGCCCCGGGAACGCCCCAGATGTGGGCCGCCAGCGCGAATCGCTGGGCATTCCGCTGCCCCGGGTGATGCTGCAACAGCGAAAGAAAGCGGGAGGCCGATGGTTGCACTGGGCGGGCCCGATCGCTATAGCTGAATACGACGCATCACACACAAGCACACTACTTCAGGACTTCACGCCATGAACATGGCCTTCAGGACGACTGCCCGGCACTTGATCGCATACTCGCTGTTCTTCTTGCCCGAGGAGCGGCGGACGCGCATCGAGCGCTGGCTGCGGGGCCATGAGGATGCGCGCAAACTGGCGCTCGCCGACTCGGTCATCATCTCGTTCGGCAAGAGCGGCCGCACCTGGCTGCGGGTGATGCTGTCGCGCGTCTACCAGGTTCGCCACGGGCTGCCCCAGCGCCACCTGATCGCCTATGACAACCTGCATCGGCGGGTGCCGGCGATTCCGCTGATCTTCTTCACCCACGACAACTACCTGAAGGACTACACCCAGCAGCCCGGCACCAAGCAGCCGTACTACGACAAGAAGGTGGTGCTGATGGTGCGCGACCCGGCCGACGTCGCCGTCTCCCAGTACCACCAGTGGAAGTATCGGATGGCCGACCGCAAGAAGACCATCAACGACTACCCGCCGGCCGGCGCCGATGTCTCGCTGTTCGATTTCGTGATGATGCCGTCGTGCGGCCTGCCGAAGATCATCGACTGGATGAACGGCTGGGCGCGTGAGCTGGACAAGTTCCGCGACCTGATGGTGGTCCGCTACGAGGACCTGCGCGCCAATCCGAAGGAGATGCTGCAGCGCGTCCTCACCTTCATCGGCACGCCGGCGACCGAGCAGGAGCTGCAGGAGGCGGTGGCGTTCGCTTCCGTCGACAACATGCGGGCGCTGGAACAGAAGCGGGTGTTCTGGCTGAGCGGGCGGCGGATGCTGGCGAAGGACCGCAGCAATCTCAACACCTACAAGGTGCGCCGGGCCAAGGTCGGCGGCTACCGGGACGACTTCACCCCTGACCAACTGGCGGCGATCGATGGCATGATCGCCGAACGCCTGCTCCCTGGCTTCGGCTATGGCCGCGGCGGCGAGGGCGTCGCCGAAGGCAAGCGGGCGGCGGGCTGATCGCCGGCCAGCCAAAGGCGCGATCGAGACAGCGGAGAGACGACCCGTGAAGCCTACCGTTTTCATCCATACCAACGACCGGCAGATCGTCGGCGCGCTGGTGGCGCAGCATGCCCTGAAGCGCAACTCCCGCAGCCCCGACGCGTTCGACGTCCGCATCATTGAGACCAAGGACTTCCCGTTCCTCGCGGCACGGGAGGGGCAGGAGTTCCACCGGGACGGCATCACCCGCATCTGGCGTAACGACGACCTGCAGTCGTTCACCCCCTTGCGCTTCATCCCGCCGGAGCTGATGGGCTACGAGGGGCGGGCGCTGATCATCGATCCCGACATCTTCGCCGTTGCCGACGTCTGGGAACTGCTGTCGCGCGACATGGGCGGGGCGGCGGTGATGTGCCGCCGGCGCAACGGGCCGAAGGGCAAGTTCGGCTACTATGCCTCCAGCGTCATGCTGCTCGATTGCAGCAAGCTGCGGCACTGGCACTGCGAGGAGCAGTTCAACGAGCTGTTCTCGTTCAAGCGCGACTACATGGACTGGATCTCGCTCAAGCTGGAGCCGCCAGAGACGATCGCGCCGATCGAGGACGAGTGGAACGATTTCGACAAGCTCACCCCGCAGACCAAGATGCTGCACAACACCCGGCGGCTGACGCAGCCGTGGAAGACCGGCCTGCCCATCGACTTCGAGCCGCCGGACGCCTTCAAGCCGATCCCGATGTACGCTTGGCTGATGCGCTTCGGCCGGCTGTTCTTCGGGCGCAACCGGCTGATCGGCCACTACTGGCGTCATCCCGATCGCAACCAGGAGCACCTGTTCTTCGGCCTGCTGCGCGAGTGCATGGATCAGGGGATCGTCACCGAGGCGATGCTGCGCGAGGAAATGCGGCTCGACCACGTCCGGCATGACGCCTTCCAGGTTCTGCAGCGCACGCAGCCCCTCGCGGCGTGAAGAGCGGACAGGTGGACGAGGCACCGCTGCCGGGCGGGAGCGGGCACGCCTTCGTGCTCGCCCATCTGTCCGATCCGCACGTTCCCCATCGCCTGCTGACCTGGCCGACGGCGCTGCTGAACAAGCGCATCTTCGGCTTCCTCACCTGGCAGTTCCGCCGCGTCCGCCTGCACCGGCGCGAGGTGCTGGACGCGCTGAGCTGCGATCTTGCCAAGGTCGGCGCCGATCACGTCGCGGTCACCGGCGATGTGGTCAACATCGCCCTGCCGAAGGAGTTTCGTGCAGCGGCCGGCTGGCTGCACACCCTGGGATCCCCTGACCGGGTGACCGTCGTTCCCGGCAACCACGACGCCTACGTGGCGGTGAGCTGGCAGCGCTCGTGGCGGGCGTGGCAGGTGTTCATGACCAGCGATGCCGGCGCCGGTGCGATGGCTCCGGAGGCCGGCCCGCCGGATGAGCCGCGCCGCCCCGGCCTCAACCGTTTCCCGATTTACCGGCAGCGCGGTCCGGTGGCGCTCATTGGCCTGTCGACGGCATTGCCCACCGCCCCCGGCCGGTCGTCCGGCTGCATCGGCCCGGCCCAGCTCGAACGGCTTGCCGCACACCTGCAGCGGGCGGCGGCAGCCGGCCTCTTCCGCGTCGTCCTTCTCCACCACCCGCCGCATGCGCCACAGCTTGCCCGCTACAAGCAGCTCAGCGATGACGACGCCTTCCGCAGCGTCATCGCTGCCGAAGGCGCCGAGCTGGTGCTGCATGGCCACGAGCACCGCTTCCGCTACGAGCAGCTGGCCGGCCCGCTCGGCAGGGTGCCCTGCTTCGGTGTTCCCTCGGCATCGATGCTGCCGCCGGGCGACGAGCCCATTCCGGCGGGCGCGTATCATCTGCACCACATCCGCCGCTGCGGCGATGCGTGGAGCATCGAGACGCGCATTCGCACGTACCAGCCGGCGCACGGCCGCTTTGTCGAGAGCGACCGGCGTGCGCTCTCGCTGCCGGTGCAGGCCATGGCGACGACGGCTGATACCGCCGGCGCGGCGCGATCATCGCCTGCTCCGCGAGTGGATGCGGCCGGCGGATGACGAGGAAGAAGCGGCTGCCCGGTCGCCGCTTCGTGCTCGCCCGCCGCTCCAGGCTTCGGTGCCGTTGCCGCACCTTCGACACATGCGGCACGGATGGTCGTGACCTCCGGGGATGAGAAGCCGTGGTGGCCGTCGCCGTGGAGCGAGGCTCAGGATGAAGAACATACTTTCGGCAATAGCTCTCGTTGCTGCGCTGGCGCTCGCCGGCGCGGTTCCGGTGCAGGCGCAGGAAGCCGGGCCGCCGCCACCCGGCGTCGATCACAGCCTTGAGATGGTCCCGCTCGACAACATCCCGCCGGAAACCGAGATCCGGCAGGAGCCCGAGGCGCCGCCGCAGCGGCGCCGCCGTGCCCGCCGCGAACGCCCCGCCACGCCGCCTGCCGAAGCCGCCCAGCCACTCGATGCCGCTGGCGCTGCGGAGCGGCCGGTACAGGCGCCGGCGACGGCCGGCCGCGGCAACCGCAGCACCGAGAGTCAGCGCGAGCGGGTCAACCAGGGCGCCATCACCGTCCTCGCCGGCGGGGTCAACGGCACTTATATCCGCATTGCCAGCGACATGGCGTCGGTGCTGGATGACGGCGAGCGCCTGCGCATCCTGCCGGTGGTCGGCAAGGGATCGGTGCAGAACATCACCGACCTGCTCTATCTGCGCGGCATGGACATCGCCATCGTCCAGTCGGACGTGCTGGAGTTCATCCGCAAGCAGAACCTGCACCCGACCATCGATCAGCGCATCCGCTACGTGACCAAGCTCTACAACGAGGAAATCCACGTCCTTGCCGGCCGGGGCGTCGTCCGGATGGCCGACCTCGCCGGCCGCAAGGTCAACGTCGACGTGGCGGGCGGCGGCACCGCGACGACGGCGGCGACGTTGTTCAGTGCGCTCGGCCTGGCAGTGGAGCAGACCAATTTCGATCAGTCGCTGGCCCTGGAGAAGCTGAGGAACGGCGAGATCGCGGCGATGGTTTATGTGACCGGCAAGCCGGCCGGGCTGTTCTACAACATCGAGCGGGCCAGCGGCCTGCACTTCGTCCCGATCCCGCTCAACGCCGAGTTGCTGCACGTCTACATGCCCTCGTCGCTGACCAGCACCGACTATCCGAGCCTGATCGACGAGACGCGGCCGATCGACACGGTTGCCGTCGGGGCGGTGATGGCCGTCTACAACTGGGAGCGCGACAGCGACCGCTACCGGCGGACGGCTGCCTTCGTCAATGCCTTCTTCGACCAGTTCGAGGCGTT
>JBDHSN010000068.1:0-16291 GCA_039808105.1 Rhodospirillales bacterium
CAGGGACACTTCGGCCTTGCCCTGTGGCGGCCGTTCGCGGCGACCAGCATGCAGTTCCGCTTCAAGATCTATCAGCCCGGCGAGCGGCTGGTGCTGTCGCAGGTGTTGCCGGTGCTGGAGCACCTCGGTCTGCGCGTGGTCGACGAGGTGCCGCATCCGGTCCGCGTCCGCCTTGACGGCGGCAACCAGCGCACGGTGATGATCCACGACTTCGGCCTCGAAGCCCGCGAGGGCGGCGCGATCGATATCGCCCGCGTCGGCGACCGCTTCCGCGAGGCGTTCGTCGGCGTCTGGGAGGGCCGGCTGGAGAGCGACGGGCTCAATGCGCTGGTGCTGTCGGCGGGGCTGGACGCCCGGCAGGTGCAGGTGCTGCGCGCCTATGCCCGCTACCTGCGACAGGCCGGCATCCCGTTCACCCAGGCCTATCTCGAGCGGGTGATGACGGCGAACCCGGAGATCGCCGGCGCCCTCGTCCGCCTGTTCATGGCGCTGTTCGACCCCGACGCCGCGGGCGACACCGAACATCGCGCCGCGCCGATCCGCGCCGGCATCGCCATCGCTCTCGACGCCGTCGCCAGCGCCGACGAGGACCGCATCCTGCGCCGCTTCCTCAACCTCGTCGAGGCGACGCTGCGCACCAACTGGTTCCAGCCCGGCGCTGACGGTGCGCCGAAGCCTTACCTCTCGCTGAAGCTCGACAGCCGCCGCATCGAGGAGCTGCCGCTGCCGCGGCCGATGGTGGAAATCTTCGTCTATAGCCCGCGCGTCGAAGGCATCCACCTGCGCGGCGGGCGGGTGGCGCGCGGCGGCATCCGCTGGTCGGACCGCCGCGAGGACTTCCGCACCGAGGTTCTCGGCCTGATGAAGGCGCAGACGGTGAAGAACGCGGTGATCGTCCCGGTCGGCGCCAAGGGCGGCTTCGTCGTCAAGCAGCCGGTGGACCCCAGCGATCGCGAGGCGTGGCAGGCGGCCGGCATTGCCTGCTACCAGACCTTCATCCGCGGCCTGCTCGACCTCACCGACAACCGCGCCGGTGGCGAGATCGTCCCGCCGCCGCAGGTGATCCGCCGCGACGGCGAGGACCCTTACCTCGTCGTCGCCGCCGACAAGGGTACCGCCACCTTCTCTGATACCGCCAACGCGCTGGCCGCCGAGTACGGCTTCTGGCTCGGCGATGCCTTCGCCTCGGGCGGCAGCCACGGCTACGACCACAAGGCGATGGGGATCACCGCCCGCGGCGCCTGGGAGGGGGTCAAGCGCCACTTCCGCGAGCTGGGCCGCGACATCCAGGCGGAGCCGTTCACCGTCGTCGGCGTCGGCGACATGTCCGGCGACGTCTTTGGCAACGGCATGCTGCTGTCGCCGCACATCCGGCTGCTCGCCGCCTTCGACCATCGCCACATCTTTGTCGATCCCGACCCCGATCCGGCGCGCAGCCTCGCCGAGCGGCAACGCCTGTTCGCGCTGCCGCGCTCGTCGTGGGCCGACTACGACCAGAGCCTGCTGTCGGCGGGCGGCGCCGTTTTCCCGCGCACCGCCAAGCTGCTCACCGCGACGGCGGAGATGCGCCAGCGTTTCGGCTTCACCAGCGAGCGGCTGACGCCGGCCGAGCTGATGTCGATCCTGCTGCGCGCCGAGGTTGACCTGCTGTGGTTCGGCGGCATCGGCACCTTCATCAAGGCGACCGACGAGAGCAATGCCGAGGCCGGCGACCGCAGCAACGATGCGGTGCGGGTGAATGCGGCGGCGCTGCGCTGCCGGGTCATCGGCGAGGGCGCCAACCTCGGCGTCACCCAGCTCGGCCGGATCGAGTACGCCCGCGCCGGCGGGCGCATCAACACCGACTTCATCGACAACTCCGCCGGCGTCGACTGCTCGGACCACGAGGTCAACATCAAGATCCTGCTCGACGCCTCGGTGGACGAGGGCGAGCTCACCGGCAAGCAGCGCGACCGGCTGCTGGTCGAGATGACCGACGAGGTGGCGGGCCTGGTGCTGCGCGACAACTACCTGCAGACCGAGGCGATCTCGATGATCGAGGCCGACGGTTTTGCCGGCCTGGAGGCGTCGGCCCGGCAGATCCGCCAGCTCGAACGGCAGGGCAAGCTGAACCGCGCGGTCGAATCCCTGCCCGACGAGGAGGCTCTCGCCGACCGCGCCGCGGCGCGGCAGGGGTTGACCCGCCCGGAGATCGCCGTCCTCTTCTCCCACTGCAAGATCGCGCTGAACGAGGAGATCCTCGTCTCGGACCTGCCGGACGACCCCTACCTTGCCGACGACGTCGTCCGCTATTTCCCGACGGCGCTGCGCGAGCGCTTCCGGGCCGAGATCGCCCGCCACCGGCTGCGCCGCGAGCTCATCGCGACGTCCGTCACCAACAGCGCGATCAATCGGATGGGCGCGACCTTCGTCGCCGACGTCGCGGAGAAGACCGGCCTGACCGGCGCCGGCTCGGCCCGCGCCTACCTCATCGCCCGCGACGTCTTCGCCGTCCGCCCGCTGTGGGACGACATCGAGGCGCTGGACGGCAGCGTGCCCGCCAGCCTGCAGCTCACGCTGCACAAGGAGGTGCAGCGGCTGGTCGAGCGCGGCGTCCTCTGGTTCCTGCGCAACAGCACCGGCGAGCAGGGCATCGCCGAGGTCGTCGCCCGGTTCGCATCGCCGGTCGCGGCGCTGGCGGATGGTATCGACGGGCTGCTGCCGGACCAGGCGACGGGGCGGGTGCGGACGCGCGCCGAGGGCTGGCAGGCGCAAGGGGTACCGGAGGCGCTGGCGCGCCGCCTCGCCTGGCTCATCGTCCTGCCCGCCACCTGCGATGTCGTCCGCATCGCCGGCGAGTGCGGTGTCGAGCCCGCGGCCGCCGCCCGCCTCTACTTCGCCCTCGGCGAGCAGCTCGGCTTCGACTGGCTGCGCGAGCGGGCGGAAGCGCTGAGCCCCACCGGCTATTGGCAGCGGCTCGCCGTGTGGGCGGCGATCGAGGAACTGGACGCACACCAGCGCTCGGTGGCACGCAAGGTGCTGGCGGCGAGCGCCGCAGCGAGCCCGGACGCGGCGCTGGCGGCGTGGACGGAGGCCCGGCGGCCGGCGCTCGACCGCAGCCGCGCGCTGCTGGCCGAACTTGGCGCCGCGCCGGAGGTCGACCTGTCGATGCTGGCGGTCGCCAGCCGCCAGCTCCGCACCCTGGCGGAGAGCTGAGCCAGCGCCCGCACTGCGGCGTCACCGCGGTCAGGACGTCGCGGACCGGGGGCCAGGGCGCGCCCACACCCCGTCGTCATTGCGAGCCCGCGCAGCGGGCGCGGCAATCCAGGCTGGCGGGGGTGCCGCTGGATTGCTTCGCTTCGCTCGCAATGACGCAAGTCGATGGCGCAAGTGCCAACCCCGTCGTCATTGCGAGCCCGCGCAGCGGGCGCGGCAATCCAGGCTGGCGGGGACGTCGCTGGATTGCTCCGCTTCGCTCGCAATGACGCAAGTTGATGGCGCAAGTGCCAACCCCGTCGTCATTGCGAGCCCGCGTCAGCGGGCGCGGCAATCCAGGCTGGCGGGGACGTCGCTGGATTGCTTCGCTTCGCTCGCAATGACGCAAGTCGATGACGCAAGCGCCAACCCCCGTCGTCATTGCGAGCCCGCGCAGCGGGCGCGGCAATCCAGGCTGGCGGGGGTGCCGCTGGATTGCTTCGCTTCGCTCGCAATGACGCAAGTCGATGGCGCAAGTGCCAACCCCGTCGTCATTGCGAGCCCGCGCAGCGGGCGCGGCAATCCAGGCTGGCGGGGGTGCCCCTGGATTACCCCCGCTTCGCTCGCAACGTCTCAAACGGCAGGCGGTGGCAATCCGCTTGCCGGCGGCAGTCGTGGTGCCGCAGGATGCGGCGCCGGTAGCAGCCGGCACCCGACGCAGAGGGAACCAGGGGCGCGGCGGATGCAGGCAGGCGGCGGGGTCGATCAGCAGCGGCCGGCGGCGAGCGGGCGCAAGGGGCTGATCGCCTGGTGCACCTTCGACTGGGCGAACTCGGCGTTTCCGACGGTGATCGTCACCTTCGTCTTCGCCGCCTACTTCACCAAGGCGGTGGCCGCCGACGAGATCACCGGCACCAGCCAGTGGTCGTTCGCCATCAGCCTCTCGATGCTGGTGACCGCGCTGCTCAGCCCGCTGCTCGGCGCCATCGCCGACCACGGCGGCCGGCGCAAGCCGTGGGTCGGCGCCTTTACCCTGCTGATGGTTGCCGCGACGGCGCTGCTGTGGTTCGCCGCACCGAAGGCGCCGAACGTCTTCTGGGTGCTGCTCTGCTTCGGCCTCGCCAACTTTGCCTTCGAGACCGGCACCGTCTTCTACAACGCCATGCTGCCATCGATCGCGCCGCCGGCGATGATCGGACGGATCTCGGGCTGGGGGTGGGGGGTCGGCTACGTCGGTGGCCTTGCCTGTCTTGCCGTCGCCCTGCTGCTGCTGATCCGGCCGGAGCCGCCGCTGTTCGGCCTCGATGCCGCCACCGCCGAGCCGGTGCGGGCGACGGCGCTGCTGGTCGCCGCCTGGATGGTGCTGTTCTCGCTGCCGTTCTTCCTGCTCACCCCGGACCGGCCGGGCAGCGGCCTGCCGGCGCGCGAGGCGGTGCGGCGCGCCGTCGCCTCGCTGCGCAATACCGTCGCCGACCTGCGCCGCTACCGCCAGATCGCCCTCTTCCTGCTCGCCCACATGATCTACACCGACGGGCTGAACACGTTGTTCGCCGTCGGCGGCATCTATGCCGCGGTCACCTTCGACATGAGCTTCGACCAGCTGCTGCTGTTCGGCATCGCGCTGAACATCACCGCCGGCGCCGGCGCCTTCGCCTTCGGCTGGGTGGACGACGCCATCGGGCCGAAGCCGACGGTGCTGATCGCGCTGGCGGCGATCAGCGTCCTCGGCGCCGCCATCCTGCTGGTGCAGAGCCAGACACTGTTCTGGGCGTTCGCGCTGCCGATCGGCATCTTCCTCGGCCCGGCGCAGTCGGCGAGCCGCTCGCTGATGGCGCGCATCTCGCCGCCGGAGGTGACCACCAAGATGTTCGGGCTGTTCGCCCTGTCCGGCAAGGCGACGGCGTTCTTCGGGCCGGCGGTGTTCGGCTGGGTGACGGCGCTGGCCGGCAGCCAGCGGATCGGGCTGTCGACGATCCTCATCTTCCTCGCCGTCGGCGCGGCGCTGCTGGCGCCGGTGCGGGTGCCGCGCGCCGGCGGCTGAAGCGGCGGGCGACGGACGGGGTCAGATCAGTCCGAGCGCCTTCATCGAGGCGGTGCCGGCGCGGCCGACGACGACGTGGTCGTGCACCGTGATGCCGAGGGCGCGCGCCGCCGCCGCCACCTCGCGGGTAATCTCGATGTCGGCGCGCGACGGGCTGGGATCGCCGGAGGGGTGGTTGTGCACCAGGATCAGCGCCGTCGCGCCCAGCTCCAGCGCCCGCCTGACCACCTCGCGCGGATAGACCGGGGCATGATCGACGGTGCCGCGCTGCTGCAGCTCATCGCGGATCAGCTTGTTCTTGCGGTCGAGGAACAGCACGCGGAAGCGCTCGGTCGGCTCCTCGGCGAGGCTGGCGCGGCAATAGTCGAGGAGCTGCGTCCACGATGAGATCACCGGCCGGGGCGCGAGGTCGTCGCGCAGCAGCCGGCGGCCGGCCTCGCGCAGCGCCTTGAACAGCGCACAGGTGCGCTCGTTGACCCGCTCGAACCGGCGCAGCCGCGCCGGCTCCGCTGCCAGCACCGCAGCGAGGCTGCCGAACTCCGCCAGCAGCGCCTTCGCCAGCGGCTTCACATCGATCCGCTCGATCGAGAAGAACAGCAGCAGTTCGAGGAGTTCGTAGTCGGAGAAGTGCTCGCCGTCGCTGCCGAGAAAGCGCTCGCGCAACCGGTCGCGGTGCCCGGTGTAGTGCGGCTTGGCCGCAGGCGCAGGGGACGATGGCGATGCGTCCGCGCCGGCCGGTCCGGCGGCCGGGCCCGAACGCGCCATCGGGCGTCAGGTGGTATAGAGCGGCCGGTCGAGGCCGGCCGGTGAGCGGGTGAAGATCTCGTAGCCGTCGGCGGTCACTGCGATGGAATGCTCGAACTGCGCCGACAGCGAGCGGTCCTTGGTCACCGCCGTCCAGCCGTCGGCGAGGATCTTCACCTCCCAGCGGCCGGCGTTGATCATCGGCTCGATGGTGAAGAACATGCCCTCGCGCAGCACGACGCCGTCGCCCGGGCGGCCGAAATGGGGGATGTTGGGGGCGTCGTGAAACACGCGGCCGAGCCCGTGGCCACAGAAATCACGCACCACCGAAAAGCGCTGCGGCTCGACCAGGCTTTGGATGGCGTGGCCGATGTCGCCGACGGTGGCGCCGGGGCGGACCACCTCGATCCCCTGCCACATCGCCTCGAAGGTCAGGTCGATCAGCCGCTGCGCCTTCACTGGAATCTTGCCGACGGCGTACATGCGGCTGGTATCGCCATGCCAGCCGTCGAGGATGGTGGTGACGTCGATGTTGACGATGTCGCCGTCCTGCAGCCGCTTCTCGCTGGGGATGCCGTGGCAGACGACATGATTGATGGACGTGCAGATCGACTTGGGAAAGCCGCGGTAGTTAAGCGGCGCCGGAATCGCGCCGTGCTGGCGGATGAACGCCTCGCACAGCCGGTCGAGTTCGTCGGTGCGCACGCCGGGGACGACGTAAGGCGTGATGTAGTCGAGCGTCTCTGCCGCCAGCCGGCCGGCGGCGCGCATGCCGGCGAACTCCTTCTCGCCGTGAATCTTGACGCTTCGAGTCTCACTGGAGGCAACCGCACGCCGCATATCGTTCATCATCCCCGGAAAATTCATTCTAGTCGGCGACGAGGGCCGAGACTGTGATCGGGATCGCATCGGTCAGGACGATATCCTCGATGCCGACGCTGCAGCGATAGCACAGCATTTCGACACCTTCCGCCTGCGCCAGACGCGCCGTCTCAGCATAGAGCCGGTCGATCTCGGCGGCAAAGGCCAGTCGTTCGGCGTCGGGGCGCTGCACCACATAAAGCATGACCGCCCGTCCGCCCTGCCGGACGACGTTGCCCAGCTCGACCAGATGCTTCGTTCCCCGCGCGGTTACCGCATCCGGGAACGAGACGGGAAAGTCACGACCCATCCCTTTCTTCAAGGTCACGTTCTTGACCTCGACGAAACATGTGGGTCGGCCGGGTGCCTCCAGCAACAGGTCGATGCGGGAGTTGCGTCCATAGCGCACCTCGCGGCGCCGCGAGGTGTAGCCCGCCAGTTCCGGCAGCAGATCGTGAACCAGCGCTTCCTCGACCAGCCGGACCGGCCGGCCGGTGTTGATGCCGACCAGGGCCTCGCCGACGCGGATCAGCTCCCAGGTGTAGGGCAGCCGCCGGGTGGGCTTGGCGGAGCGCGACAGCCAGACCTCCGAGCCGGGCGCGTTGACGCTCAGCATCGAGCCGGAGTTGGGGCAGTGGGCGGTGACCACCGTGCTGTCGGCAAGGCGGACGTCGGCGAGAAAGCGCTTGTAGCGCGCGATCAGCGTTCCCGGCAGCAGCGGGGTCTCGAAGCGCATCGACCGTCAGCTCCGCCCGGCGCTGGCCGCGAGCGATCCGCGTGCCGGGCTCACCCGCGCCCCGGCCACAGCAGCGGGGCGAATTCGCTCTCCCAGCGCGCCGCCCGGCGGGCCCGCTGGTGCATCGGCAGCCCATCTTCCGTCCAGGCGTTGTAGGAGCCGATCAGCCGGCGCAGTTGCTGCTGGAGGGCCTGCACCTAGCCGTTGCGCCAGTAGTCCGCGCCGAGCGCCGCCTTGATTTCCGCAAGGCGGCTGCCGACGGCAAGGATTTCGCGGTCGGCGGCGGCAACGGGCGGCGAGGTCGGCTCGGGCATCGGCGTCGGTCCCTGCAACGGCGTCATGGCCGGACAGGATCGCCGGCGGGCACTTCCTCGCTGCCCAGCGCGTCGGCCAGCCGGGCCAGCGCGCTGCCCGGCCGCAGCGGCTGCGGCTGCGCTGCGTCCGGCGCCCATGCCACGGCGAAGATCACCTGGAAGGTGGCAGGAATGCGGCCGGCGGCATCGGCGTGGGCATGGCGATAGCGGGCGAGGGCGTCGAGCAGGGTCGTCCGGCGCATGAGCGTCTTGCGCCGCTCGCGAACCGCGTTGCTTTCGCCCATGCCGCGCAGGTCGGCGAGCAGGGCGAGCGGCTCGCCGTAGGAGACGGTGATGGTATCGGCATCGATCACCGGCAGGGTGAAGCCGGCCCGCTGCAGCAGGTTGCCGATGTCGCGGACGTCGGCGAAAGGCGAGACGCGCGGGCTGAGGCCGCCCTCGCCGGCGATCTCGGCATCGGCGAGGGCCCGGCGCAGTTCCTTCAGCGTCTCGCCGCCGAACAGCGCCGCCAGCAGCAGCCCGTCCGGCCGCAGCATCCGGCGGAGCTGGACCAGCGTCCCCGGCAGGTCGTTGACCCAATGCAGGCTGAGGGCGCTGACGACGAGATCGAAAGAGCCGTCGGCGAACGGCAGCGCTTCCTCGTCGGCGACGGCGCGCAGGCCCGTCGCGGCGCGCACCATCCGCTCGGCGACGTCGCACTGCACCAGCGTCTCGATGCCGCCGCGGCCAGCCAGCATCGCCGACAGTTCGCCGCGGTGGCAGCCGAGATCGAGGGCGCAGGGAAAGCGGCGGCGGACGTCGTCCAGCCGGTCGAGCAGCCGCTCGCCCACCTCGCGCAGCAGAAAGTCGTGGTCGGGGAGCAGCGCAGCGGCACGGTCGCGATGCAGGCGCACGCTGCGGCGGTCGAAGACGCGCATCGGATCCTGCATACTGACGGTCTCCGGGGGCTTTCGCGGGGCAGTTGCGGTGCTGGTATCGCCTGCTATATGGCATGGCACCGGGAGGGGATCAAACGGCGATGGCAGGCGGTCTTTCCGTGCCGATGGAGGCGCTCGGCGGTGCCGGGGGGGCGTTGCGCCGGCTGGGGGTACACCTGCTCGACGCGGTGCTGCCGCCGCGCTGCCCGGCCTGCGGCGCCATCGTCGAGACCGCGCACGCCCTGTGCGCGGCCTGCTGGCCGCAGGTGCGCTTCCTCACCGAGCCATTGTGCGCGGCCTGCGGCGTGCCGTTCGAGATCGAGGCAGCCGGGGACAGCGTCTGCGCCGTGTGTGCCGCTGCCGCCACCCGGCCGTGGGCGCGCGCCCGCGCCGCCATCGCCTATGACGACGGCAGCCGCGGCTTCATCCTCGCCTTCAAGAATGCCGACCGCACCGACGCGGTCCGCACCTTCGCGCCGTGGATGGCGGCGGCCGGCCGTGCGCTGCTGGCCGATGCCGACGTGCTGGTGCCGGTGCCGCTGCACTGGACCCGGCTGTTCGCGCGCAAGTACAATCAGGCCGCGCTGCTGACGCAGGCGGTGGGCCGTCTCGCCGGACGACCTGTCACCGTCGATCTGCTGCGGCGGGCGAAGCGGACGCGCAAGCTGGGTACCGCCGGTCCACGCGAGCGGGCGGCCATGGTACGGGCTGCATTCGCCGTCGCCGACCGGCGCCGGCCGGAGATCGCCGGCCGGCGGGTGTTGCTGGTCGATGACGTCTTCACCACCGGCTCGACCGCCGGCGCCTGCGCGCGGACGCTGCTCCGGGCGGGTGCAGCGACGGTCGATATCCTGACGCTGGCCCGGGTCATCCGGCCGAGCACCATCATCGGGTCCCCGGTCCGCGTCGGCGGATCGAAGGCCGTACTCCAGGAGTCCTGAAGCTTTGAGCACTGTCGAAATCTACACCAAGCCGTTCTGCCCCTACTGCCATCGCGCCAAGGCGTTGCTGGAGAAGAAGGGGGTTGCCTACGCCGAGATCGATGTGGAGAGCACGCCCGGGGCGCGCGACGAGATGAGGCGGCGGACCAACGGGGCACGGACGGTGCCGCAGATCTTCATCGACGGCCGCGGCATCGGCGGCTCCGACGACATGGCCGCGCTTGACCGGGCAGGCGAGCTCGATCCGCTCCTCGGCCTCACCGGCTGAGCTTCGGCATGGCCAACACCGTCACCGTCGCCTGCGTGCAGCTCAATGCGGCGCGCGAGATCGAGCCCAACATCGCCCAGGCGGGCACGCTGGTGCGGGCGGCACGCGAGCGCGGCGCCGAGCTGATCCTGCTGCCCGAGAACGCCGGCATGCTGGAGCCGATCAGCCGGCTGGCGCGCGAGAAGGCGCGGCCGGAGGCGGAGCACCAGGCCCTTGCCGCCTTTCGGGGTCTCGCCCGCGAGACCGGCGCATGGCTGCTGATCGGCTCGCTGTCGATCGCGGTCGAGGGCGGCAAGATCGCCAACCGCTCCTTTCTCGTCGATCCGGCGGGCGCCATCACCGCCCGCTACGACAAGATCCATCTGTTCGATGTCGACCTCGGCAACGGCGAGCGATACCGGGAGTCGGCGACGATCGTCCCGGGAGATCAGGCCGTCCTGGCGGAGACGCCGTGGGGGCCGCTCGGCATGACCGTCTGCTACGACCTGCGCTTCCCCCAGCTTTGCCGCGCCCTGGCGCAGCGCGGCGCCCTGTTCTTATCGATCCCGGCGGCGTTCACCCGCACCACCGGCCGCGCCCACTGGCATGTGCTGCAACGGGCGCGGGCGATCGAGAATGGCGCCTTCGTCTTCGCGCCGGCGCAGTGCGGCGTCCACGCCGAGGGCCGCGAGACCTACGGGCATTCGCTGATCGTGGATCCGTGGGGCGAGATCCTCGCCGACGGTGGCGAGGAGCCGGGGGTGGTGCTCGCCGAGATCGACCCGGCGGCGGTGGCGAGCGCCCGCGCCCGCATCCCGTCGCTGCGTCACGACCGCCCCTTCGCCTGAGGCGCGCATCAGATCCGCGCCGGTGGCGCTCGCGGCGGCGCCGGCAACGGCGTATATCTGGCTCATGACACATTTGCTGCATCGGGCGCTGCGATGATCGTCTACGACCTCACCTGCGCCATCGGCCACCGCTTCGAATCCTGGTTCAAGAGTGCGGCTGCGTTCGAGGCGCAGCAGCGGGAGGGGGTGGTTTCGTGCCCGTTGTGCGGTAACCGCGAGATCGGCAAGGCGCCGATGGCGCCGCGCATCACCCGCGGTGCCAAGGCGCCGGCATCCGCGGCCGGGGATGGCGATGCCGCCGGAAAGCAGGACGCGCCGGAGCGGCCGGAAAGCAGCGGGGGAGGCGCCCCTGCCGGCGGCGGTGTTCCGCCGGCGATGCTCGAGATGCTGCGGCAGGTGCGCCAGCACATCGAGAGCAACTGCGATTATGTCGGCAACGCCTTCCCCGAGGAGGCGCGACGCATCTTCTACGGCGAAAGCTCGCCGCGCGACATCTACGGCGAGGCCTCGGCCGAAGAAGCGGCGGCGTTGCAGGAAGAGGGCATCGAGACGCAGCGGATCCCGTGGCTGCCGCGCCGCGATAGCTGAGCCTTGCTGGCCAGGGCAGCAGCGCCGTCGCCAAGCCCCGCGCCGCGAAGTCCGGCGGGGCGGCGTCGAACATGCCGCCGGGTCAGACGGCGAGGGCCATGTAGTTGACGTCGAGGTCGCGGCCCAGCGCCCAGGCATCGCGCAACGGGTTGTAGACGATGCCGCCGAGGTCGGTCAGCACCAGGCCGTGGCGGCGCAGGACGGTGGCCAGTTCCGAGGGTTTGACGAACTTTCGCCAGTCGTGGGTGCCGGCGGGCAGCCAGCGCAGCACGTACTCGGCGCCGATCTTCGCCAGCGCCAGCGACTTCAGCGTGCGGTTGATGGTGGAAAGAATCATCGCTCCCCCCGGCCGCAGCAGCACCGCGCCGGCTTCGATGAAGCGGTCGAGATCGGCGACATGTTCGACGACCTCCAGGGCCAGCACCGCATCAAAGCGAGCCTCCTCCGCCGCCAGCTCTTCCGGCGCCGCCTGGCGGTAGCGCACCGGCAGGTTCTGGCCGCTGGCGTGCGCTTCGGCCACCCGCACCGACGGCTCGGAGGCGTCGATGCCGAGCATGTCGGCGCCGAGCCGGGCCATGGCTTCGGTGACGAGGCCGCCGCCGCAGCCGATGTCGATCATTGACAGCCCCTTGAACGGCTGCTCGGCCAGCGGATCACAGCCGAAATGGTGTGCGGCGGCGTAACGGATCCAGTCGATGCGAACCGGGTTGAGCTGATGCAGGGGGCGGAAATCGCCCTGCGGATCCCACCAGTCGCGGGCGATGCGATCGAAGGCAGCCACCTCTTCCGCAGCGACGGTGGCGCCTGGCAACGGCGCGACGGCCGCATCCGAATGGAAGGTCATCGAAGTCCCCGTCCCACGAAGCTGCACCCGGAAGCGATCCGGTCGCGCTTGCGTTATAATTGCATTATCCAGTATCTACCCTCCGTCGGTCCTGCTGCAAGGGATTGTGCCGGAGATTATCCGCCGGCCCGCCGTTCCGACAGCCTTCCGAAAGTCCATGTGTGTCGCCCGAGCCCAGGGAGCGTCGAGGTCCGTTGGCGAGATTGGTTAAGAAATTCGGCGGCACGTCAGTCGCCGACATCGAGCGAATTCAGGCTGTCGCCCGGCGCGTCAAGCAGGCGGTCGACGCCGGCGACGAGGTGGCGGTGGTCGTCTCGGCGATGGCCGGGGTCACCAACCGGCTGGTCGGCTACGCCAATGCCATCAGCCCGTTGCATGATCCGCGCGAGTACGACGTCGTCGTCGCTGCCGGCGAGCAGATCACCGCCGGCCTGATGGCGATGGCGCTGCAACAGATCGGGGTGCCGGCCCGTTCGTGGCTTGCCTGGCAGATCCGCTTCCGAACCGACGATGCTCACGGCAAGGCCAGAATCAGCGGCATCGATGAGGACGCCCTCAATGCCGCCTTCGCCGCCGGCGAGGTGCCGGTAGTTGCCGGCTTCCAGGGGGTCACCCCCGGCAATCGGGTCACCACGCTCGGCCGCGGCGGATCGGATACGACGGCGGTGGCCCTGGCCGCGGGGCTGCACGCCGACCGCTGCGACATCTATACCGATGTCGATGGGGTGTACACGACAGACCCCCATATCGTTGCCAAGGCGCGCAAGCTCGCTACAATCACCTTTGAAGAAATGCTCGAGATGGCCTCCGTGGGCGCCAAGGTGCTGCAGACCCGCGCCGTCGAGCTGGCGATGAAATATGGCGTCCGGCTGCAGGTTCTCTCCAGCTTCGACGACAGCCCCGGCACGTTCGTCGTCGGTGAGGAGGAAGTGGTGGAGCACGAACTGGTCAGCGGCGTGACCTACAGTCGCGACGAGGCGAAGATCTCCCTGTTGCAGGTGGCGGACCGCCCGGGCGTCGCCGCCGGCATCTTCGGCCCGCTTGCCGAAGCCAGCATCAATGTCGACATGATCGTCCAGAACATCTCCCCCGCCGGCGATACCACCGACCTGACCTTCACCGTCAGCGAGGCCGATCTCGAGCGGGCGGTGGACGTCATCCAGCACAACCGCGAGCAGATCGGCTTCGGCGAGCTCCGCGCCGATCCCGGTGTCGTCAAGGTGTCGGTGATCGGCGTCGGCATGCGCAGCCACGCCGGGATTGCCTCGCAGATGTTCCGGGCGCTGGCCGAACGGGGCATCAATATCCAGGTGATTACCACATCGGAGATCAAGGTCAGCGTGCTCATCGACGAGGCCTATACCGAACTTGCCGTGCGTGCCCTGCACACCGCCTATGGCCTGGATGCCCGGTAGATGAACAGCAACGGCGATCTGCCGCAGGCTGTTCTCGACCGGTTATGGCAGCGTGGCCGGGAGTTGCTCGGCACCCGCTATGCAATCATGGGCGGCGCGATGTCGTGGGTGTCGGAGCAGCACCTGGTTGCCGCCATCTCCAACGCCGGCGGCTTCGGCGTGCTCGCCTGCGGATCCCTCGGCCCGGAGCAGCTCAAGGTCGAGATCGAGGGAACCAAGGCGCGGACCGACAAGCCCTTCGGCGTCAACCTGATCACCATGCATCCGCAGCTCGACGCGCTGATCGACCTGTGCCTGGCAGAACAGGTGAGCCACGTCGTGCTCGCCGGCGGCCTGCCGACCGGCACCGCCATCCGCCGGATCAAGGAGGGCGGAGCGCGGGTCATCGGCTTTGCGTCGGCGCTCGGCCTCGCCCGGCGGCTGATTCGCAATGGCATCGATGGGTTGGTGATCGAGGGGGCGGAGGCCGGCGGCCACATCGGTCCCGTCGCGACCAGCGTGCTGGCACAGGAGATCCTGCCGCAGGTGACCGAGGTGCCGGTGTTCGTCGCCGGCGGCATCGGCCGCGGCGAGGCCATCGTCTCCTACCTGCGGATGGGAGCCGCCGGCTGCCAGCTCGGCACCCGCTTCGTCTGTGCCACCGAATCGATCGCCCATCCCGACTTCAAGCGCGCCTTCATCCGGGCCAACGCCCGTGACGCCGTCGCCTCGGTGCAGATCGACCCGGACCTGCCGGTGATCCCGGTGCGGGCCCTGGTCAACCGCGGCACCGAGCGGTTCATCGAGACCCAGCGGCGGGTGGCGGCGCGCTTCCGCAGCGGCGAGATCAACCAGGAGGAAGCCCAACTGGAGATCGAGCTGTATTGGGCCGGGGCGCTGAAGCGGGCGGTGCTGGAGGGGGATGTCGACAACGGCTCGCTGATGGCGGGCCAGAGCGTGGGCATGGTCGGTGCCGAGCAGCCGACCCAGGTGATCATCGATGAACTGGTGAGCCAGGCCTTGGCAGCGCTGGACGGCCGACAGCTGCGCGAGGCTGTCTAGGCAATGCAGTACGGTCAGACGGTGCTGGTGCTGCGCCGGCTGCTGGCGCGCATCCGCGACGTCATGGCCGCCAACGGCAGCGCCCAGACGCGGCTGGCCCGGATCGTCTCGATCATCGCCAAGGACATGGCGACGGAGGTGTGCTCCATCTACGTCCGTCGTGCCGGCGACGTTCTTGAATTGTTTGCCACCCAGGGCCTGCGCGCCACCGCCGTCCGCCGGACGCGGCTGCGTGTCGGCGAGGGCCTGATCGGCGAGATCGCCGCCAAGGGCCGGCCCCTGGCGCTGTCGGAAGCGCAGACCCACCCGAATTTCGTCTACCGGCCGGAGACCGGCGAGGAGGTCTACCACTCGCTGATGGGCGTGCCGATCCTGCGCGGCGGCCGCGTCGTCGGCGTGCTGGCAGTCCAGAACGTCAACGTCCGCCAGTACACCGACGAGGAGATCGAGGCGCTGCAGACGGTGGCGATGGTGCTTGCCGAACTGGTCGCCAGCGGTGACCTGGTCGGCCGGGACGAACTGTCGCCGGTCGAAGGCGTCGGCATGGCGCCGATGCGGCTGGAGGGCGCGCGGCTCAATGCCGGCCTCGGCATCGG
Source organism: Rhodospirillales bacterium (assembly GCA_039808105.1). Classification (GTDB taxonomy): domain Bacteria; phylum Pseudomonadota; class Alphaproteobacteria; order Rhodospirillales; family Defluviicoccaceae; genus Defluviicoccus. Next base: position 15,308 of record JBDHSN010000068.1, read on the forward strand.
CGTCGCCGTCCTGCACAAGCACCGGTTCACCATCCGCCGGCTGGTGGCGGAGGACACCCGGGAAGAGCACGAGCGCCTGCGCAAGGCGGTCGCCGAGATGCACGGCGCGCTCGACAACATGCTGCGCTCCAGCGCCATCGCCGGCACCGGCGAGCACCGCGAGGTGCTGGAGACCTACCGGCTGATCGCCGAGGATGTCGGCTGGCTGCGGCGCATCGGCGATGCCATCAACACCGGGCTGACCGCCGAGGCGGCGGTGCAGAAGGTCAACGACGATATCCACGCGCGCATGCGCCAGGTCTCCGATTCCTACCTGCGGGAGCGGGTGCACGACCTCGAGGATCTGGCCAACCGCCTGTTGCAGCACCTGCTGCACGGCGACGATGCCGTCATGGATCTGCCCCGCGGTGATGCCGACTTCGTTCTCGTTGCCAGCAACCTCGGCCCGGCCCAGCTCCTCGACTACCCCAGCGGCAAGCTGAAGGCGGTGGTGCTGGAGGAGGGCTCGCCCAACGCGCACGTGGCGATCGTCGCCCGTGCCCTCGATATCCCGGTGGTCGGTCAGGTGCGCGACGCGCTGGTGCGGATCGAGAGCGGCGATCCGGTGATCGTCGATGCCGACCATGCCCAGGTCCTCGTCCGGCCGAGCGAGGACGTGCGCGCCATCTTCCGGCGCAGCCAGATGGCCCGCGACCTGCGCCGGGCCCAGTATGCCGCGCTGAAGGGGATGCCGGCGGTCACCCTCGACGGGATCGCCATCGGCGTCAGCATCAATGCCGGCCTGCTGCTCGATATGCAGCACATCGCCGAAAGCGAGGTGGACGGCGTCGGACTCTATCGGACGGAAGTGCCGTTCATGGTTCGCTCCGAACTGCCCAACGTCGAAAGTCAGCGGCAGCTCTATCGCAAGGTGCTGGAGTATGCCGGCGGCAAGCCGGTGGTGTTCCGCACCCTCGATATCGGCGGCGACAAGATGATGCCGTC
>JBDHSN010000069.1:0-16228 GCA_039808105.1 Rhodospirillales bacterium
TTCCAGTCGAAGAAGACCAGGAACTTCTTCATCTCCTGCTGCATCGCCGGAGCCGGAGCCGCGGGAGCGGCCATCGGCTTCGCCGGCATTGCCGGAGGGGGACTTGCTGGCTTCGGAGCCTGCTGGGCATAAGCTGCCGGCGCCATCAGAGCGAGCAGCGAAGCACCAATAACAAACCGTCTCATCTGGCCTCCCATTCTCCTGAGCAAATTCTGAAACAGCAGATGCGGGTGTTGAATTCTGGAGATGTCCTGGGCCGACCGCTCACCGGGAGACGTGTGTTTTTGGCTTCGTGTTCAACTGGCTGATGGCGAGCGCGCCGGCTGTACCAACTGCTGCCGGGACAACCGTCTGTGGCAGGACGGAACGCTATCGTGCTGATTTCCGGTTGGCACTGTGCGTGACCCGTTGCCACTCGCGAACGGCTCCCTTCCGTTCCCTGCTCATGGTTCAACGCTAATTCGCGAACCGGATCAAGGATAATCATCCCTTGCGTGTGGAAAAGGTTCCCCACTGTGCGCGTGCAGCCATGGTTCCTCGCCCGCCGCCGGAACAGGGGACCCCGGCAAAAACGAAGGGGCCGCCCCGGGCGGCCCCTTCATGTCGTGGTTTTCTGCCGGCGCTCACGCGGCCTGCAGATTCACCGCCTTGGGGCCGCGCGGGTCGCGCTGAACCTCGAACTTGACGCGCTGACCCTCGGACAGATAGCCAAGGCCCGAGCGCTCGACCGCCGAGACATGAACGAAGACGTCCTTCGAGCCGTCATCCGGCGCGATAAAACCAAAGCCACGAGTGGTGTTGAAAAACTTCACGGTACCGGTCTGCATGCAAGGAAGATCCCGACAGTTGTGGTGCTGCGGCGGCCATGCGCCACCGCTCCTGTGAAAGCCGTCACGACCCTGCGGGAAGAAGCCTGGCGGATGCCGCCCCGGCGATCGCGGTCTGCTGATTACGCACGTGCAGCCGTCACCCCCGTGATATGGCAGACGGGTGCCGGAGACGCAAGCCGTTCCACCGGCGCGGATCAGCGGTTCATGGCGGCACGGGAAGCGCTACCCGCACCCGGCTGCCGCCGCCGATGCAGAGGGATCCCGTGCCCCGGCGGTGCGCTAGCCTGACGCGGAACGGGCCGCTGCCGGCTTGCGGGCGGCGAAGACCGCCGGCGGGTCGCCCGCCCGGAAACGCTCCAGCGACCAGCGGACCGACGGAAAGGCGAGCTGATCCCAGGGAATCTCGTCCCAGCCGAACAGTGCTACCGCTTCACTTTCGATGCCGGCCGCAAATTCCGGCGCCCGCATCGCCGCGCGGTAGATGATGTTGACCTGGTTGATGTGGGGGATCTCGTAGATGCCGAGCAGCGTCTCGATCACCACCCGCGCCTGCGCTTCCTCCCAGACCTCGCGGACGGCCCCTTCCGCGGTGGACTCGCCGAGTTCCATGAAGCCCGCCGGGTACGTCCACAGTCCGCGGGCCGGCGCGATCGCCCGCCGGCACAGCAGGATCGAGGACTGCCACCAGCACACCGCACCCACGACGATCTTCGGATTGTCGTACTCGACATAGCCGCAGTCCGGACAGACAAGCCGAGTCCGGTTGTCGCCTTCCGGCACGATCTCGACGGAGGGGCCGCGCCGCTTCTCGGTCATGGCGCAGAGTGTGGCTTCGCCGCGCCGCCGAGGCAAGGCCGCGAACCATCCGTGTGGCTAGCTCGTGATGTGTCCAGAGCTGATGGCGGATAACCGGGACGGATTTCCGTTCCGCGATCCGGACGCTGGCGGGCCCCGCTCGCCAGCGGCGCATCCATTGCCCCAACCCGTTCTCTTCGATCTCGGGGCATCCGCCGGCCCGACGGCGGCTCGCCAAGCCGCCGCAGAACGGGTACACAGGACCGGATCCGCCGGCCTCACCAGGGCATCGGCGCAGCGGCGCAACGCCTTTTCGATCGAGCGACCATGACCCCTCCGGCCCGCCGCTTCGAGCAGTACGCGGGACTGCTGATTCTGCTTTTCGTCGCCATCGGCTGCTTCGTCATCCTGCGCCCGTTTCTGCCGGCGCTGCTGTGGGCGACCATCCTGACGATCGCCACATGGCCGGCTTTCCGCCGCTGCGAGCGTTGGCTCGGCGGCCGCACGACGCTCGCCGCCGCGATCATGACGCTGGCGCTGGCGGTGGGATTGCTGGTGCCCATCGGGCTTCTCGGCACCAGCCTCGCCGACAATATCGTCCGCCTGTCCGGGACGGTGGTCGGCGCCTTCGAAGGCGGCCCGCCACCACCGCCGGCGTGGCTCGGCCAGCTTCCGATCGTCGGCCCGGAACTGATCGAGGGCTGGCATTACTTCATCGACGATACCTCCCGCTTCGCCGCGACAGCGCGGGAATACGTGGGGCCGGTGACGCAGTGGCTGCTCAGCCTCGGCGGCAAGCTCGGCGGCGGCCTGCTCGACCTGACCCTCAGCATCGTCGCCGCCTTCTTCTTCTTCCGCGACGGCGCCTACGCGGCGATGCGGCTGCGCACGATGCTGACCAAGGTGGCGGGCGAGCGCGGCCATCGCCTGCTCGCCGTCGCCGAGACGACGATCAACGGCGTCGTCTACGGGATGCTCGGCACGGCGCTGGCCCAGGGCGCGCTCGCCGCCTTCGGCCTGTGGCTGTCCGGCGTGCCGGGAGCGCTGTTCCTCGGCCTCCTCACCTCGCTGCTCTCCTTCGTTCCGGGGGGACCGCCGATGGTCTGGCTGCCCGCCTCGGCCTGGCTGCTCTACAGCGGCGAGCTGGAGTGGGGGATCTTCATGGGCCTCTGGGGCTTCCTGGTGGTGAGCACTGTCGACAACGTCATCCGCCCCTACTTCATCAGCCTCGGCAGCGCGCTGCCGCTGCTGCTGGTGGTGCTGGGGGTGCTGGGGGGCATTGTCGCGCTCGGGCTGCTCGGCGTGTTCATCGGGCCGACACTGCTGGCGGTCGGCTACACGCTGGTGCGCGAGTGGAGCCATTCCAAGGAGCTGGAGGCCGCCCAGGGTCAGTCCGGCGGGGAAGAGGAATACGAACGGCCGGATCCATAAATGCAGGGTGGCAGAATGCGCAGGGACGGTAGCACCGCGACGGGGAGAGGCTCATGACGTTTCTGCACAGTGCAGCGGTCTTCCTCCTCGCTGCTGTCATCGCCGTCCCCATCGCCCGGCGATGCGGGCTGGGCGGCATCCTCGGCTACCTCGCCGCCGGCGTCGTCATCGGACCCGCTGGCCTCGGACTGGTTTACGCGGTTTCCGACGTCTTCCACTTCGCCGAGTTCGGCGTCGTCCTGCTGCTGTTCATCATCGGCCTCGAACTCCAGCCGAGCCGGCTGTGGACAATGCGCCAGAGCATCCTCGGCCTCGGTGTCATGCAGCTGTTCATCACCGGCGGTGCCCTCGCCCTGATCGCCCGCTTCTTCGGGCTCGGCCCTGGTGGAGCGGCGGTGATCGGCCTCACCTTGTCGCTGTCATCGACCGCATTCGCGCTGCAGACGCTGGCGGAGAAGCGCCAGCTCACCACCCGCCACGGCCGCGCCGCCGTCGCCATCCTGCTGCTCCAGGACCTCGCGGTGATCCCGCTGCTGGCGCTGGTGCCGCTGCTGGTGCCGGGGGCGCGCGGTCCCATGGACAGCGCCGGCGCGATGGCCGCGCTGGGAACCATCGGCGTGCTGATCGCCACCGCGGTGGTCGGCCGCTACGTCCTCCGCTACGCGTTGCGCATCGTCGCCAGCATCCAGATGCAGGAGGTGTTCACCGCACTGGCGTTGCTGACGGTCGTCGGCGCGGCGATGCTGATGGAGCATCTCGGCCTGTCGGCGGCACTCGGGGCCTTCCTCGCCGGAGTGTTGCTCGCCGACAGCGAATACCGCCATGAGCTGCAGGCGGATCTGGAGCCGTTCAAGGGGCTGCTGCTCGGCCTCTTCTTCATCGCCGTCGGCATGTCGCTCAACCTCAGCCTGCTGCTGGTCGAGCCGATGACGATTCTCGCCATGGTCGCCGGGCTGTTCCTGGTCAAGGGCGTCATCCTCTTCGGCCTCGGCCGCGCCAACGGGCTGTCGACGGCTTCCGCCCGTTCCCTCGCCGTCGCCGTCGCCCAGGGCGGCGAATTCGCCTTCGTCGTCCTCGGGGTCGCCGCCGGTGCGGCGCTGATCGACCGGACGATGGCCGACCGGCTGGTGGTGGTGGTCGGGCTGTCGCTGGTGGCAACCCCGCTGCTGTTCGCCCTCAACGGCTGGATCGAGCGGCGCGAGCAGGCCCGGCAGAAGCCGGAAGGCGTCTGGGACGTACCGCCCGCCGACCGGCAGGTGATCATCGCCGGCTTCGGCCGCTTCGGCCAGATCGTCGGCCGCATCCTGCGCGCCCGGCGGATCCCGTTCACCGCGCTGGAGATCAGCTCCGAGCAGGTCGGTTTCGTCCGCAACTACGGCAACCAGGTCTACTACGGCGATGCGTCGCGGCTGGAACTGCTGCACGCCGCCCATGCCGAGCGCGCCATCGCCTTCGTGCTCGCCATCGACGACGTCGAGGCCTCGGTGCGCACCGCGGAAATGATCCGCCGCCACTTCCCGAACCTGAAGATCTACGCCCGCGCCCGCAACCGCAGCCACGCCTACCGGCTGATGGAACTCGGCATCAAGGTCGTCTGGCGCGAGACCTTCCTGACCGCCCTCGACATGGCGCGCCAAGTGCTGATCGACCTCGGGCTCTCCGAATATGCCGCCGATCGCAGCGTCGCGCTGTTCCGCGAAAACGACGAGCGCCGCCTCTACAGCCTTTACGGTGAGCACCAGAACGAGGATCGGATGCGCGAGCTGGCGAAGAAGGCCGCCAAGGAACTGGAAGACCTGTTCGCCCAGGATGCGCAGAACGAACGCCGCGAGACCTGACGGAGGCTTCCGGCGCCCGTTGGTCAGACCAGCTTGGGGTACTCCGGCCGGTAGGCCTTGGCGCGGATGAACGCATCGAGGTCATCCGGACGCGGCACGCCGGCGAGCCCGGCAGCGAAGATCGCATCGGCGACGCGCACCGCCACCTTCAGCGACGTCTCGTAGATGCCGGACTGCGGCGGATAGATCAGGCCCGACGCAAGATCGGCATCCGTCACCTGCTCGGCCACCCCCTTCGCCGCTTCGAGGAACAGATCGTCGGTAACCCGACGGGCCTCGGTGGCATAGACGGCCATGCCGATGGCCGGGAAGATATAGACGTTGTTGCCCTGCCCGGGGATGAACGTCCGGCCCCGGTACTCCACGGGTGGAAACGGGCTGCCGGCGGCGAAGATCGCCCTGCCCTGCGACCAGGTGTACGCCTCCTCGGCGGTGCATTCGGACTTGGAGGTCGGGTTCGAGAAGGGGAAGATGATCGGCTGTTCGTTGATGCGGGCCATCGCCTCGATCACCGGCTGGCTGAAGGCATGGGCGATGGTGCTGACGCCGATGATCGCCGTCGGCCGCAGCGTCTCGACGGCCTCGACGAAGTCGCCCACCGGCGGGTGCTCATGGGCGTACGGGCGCTTGAAGCTGGCGAGGTCATCGCCCCGGCCGGCGACCACGAGGCCCTTGCTATCGAACAGCCAGCAGCGCTGGCGGGCGTCCGCCTCGGCGGCGCCCTCCTGAACCATCGCTCGCACCAGCAGATCGGCGATGCCGGTGGCGGCAGAGCCGGCACCGAGGAAGAGGAAGCGCTGATCCGCCATGCGGTTGCCGACGATCCGCAGCGCCGCGTGGATACCGGCGACGGCAACCGCCGCGGTCCCCTGGATGTCGTCGTTGAAGCAGCAGACGCGCTCGCGGTAGCGTGCGAGCAGCGGCACGGCGTGGGTATTGGCGAAGTCTTCGAACTGGATGCAGCACTTCGGATAGGCGTCGGTGGCGGCTGCGACGAACTCTTCCACCAGGTCGTCATATTCCTTGCCGGTTATCCGCGGCTGGCGCAGGCCGAGGTAGAGCGGATCGGACAGCAGGCTCTGGTTGTTGGTGCCGACGTCGAGCATGACCGGCAGCGTCACCTGCGGTGGCACCCCGGCACACGCCGTGTAAAGCGCCAGCTTGCCAATGGGAATGCCCATGCCGTTGGCGCCGAGATCGCCGAGGCCGAGGATGCGCTCGCCGTCGGTGACAACGATGACGCGGACATCTGTCTCCGGCCAGTTTCCCATGATCTCGCGAAACCGGCCCCGGCGCTTGGCAGACAGATAGAGGCCGCGGGGTCGCCGGATGATATGCCCGAACTCCTGGCAGGCTTCACCCACCGTCGGCGTGTACACCAGCGGCATGAACCGCGCCGGATCCGACATCAGCACGCGGAAGAACAGCGTCTCGTTGTTGTCCCACAACGCCGTCAGCAGGATATAGCGGCCCAGATCGCTGGGGCGCCGTGCCACCTGCTGCAGCACCCGCTCGACCTGCACCTCGGGCGTATCGATGCCCTCCGGCAGAAGCCCCACCAGCCCCAGCGCCTCGCGTTCCTCCTCGCTGAACGCGGCGACCTTGTTGTGCTGGGGATCGTGCAGCAAGTCGACGCCGCGGCGCAGCTTGCCATGGGGAGGGGAAACCGACATCGCGCTCGCTCCAGAACATTCGAGAACTGCTTCCGGGTCCGTCTTGCCGCGACCCGCCGGAAAGCACCCTCGCCCGGATAGCAACTCCAGGACCAACCGGGAGCCGCCAGCCGCTTTTCTGGATCTTCTGTCCAGGTTGCCACAGATATGGCGTCGGTAGGGAATTGATTTCCAGTCGCTTCGAGCGAGCTGGAGCGCGGCGGATCGCCGCGCCGGTCACGCCCGGCTGATCAAGCCGGGCGGCCGTGACAGTGCTTGAACTTCCTGCCGGAGCCGCACGGGCACGGCGCATTGCGGGCGATCCGGCCCCAGCTGGCGGGATCGCGCGGATCAGCCGCCGGATCGGCGACACGCGACCGGGCGGGAGCCGGCCGCTGGGCGACGGCGGTATCGCCGCCGACAACCGGCCCGCTGTCCGCCTCGGCAAAAGCCGGATCAATGCGGGTTTCCTGCATTTGCTGCGGCGGTGGCTGCAGCGCCTGTTCCAACTCCGGTGCCAGCGCCGGATCGACGCGCAACTCGATGTGGGCGAGCACCTGGGTGACCCGCTCGCGCAGACGGTCGAGCATCGCCTCGAACAGCTCGAACGCTTCACGCTTGTACTCGTTCAGCGGATCGCGCTGACCGTAGGCCCGCAGCCCGATGCCCTGGCGCAGATGGTCGAGGGAGAGCAGGTGCTCCTTCCAGACCTGATCGAGGATCTGCAGCAGCAGGCTCTTTTCGACCATGCGCATCACGTCGGCGCCGTAGTTGGCTGCCTTCTCGGCGACCTTGCGGTCGGCGTGATCGCGCAGGCGGCTGCGGATCTCCTCGTCGGCGATGCCCTCCTCGGCGGCCCACGCAGCGATCGGCAGGTCGAGGCCGAAAATGCGCAGCACCTCGGCGTGCAGCCCGTGTGCGTTCCACTGCTCGGCGTACGCAGTCGGCGGTATATGCCGCGTCACCAGCAGGTCGATGACGTGGTGACGCATGTCGCTGATCGTCTGCGCCACGTCGTCGGCGTGCATCAGTTCCTTGCGCTGCTCGTAGACGACCTTGCGCTGGTCGTTCATCACGTCGTCGTACTTGAGCAGGTTCTTGCGGATGTCGAAGTTGCGCGCCTCGACCTTCTGCTGTGCCTTCTCCAGCGCGCGGTTCACCCACGGATGGATGATCGCTTCGCCTTCCTTCAGCCCGAGGCGCTGCAGCATGCCGTCGATGCGACCGGACCCGAAGATGCGCATCAGGTCATCCTCGAGCGACAGGTAGAACTTCGAAGCGCCCGGATCGCCCTGGCGGCCGGAGCGACCGCGCAGCTGGTTGTCGATGCGACGGCTTTCGTGCCGCTCGGTGCCGAGGATGAACAGCCCGCCGGCTTCCCGCACCTTCTCGCGGTCGGCGGTCACCTGGCCGCGGATGCGGACGGCACCGGCGTCGTCAGCCGGATCCTTCAGCTCCTGACGGATGCGCATCTCGGCGTTGCCGCCGAGCTGGATGTCGGTGCCGCGCCCGGCCATGTTGGTGGCGATGGTCACCGCCCCGGTGCCGCCGGCCTGGGCGATGATCTGCGCCTCGCGCTCATGATAGCGGGCGTTGAGCACCTGATGCGGGATCTTGTGCTTTCGCAGCAGGTCAGAGAGCAGTTCGGACTTCTCGATCGAGACGGTACCAACGAGTACCGGCTGGCCGATTTTCCGGCACTCCTCGATCATCTCGACGATGGCGTCGTTCTTCTCGCGCGCGGTGCGATAGACCTCGTCGTCGTTGTCCTTGCGCACGCACGGCACATTGGTCGGAATATCGACCACTTCCAGCTTGTAGATCTCGGCGAACTCGCCGGCCTCGGTCATCGCCGTGCCGGTCATCCCGGCGAGCTTGGGATAAAGGCGGAAGTAGTTCTGGAAGGTGATCGAGGCGAGCGTCTGGTTCTCCTGCTGGACGTGCACCCGTTCCTTCGCCTCCAGCGCCTGGTGCAGGCCTTCGGAGTAGCGGCGGCCGTCCATCATCCGGCCGGTGAACTCGTCGATGATGATGACCTTGTCGTCCTTGACGACGTAGTCGGTATCGCGGCTGAACAGCTTGTGGGCGCGCAGCGCCTGGTTGGCGTGGTGAACCAGCGAGATGTTGGCGACGTCATAGAGCCCGCCGCTGACCAGCAGGCCGTCCTCGCGCAACAGCTCTTCGATTTTCTCGGTGCCGACTTCGGTGAAGGTGACGGCGCGCGCCTTCTCATCCTTTTCGAAGTCGTCGTCGGTCAGGCGGGGGATCAGCCGGTCGATGCGGATGTAGAGCTCGGACGAATCCTCGGCGGGGCCGGAAATGATCAGCGGCGTGCGCGCCTCGTCGATGAGGATCGAGTCCACCTCGTCGACGATGGCGTAGCTGAACGGCCGCTGAACCATGTCCTCCAGCCGGAACTTCATGTTGTCGCGCAGATAGTCGAAGCCGAGCTCGTTGTTGGTGCCGTAGGTGACGTCGCAGGCATAGGCGTCGCGCCGCTCGCTGTCGTCGAGACCATGGACGATGCGGCCGACGGTGAGGCCGAGAAAACGGTAGATCGCCCCCATCCACTCGGCATCGCGCGTCGCCAGATAGTCGTTGACGGTGACGACGTGCACGCCCTTGCCGGTCAGCGCGTTGAGGTAGACCGGCAGGGTTGCCACCAGCGTCTTGCCTTCGCCGGTCTTCATTTCCGCGATCATGCCGCGGTGGAGAACCATGCCGCCCAGCAGCTGCACGTCGAAAGGCCGCTGGCCCAGCGTCCGCTTCGCCGCCTCGCGCACTGTCGCGAACGCATCGACCAGCAGATCGTCGAGGGTCTCGCCTGCTGCCAGCCGGTCCTTCAGCCAGAGGGTGCGTGCCCGCAGACCCTCGTCGTCGAGAGCCGCCAACTCCGGCTCAAGCGCACCGATCGCGTCGACGTGTTTGTTCAGACTTTTCAGGAATCGTTCGTTGGCGGTGCCGAACAGCCGCCGCGCGATCGCTCCGAACATGCATGATCCTTCAGAGAAGCCGACGCTATGCCGGCAACGCGCGCGCAAGGGCTCAGCTCAGCACCTTGCCGCCATATTGGAAGACATAGACGGGGCTATGCGGGGTGTCAACGAACGCCGGGATCCGGTGCGGATCCGGTGCAGCAGAACGGCAACGCCCGCCGGGTCTTGTCTCGTCCGCGGCGGTATGCATGATGCCGGCGTTCCACAACCCCAGTGACGATCGCGCCATGTCTGCCGCCGACCGGTCTCCCTTCGCCCCCGCCGCATTCCCGAGCCTGCCGGAAGTCGGCGGCTTGCGCATGGCCGCCGTCGCCGCCGGCATCCGCTACCGCGGTCGCGACGACCTGCTGCTGGTCGAGCTGGCCGAGGGCACCACTGTCGCCGGCGTCTTCACCCGCTCGCAGACGGCGGCGGCGCCGGTGCTGTGGTGCCGCAAGGCGCTGGCGTCCGGCCGGGCGCGCGGGCTGGTCGTCAACGCCGGCAATGCCAACGCCTTCACCGGCGCGGACGGCGAGACCGCGTCGGCGGAGACGGCGGCCGCCGCGGCCGCCCTGCTCGGCTGTCCGGCGGATCAGGTGTTCGTCTCTTCGACCGGGGTGATCGGCGAGCCGCTGCCGATGCCACCGCTGCTGGCCGGGCTGACCGCGGCGGCTGCCGGCAAGGGCTCGGCGTCCTGGCAGCAGGCGGCACGCACCATCGCCACCACCGATACCTTCCCGAAAGGCGCGGGCGCAACCTGCCGCATCGACGGGGTTCCGGTCGCCATCGCCGGCATCGCCAAGGGCGCCGGCATGATCGCGCCGGACATGGCGACGATGCTGGTCTACCTGTTCACCGATGCGGCCATTGCGCCGGAAGCGCTGCAGGAGCTGCTGAGCGCCGGCACCGAGCGAACCTTCAACTGCATCACCGTCGATTCCGACACCTCCACCAACGACACGGTGCTGCTGTTCGCCACCGGCGCCGCCGGCCATCCCCCGGCCGCCGACCCGGCCGACCCGCGCCTTGCCGACTTCCGCGCCGCGCTGAACGCGGTGATGCTCGACCTCGCCCAGCAAGTCGTGAAGGACGGCGAGGGGATCTCCAAGTTCATCACCATCGATGTTGCCGGCGCCGCCGACGACAGGTCCGCCCGTACCATCGCCATGACCATCGCCAATTCGCCGCTGGTCAAGACCGCCGTCGCTGGCGAGGACGCCAACTGGGGCCGGATCGTCATGGCGGTGGGCAAGGCGGGCGAGCGGATCGACCGCGACCGCCTCGCCATCGCCATCGGCGGCATTCCGGTGGCGCTCCACGGCGCACCGGTCCCCGGCTACGACGAAGCGCCGGTGGCGGCCCACATGAAGGGGCAGGAGGTGAGCATCGCGGTTGACGTGGGGGTCGGCGACGGCCGCGCCACCGTCTGGACCTGCGATCTGACCCACGGCTACATCGACATCAACGCGTCCTACCGGTCGTGAGACCAGCCGGCCGCGGCGCCCGCCCTCACCCGCGCGCTGCGCTCTGCGCTTTCCCTCTCCCTCCCGGGAGAGGGAGGGGCCCGGTGCGGCGCCGGGAGGGTGAGGGTTCGTTCCCCATCATCGCGATACCCCCGCACCCTCACTCGCGCGCTACGCGCGCACCCTCTCCCGCACGGGGAGAGGGTTGGGCTTGCCCTCCCGCCAGGGGAGAGGGTTGATGACGCTCGGGCGTGGCTGCCTTGGCATCGAAACGCCGCAGCCGGCGCGGGAGCTGCGGCAGGTGCTCGTCGCTTCGGTGGCGCTGGTCGATGCAGATGGGCGGGTGCTCGCCCAGCAGCGCCCGGAAGGCAAGTCGTGGGCCGGCTGGTGGGAGTTTCCCGGCGGCAAGCTCGACCCTGGCGAGAGCCCGGAAGCGGCCGTCGTTCGCGAGCTGGACGAGGAGCTCGGCCTCGACATCACCGAAAGCTGCCTTGCGCCGTTCACCTTCACCACCTACCCCTACGAGGACTTCCGGCTGCTGATGCTGCTCTACCTGTGCCGGGTCTGGCGCGGCACACCGCAGCCGCGCGAGGGCCAGACGCTGCGCTGGATTCGCCCCGTCGAGCTTGGCCGGCTCCCTCGCCTTCTTCCTGCCGACGTCCCGCTGGTTGCGATGCTGCGCGATTGGCTATAGACCCGTCTTCATAGCGACCCTGGCGCAGCGCCCGCCGGTGGCGTGTTTGTTGCAGCGGCCGCGACGATCGGACCGATCGGGCAAGGGAGGACGGCAATGGAGCTGAGATCGCGCTTGCGTGCCTGGCGAATGGGCGCCAGCCTGCTGCTGCTGGTGGCGTTGGCTGCTCCTGCCGGCGTCCGCGCCGCCGACCAGGGCATGGTCACCGTCTTCGCCGCCGCCAGCCTCACCGATGCGTTGCAGGAACTGGCGGCCGACTGGCGCCAGCAGAGCGGTGGCGAGGTGCGCTACTCCTTCGCCGCCTCATCGACGCTGGCTCGCCAGATCGAGGCCGGCGCCCCAGCGGACATCTTCATTTCGGCAAACCCGGAGTGGATGGATTACCTCGCCGGCAAGAATCTGATCGTCCCTGACAGCCGGGTCGAGCCCCTCGGCAACGAACTGGTGCTGGTGGCACCGGCGGACAGCGCCCTCGCCAAGGTGCAGATCGACGGCAGCCTCGATATCGCCGCCCTGGTCGGCCCGGGCGAGCGCATCGCCACCGGTGATCCGGCGCATGTGCCGGTCGGCATGTACGCGCAGCAGGCCTTTACCAAGCTTGGCCTGTGGGAGAAGGTGGACCCGCTGCTGGCGCGCGCCGATAGCGTGCGGGCCGCGCTGGCGCTGGTGGAGCGGGGCGAGTCCCCCCTCGGCGTCGTCTACGCCTCGGACGCGGTCGCCAGCAGCAAGGTGAAGGTGGTCGGCAAGTTCCCGGCCGACAGCCACGATCCGATCACCTATCCGTTCGCCATGGTCATCGGCCACGATACGCCGGCAGTCCGTGCCTTCTTCGCCAGGATCACCAGCGGTGGCGCGGCCAAGGTCTACGAGCGCTTCGGTTTCGTCTGGCGCGGGCCGACCGGCTGAGCCGGAGCTGATGATGCTGTCCGCGGCCGAGGTCGAGGCGCTGCTGCTCAGCCTGCGCATCTCCTCGGTCGCGGTCGCCGGCAGCCTGCCCTTTGCCCTTGCCTGCGCCCTGCTGCTCGCCCGCCCGCGCTTTTTCGGCAAGGTGCTGGTGGACGGCGTGGTGCATCTGCCGCTGGTGCTGCCGCCGGTGGTGATCGGCTACCTGCTGCTGATCACCCTGGGGACGCGCGCGCCGGTCGGAAGCTGGCTGTTCCATACCTTCGGCATCCGGCTGATCTTCAACTGGACCGGCGCGGCGGTCGCGGCCGGGGTCGTCACCTTTCCCTTTCAGGTGCGCGCCATGCGGCTCGCGCTGGAGAGCATCGATCCGAAGCTGGTGGCGGCGGCGCGTTCGCTCGGCGCGAGCCGCCTCGATGCCTTCTTCACCATCACCCTGCCGCTGATGCTGCCCGGCATCGTCGCCGGCGTCATCACCGCTTTCGCCGCCAGCCTCGGCGAGTTCGGCGCCATCATCACCTTCGTTTCCAACGTCCCCGGCGAGACGCAGACGCTGCCGCTCGCCATCTACTCCGCCATCCAGACCCCCGGCAACGAGGCCGCCGCGGCCCGGCTCGCCGGCCTCTCCATCGCCCTCGCGCTGGCCGGCCTGATGCTCTCGGAGCTGGCCGGGCGCCGAGCGCGGCGACTGATCGGACGCTGAGCCGATGGCGCCGCGACTGCCCTGATGCTCGACGTCGCCGTCCGCCGCCGCCTCGGCACGTTCAGCCTCAATGTCGCCTTCCGCGGACCTGAAGAGGGAATCACCGCCCTGTTCGGCCCCTCCGGGTCGGGCAAGTCCACCGTCGTCTCGGCGATCGCCGGCCTGCTGCGTCCTCAGGAAGGCCACGTGCGGCTCGGCGGCGAGACGTTCTTCGATGCGGCGCGGGACATCGATCTGCCGCTGCACCGGCGCCGCATCGGCTGGGTGTTCCAGGACGCGCGGCTGTTCCCGCACATGTCCGTCCGCGACAACCTGCTCTACGGCTTCCGCCGGGCACCAGCCGGCGAGCGGCGCACCAGCCTTGCTTCGGTCGTCGAGCTGCTCGGCATCGGCGAGCTGCTGGCCCGTCGCCCACGGGCGCTGTCCGGCGGCGAGAAGCAGCGGGTGGGGCTCGGCCGGGCGCTGCTGGCGCAGCCGCGGCTGCTGCTGATGGACGAGCCGCTCGCCTCGCTCGATCCCGGCCGCAAGGCGGAAATCCTCCCCTATATCGAGCGGTTGCGCGACGACGTCCGCATCCCCGTCGTCTGGGTCAGCCACTCGCTGGAGGAAGTGGGGCGGCTGGCCGATACCCTGGTCGTGCTCGATCAGGGACGGGTCGTCGCCAGCGGCGATGTCGCGACGGTGCTGACCCGCCTCGATCTGTTTCCCCCGGACAGCCCCTATGAGGCCGGCGCGGTGCTGACGGTAAGCATTGCCGGCCATGACGATGCCTTTGCGCTCACCCGCGTTGCCTTCGACGGCGGCACGCTGCTGGTCCCGCGCATCGCGAGGCCGCCCGGCGAGCGGCTGCGCATCCGCATCCGCGCCCGCGACGTCATGCTCGCCGCCGCGGAACCGCACGAGCTCAGTGCCCTGAACGTGCTGCCGGCGGTGGTCGAGGAGGTCCGGATCGCCGACGACAGCCAGGCGGACGTACGCCTTGGCATCGGCTCAGCGCGGCTGGTGTGCCGGGTGACCCGCCTTTCGGCCCGCAAGCTCGATCTCGCCCCCGGCCGCGCGGTCTTCGCCGTCATCAAGTCGGTCGCCATCGACGGCCGCAGCAGGGATACCACGGCCAGCCAGACTGCTTGACTGCGCACCTAATTAAGACTATAAACCTATAATACCATCGCCCGACGGCCCTCCCCGCTCGTCCGGCCGGTGGGCGTGCGCAGTCCGCTTCGAGGCCCCGTCACCATGACCGATCCCACGCCTTCGCCCCGACGGTTCGAGCTCGGCCTGGTCATGGCGGGGGCGGCATCGGCCGGCACCTATACCGCCGGTGTCGTCGATTTCCTCATCGAGGCGCTGCAGGCGTGGCAGGAGGCGAAGGCCACCGGCGATCCGTCGATCCCGGACCACGAGGTCTGCATCCGCGCCGTCGCCGGCACCTCGGCGGGCGGCATCGTCGCCTCGCTGCTGGCGATGCTGCCGTTCACCCGGCACTGGCCGATCCGCGATCTCGCCACCGTCACCGCCGCTTCCGGTGCGATGAACGCATCGCGCAACCTCCTCTACCGCTCCTGGGTCGTCGGCACCGGCATCCACGACATGCTGGGCTGCAACGACCTGCGCGACCGGGGGGTGACCTCCCTGCTCAACGGCGAGGCGCTGGCTCGCCTTGCCGATGAGGCGATCGCCGACGTGCGGGCGACACAATCGATCGGAGCCCTGCCGTCGGCGTCATCCTATTATGCCAACCCGCTGCAGCTCTACCTCAGCTTCACCAACATGCGGGGTGTTCCCTACGTCATCCGCATGATCGCCGACGAGGGACGGCGCGGCCACCTTGTCACCAGCCACAGCGACTACGCTCATTTCGCCGTGTTCGGCACCGGCGCCGACGAGCCGGACCATCCGCCCGCCGGCGCCCTGCCGGTCAACCGGCGAGGAACGGCGGCAGCCCCGGCCGACGACGGCTGGGACCACGTGCGCGACGCGGCGCTCGCCACCTCTGCCTTTCCGTGCGGGTTTCCGGCACGCCGCTTCCGCAACCCGCTCAGCGTCTATCGCAATCGCGATGGGCTGGCCGCGGCGGCCGGCGCGGCGCTGTCGGTGCAGATCGACCTGCCCGAGGCGGATGCGGACGGCTATGACTTCTGGTGCGTCGACGGCGGCCTGCTCAACAACGAGCCGCTGGAATACGTGCGCAAGGCGCTACACCCGGACGGCCACCGCGGCGGCCATGACAGCCTGTCGGCGGACCACTCGCTGCTGCTGATCGACCCTTTTCCAGACGACGTCGGGCGCGCCGGGCCGGCGCAGGGCGATCCGCCGGACGCCCTCGACGCATTGTTCGCGCTGATTCCGATGCTGCGCGCCCACGCCGCATTCAGGCCGCAGGAGCTGCTGCTGGCGCTGGACGACACCGTCCGCAGCCGCTACCTGCTGTCCCCCCACCGCGACACCCGGCGCGCCAACGAGAGCGAGCTGGCTTCCGACGGCCTCGCCGGCTTTGCCGGCTTCGTCCACGAGCAGCTGCGCATGCACGACTTCCAGCTCGGCCGGCGCAACTGCCAGAAGTTCCTCGCCGACCACTTCCACCTGCACGTCGACAACCCGATCGTGGCGCCGTGGGTGGGCCGCCTCGCCGACCGCGGCGTGCTCGACATCTATCACCCCATGGTTCCGGGACCCGACGGCAAACCGCGCCGGTGCCGCGATCTGGTGCCAGTGGTCCCGCTGATGCCGCAGGTGCGGCGCGAGGTGAAGCTGCGACCGTGGCCGACGCTGTGCCGCAAGCGGGACTTCCAGCCGGTCGCCGCGCTGATCCGCAAGCGGGCCGACATCGTCGTCCCCGAGTTGCTGCGCGCGCTGCTGCATCGGGCCGGCATCGGCGACCGCCGGCTGGTCAACCGCGTGCTGCGGGCGGTGACCTGCGATGTCATCACCCGCAAGGTCGGCC
>JBDHSN010000070.1:0-16052 GCA_039808105.1 Rhodospirillales bacterium
CCAGCGCGGTGTCGGCCGCGGGGCGGGCGGAAAGGCCGAGGCCGGTGCTGCGGCCGTAGCACTCCGGGCCGTCGGCGCCCATCCGCACGAAGCCGGCGGAGATGACGCGCATCGGCGTGAACAGCCCGGCGACCCAGCGGTGCATGAAGCTGCGCGGGAACAGCACCGCGGCGGCACCACCCGGCCCGTCCAGCACGATGTACTTCACCTGTTGCTCCGCGGCGGATCGGCAAGGCGCCGAGAGGCGCCGCGGAAGCGCAGCAGCGGGCCGCTGTTGTCGCCGAGCTCCGCCCGCTCCACCTCGCCGACGACGATGTAGTGGTCGCCTTCCTCGTGAACGCCCGTCCGCCGGCACTCCAGCGTCGCCAGCGCGCCGGCGAGGCGGAAGCAGCCATTGTTGCCGATGCTGCCGCGCACGCTCGCGAACTTGTCGGCGGCCGGCGAGGCGAACAGTTCGCACAGCGCCTCCTGTCCGGCGCCCAGCACGTTGACCGAGAAGCGCGAGGCGATCAGCCAGGCGGGAAGATTGGTGCTGTTCTTGCCGATGCAGAACAGCACCAGCGGCGGCGACAGCGACAGCGAGGCGAACGAGCTGATCGTCACCCCCGCCGGCAGCCCGTCGGCATCGATCGTGGTCATCACGCAGACGCCGCTGGCGAAACGGGAGAGGGCCTCGCGAAAATGAGCGGCGTCGAGGCTCACGGCAGGCGGCTGCTGTCCGGCGCTGCGCACGGGGCGGAGCGGATTAACAGGTGCATAACCCCTGTCTGTTAGCTTTGCAGGCGTCCGGCCCGAGCGGCCGAACGGCGAGGCCTTGCGCTGAAGCGCCAGCCCGGCGGTCCGTAGTAAGGGGTGACCCTCGTCTTTCCGTCAAGCGGGAATGAACGCGACGATGCTGTTCATCGTGGGGCTGGTGATCGTCTTCGGCAGCGTCGTCGGCGGCTATCTCGGTGGCGGCGGCCATCTCGCCGTGCTGTTCCAGCCGTTCGAGCTGGTCATAATCCTCGGCGCCGGCCTCGGCTCGTTCATCATCGCCAACCCGCTGCCAGTCGTGCTCGGCACCTTCCGGTCGGTCGGCCCGCTGCTGAAGGGTTCGACCCTGAAGAAGCAGAGTTACGTCGAACTGCTGTCGATGCTGTTCGCCGTCTTCAAGCTGGCCAGGACGAGGGGCGACCTGGCGCTCGAAAGCCACGTCGATACGCCGCGCGAAAGCCTGCTGTTTGCCGCCTACCCCGGCTTTCTGCGCAATCACCACGCCGTCGACTTCATGTGCGACAACCTGCGCATCTTCACCCTCGGCGGCGGCAATCCCCATGAGCTGGATGCGATCATGGACGTCGAGCTGGAAGCGCTGCACGGGGAGCAGCATGCCATCACCGCCGCGATCACGACGGTGGGCGATGCCATGCCGGCGCTGGGCATCGTCGCGGCGGTGCTCGGCGTCATCCACACCATGGGGTCCATCGCCGAGCCGCCGGAAGTGCTCGGCCACCTCATCGGCGCCGCACTGGTCGGCACCTTCAGCGGCATCCTGCTCGCCTACGGGATGATCTCGCCGGTGGCGAAGGCATTGGAGAAGACCTTCGCTGCCGATGCCGCCTATCTCGCCTGCATCAAGACCGGTCTGATCGCCCATCTGCAGGGCTACGCGCCGCAGATATCGGTCGAGTTCGCCCGCAAGACGCTGAGCGGCGGGCTGAAGCCGACCTTCCAGGAGATCGACGCGGCTTTGCAGGCGGTCCAGCTTCCCTGACGGAGCGGCCATGTCGCAGAAGCCGGGCGGGCCGATCGTCATCAGGCGGTCGCCGAAAAAGGGAGCGGACGGTCACCACGGCGGCGCCTGGAAGGTGGCCTACGCCGATTTCGTGACGGCGATGATGGCGTTCTTTCTGCTGCTGTGGCTGCTCAACGCCGCGACCAAGGAGCAGCTTCGCGGCATCTCCGACTACTTCGCGCCGATCTCGACGAAGAGCTCGACCAGCGGCGGCAACGGCCTGCTGGCCGGCCGGACGATGTCGGCCGACGGCGTCTTCGTCGATGACGTACCGGGCGCGCTCGACAGCGACCGGCGGCCGCCGGCGCAGGGGGGAGGCGAGGGCGAGGACTCTGCCGTCGCCGAGGAGGAACCGCCCCGCGACATCTCCGATGCGGCGCTCGACGAACTCCTGCGCCAGCGCGACGAGCAGCAGTTCCGCGCTGCCGAGAAGCAGATCCACGAGGCGATCGCCGGTAGCCGGGAACTGCAGGGACTGGCGGGAAGCCTGATGATCGACGATACCCCGGAGGGGTTGCGCATCCAGATCATCGACCAGGCCGGCCTTGCGATGTTTCCGCGCGGCGATGCCGAGATGTTGCCGCATACCCGGCGGATGCTGGAGATGGTCGCCCGCGTGATCCAGGAGATGCCGCAGGATATCGATATCACCGGCCACACCGATGCCACGCTCTATCCCGGCGGCGCCGACTATTCCAACTGGGAGCTATCGGCCGACCGCGCCAACGCGGCGCGACGGGCGCTGGAGCAGGCCGGCGTTCCCGAGCGGCGCATCGCCCGGGTCGTCGGCAAGGCCGCGACCGAGCCGCTGGTCTCCGGCGATCCGGAGGCGCCGGGCAACCGCCGGCTGTCGCTGGTGATGCTGCGCCGCACCGGCAAGATGCTGCCGGCGCGGTCCGCAAAGGCGGTAACGGTGGCCGGCCCGGACGCCGGTTTCGCGCACCAGGCCTCGTCCGGGCATTCGCAAACTCCCTGAATAATGCTATCTTTTTGCAATCGATAAGCGGGAGAGGAAACGGGACCATTCCATGAAACACCGGCTGATGCCGAGTGCCCGCTTCTTCTTTGTGACCGCCCCGCTGCCGTGTCCTTATCTGCCGGGAAGGTTTGAGAGGCGGCTCGTCACCGAGTTGGCCGGGCGGCAGACGACCGTCTTTCACGACACCCTGTCGCGGGCCGGTTTCCGGCGGAGCCACGGCATTGCGTACGTGCCGGTGTGCCGGGACTGCGATGCCTGCGCGGCGGTGCGGGTGCTGACCCGGTCGTTCCAGCCCAGCCGGACGCAGCGCCGCATTGCCGCCCGCAACACCGATCTGCTGGCTGTCGAGTGCCCGCCGCGCGCCACGCAGGAGCAATACGCGCTGTTCCGCGCCTACCAGCATGCCCGCCACGGCGGCGGCGAGATGTCGCGGATGGACTTTTGCGACTACCAGACGCTGGTCGAGGACACGCCGGTGGACACCATGATCGTCGAGATGCGGCGGCCGGACGGCACGCTGGTCGCGGCCTGCCTGACCGATCGCATGGCCGACGGCTACTCCGCCGTCTACAGCTTCTTCGACAGCGGCATGGAGCAGCGCAGCCTCGGCACCTTCATGATTCTCTGGCTGATCGAGCGTGCCCGGGCCCAGGATCTGCCGTACGTCTACCTCGGCTTCTGGGTCGCCGAATGCGCGAAGATGTCGTACAAGGCCAGCTTCCGCCCGATAGAAGCGTACACGGCGCAGGGTTGGGCTCCGCTCGACCTGGATCGGCCTGCCGGGCGCGAGCCCGGCTCTCACAGCGACTGACGTCAGCAGCCGGTGCACCGTTGCACCGGCGCGCCACCTTGGCTACACGACCCCGACGCACGGGTCGCAGCCAGCCCTGAGCCCCTCCCGAGCGAGCAACGACGGCACGGCGGGGAGCATGCATCCATGCAACGTCGAACCTTCCTGAAGACTGCGGCGTCAGCCGGCACTGGGGGTCTCGCCGCGGGCCTCGCCGCACCGGCGATCGCCGAGGGCCGGCTGGAATGGCGGCTGGTAACGACGTGGCCGAAGAACCTTCCCGGCCTCGGTACCGCACCGGAACTTCTGGCGCAATTGATCAGCCGGGCCTCGGAAGGCCGGCTGACGGTGCGCGTCTACGGCAGCGGCGAGCTGGTTCCCCCGTTCGAGGCGCTCGACGCGGTGGCGAGCGGCGCGGTCGAGGCGGGCCATGGCACCCCCTTCTATTGGAAGAGCCGGCTGCCGGCGGTGCAGTTCCTCACCACGTTTCCGTTCGGACTGCTCGCCGACGAGCAGAACGCGTGGCTCCAGTATGGCGGCGGCCAGCAACTCGCCGACGAGATCTACCGGCAGATGGGCTGCAAGTTCTTTCCGTGCGGCAACACCGGCCCGCAGATGGGCGGCTGGTTCAACCGGGAGATCCGCAGCATCGGCGATTTCCAGGGCCTGAAGATGCGGATTCCCGGTCTGGGTGGCGAGGTGGTGAGTGCGGCCGGCGGCGAGGTTGTCACCCTGCCGGGCGCCGCGATCCCTGCTGCGCTCGAATCGGGGGCGCTCGATGCAGCCGAATGGGTCGGCCCCTACAGCGACCTCGCCTTCGGCTTCTATAGGAGTGCCAGGTACTATTACTATCCCGGTTGGCATGAACCCGGCTCGACGCTCGACTGCTTCATCAATCTGGCAGCATGGGAGAAGTTATCGCCCGACCTGAAGGCGATCGTCGAGCAGGCTTGTGGCGCCGTCAACCACATGGTCCTGAGCGAGTTCACCGCGCGCAACGGCTCGGCCTTGCGGATTCTTCTCGATGACCACAAAGTCCAGCTCCAGCGCTTCCCGGACGCGGTGCTTCAGGAACTCGGCAAGCTCTCGGGCGAAGTCCTGGCCGACCTGAGCAGCAAGGATGCGCTCAGCCGGTCGGTGATGAACAGCCTGCTGAAGTTCCGCGCAGAACAAATGGCGTGGACGGCGCTCGGCGAGCAGCCCTTCCTCCAGGCGCGCAGCCTTCCCTATCCCTTCGTCGAGCCGATGGGGAAGTGAAGAGCGGCAGGGGCAGGGGTGATGCACCGATGGCGTCGCCGGCGGGGCGATGCCGCCGCGGCACCTGAAGTCGGCGCAAGGGTTCTGCCCCCGCCGCTTGCCTCAGAGGCTGACTCAATGTGAATCGTTACAACCAATCCACTGCGAGTACCGTATGGCCGGGCTTGTTCCGGCCACCCACGTCCTGCGGCAGGCAAAGTCACACATGAATGCGCGGAACAGGTCCGCGCACGACGAGGAGAATTACTTGAGCGCATTGGTTTCTTAGATTTTGGTTAAATTCTCAGCGCGGGTGTTGCATGCCCGGCATTGGTGCCATCTCGGCAACCGACTTCACCGGGACCTCGACGGTGATCGCCCCGGCTTTGGCGAAGGTCAGCGTCAGCGGAAACTCTTCGCCCTCGCGCAGCGGCTGCTTCAAGCCGATCAGCATCACGTGCATGCCGCCCGGCTTGAGCATGACGGTGCTTCCCGCCGGGATCTCGACCTCCGCGACTGCCCGCATGCGCACGATATCGCCGTCCTTGATATGGTCGTGGAGCTCGGCCGAGGCGGCTGCCGGAGAACTGGCGCCGACCAGCCGGTCATCGGCCGCCGACGTATTCTTCAGGGTCATGAACGCGGCGCCGGCGGAGGCCATCCCGGCGGACGCGCGGGCGAACGGATCGGTGACGGTGATATCGGCCGCTAACGCGGCGTGAGCACACAGGGTGGCGGCAAACGCCGCGGAGACCAGGGCCGGCTTCAACTTCATCTCGATCCCTCCGACCAGGAGTGCGGCGATGCCGCGGATTAGGGGCAGGTTGCCATCGTGCCCGGCGCGGCGCGACAGCGCGGGCGGGCTGCCGGCCGCCTTCCGTGAGGCACTAGCAACCGAGCGTTATCAGACCTTCTAGTTGCGGCGCGGCGGCCGGGTCAACTACGCGGGCGGTCACGTCTGCTGAAGAGCCCGCACCCACGGGCCTCTTCAGGCGCGCACCTGTACCGCCATCTCGCGGATGGCTGGCCGCACGGTGCCCTCGTGCGGCGGATCGGCGAGGAAGGTGAGCCAGCGCAGGGCCGGCTGCCGCCCGAGGCGGTGGTTCCAGCGCACCGATCGCATCAGTGCCGCGGCCGGTTCGGGCAACCGCTCGGGGATGGGTTGACGGTTGAGCGTAGCCCACACCCCGGCCCAGCAGCGGCCGACGGCCCACGGGTTGTAACCACCGCCACCAAGCACCAGCAGGCGCGGCGCCAGCGGCATCAGCCTCGCCAGCGCCCGCCACAAGGCGCCGTTGGCCAGGGCAAGGCGGGTCATCGGGTCGTCGGCGAGGGCATCGCAGCCACTCTGCACGACGAGCGCCTGCGGCTGGAACGCCTCCAGCAGCGGCACCACCGCCTCGTCGATCAGCCATGCGAATTCGCTGTCGTTGAGGCCGGCGGGGACCGGCAGGTTTCGGGCATGGCCACCGCCGCGATCATCGAGGCCGCCGAAGCCGGATGCCTCCGACGCCCGCGCCATCGGCCAGCGGCCGGCCTCGTGGATGGAGATGGTGCGCACCCGCGGCTCGCCGTGGAACGCCAGCTGCACGCCGTCGCCGAAATGCGCATCCCAGTCGACATAGGCGATGCGCTCGAGGCCCTGGTCGAGCATTTCGAGGATCGCCAGCACCGGATCGTTGAAGATGCAGTAGCCGCTGGCGCGGCCGCGCTGACCATGATGGGTGCCGCCGGCGGGGCTGTAGACGACGCCTCCGCCGCGAAGGTACCGCGCCGCCCGCAGCGAGGCGCCGCAGGCGGTCGCCGGGCGACGGAAGACCGTCGCGTGCACCGGGTTGCCGTTGACGCCGAGGTTGAACCTCTGGCGGTCCTCCGCGCCGGCGGTCTGGGTTGCCTCCGCCCGCTGGACCGCTGCCACGTAGTCGGGATGGTGGAACCGCATCAGCGCTTCCGGGCTCGCCGCCTCCGCCTCGATGTAGCGGTCCGCATCGAACCAGCCGAGAGCCCGGATCAGGTCCATTGTCAGCGAAATGCGGGGGATGGCGAGCGGGTGGCCGGTGGCGTGGCTGGTGGTGCTGAAGATGGCGTTGCTGATCAGTATCGGCCTGTCGGCCGCGGCCATCGCCGTGCCCGACGCATCCTCCGCCATCACTCGCGCACCTCGCCGCCTGCCTGCCGCGGCATGAGGTGGGCTTCTCCCCTGCGGGGTTCAATCCGCAGAGGGAATCAAAGGAATCGGCGGCTGACAACCCGCCGTTAACCAGTCCCATGGTTCCATGATCCCAGCAGAAGTCGCGGGGGCACGTGGACATGTGTGACAAGATCCTCGATCGGATACCGGCGCTGACGGCGGAAGAGCGGTTGCAGCTTCGGGAAAACTGCCGGCGGGCGATGACGCGGTCGAAGGACCGGCTGGTCGTGCTGGAGGCGCAGCGCATCCTTGACGCCCTGGATACGCGGGAGCGGCGCGAGGCGCGGGTTCTCGCCCGCCTGCCGGCGGCCCGCAGGATTGAATTCGCCTTCCGCCGCCTTCCGGCGGACGACGGCGAGCGTCAGGTGTTGCAGATGCTGTTCACCCGGGAGGCGGGCAGGAGCATGGGGACGCGTCGGCCGGCCGATGCGGCGCTGATCGCCGACAGCAGGATCTGGCATCGAAAAATCAACGAGATCTGCCGGCAGCGGCGGCATCTGCTGCGGCCTGCGGAGGGGCAGCCACAGGCTCAGGCGGTGTTCGATGCGGCGCCCGGTGGCGATGCGGCGGCGGCATGGTCGCTGCCGTTGCTGGCGGTCGATGAAGGGACCGGCGACGTCAGGCTCCGGCCGGAGGCGGTCAGCGCTTTTGTCTCGCTTGGCTACGTCGCCAACCACACGGGCGGAAGGGTGCCGGCGGACGGGAGTGCGACGCCGTGGGCCGCCGCCGCCGAGTGAGCGCGCAATCCAGGTACGCGGGCAGGCCAGTTGACTTCGCCGCAGCTTCGGGCTCTCCTTAAGTAATAGTAAGTAACCGTGCTGCAACGGGACAGGACAGGGATATGGCCGGCTGCTGCCATGATCCGTCATGTGGGGACGGCCGTATCGGCGCATCGACAAGCGCGCCGGCGTGGCGGCGCGTCCTGTGGATCGCGCTGGCCATTAACGCCGTCATGTTCGTGGTCGAGACGGCGGCCGGTCTTGCCGCCGGCTCGGCGGCGCTGCAGGCAGACGCCCTCGATTTTCTCGGCGATGCCGCGAATTACGGCATCAGCCTGGGCGTCGCCGGCATGGCACTGGCTTGGCGAGCGCGGGCCGCGCTGGTGAAGGGGGGCACGCTGATCGTGCTCGGCTTCTGGGTGGTCGCGACGACCACCGCGCAGGCTCTCGCCGGTACCCTGCCCGGCGCACCGGTGATGGGCGCCGTCGGGCTTGCCGCCCTGGTCGCCAACGGCGTCGTGGCGGCCCTGCTCTACCGGCACCGCCGGGGTGATGCCAACATGCGCTCGGTGTGGATCTGCTCGCGCAATGATGTGATCGGCAATCTCGCCGTTCTCGCGGCGGCGCTGGGGGTCTTCGGCACCGGCACCGGCTGGCCCGACATCATCGTCGCCGCCATCATGGCGGCGCTCGCCATCTGGGGGGGCGTGCAGATCGTTCAGCACGCCCGACGTGAGTTGCAGGCCGTCCGTCGCGTCGCCACGGCCGCGGCTGCGGCGGAGTAGCCGCTTCGGTTCCTCCCGCTGCCGGTGCTGGCGGCGCCCGCCGAGTGCCCGCCTCGTGAAGACTAAAGACGCGCCGTGGCTTGACCACAGCGCCTGGGCATGCTTCCACCTGTCGCCACCCTTTGTCGAGGTACCGAGGCCGCATGCCAAAAGCCGCTGGATCCGCCGTCTGCCTGCTGCTGGTTGCCGGCCTGATCACGTCCTGTCAGCACAAGGTCGATGCGGAAACCGGCCAGTCGACGAGCCTGTTCACCCTGCCGGGCACCGAGGCCAACCAGACGGCGGCGATGCAGCGCTGGCAGCGCTGCATCCAGTTCCGCTCGGAGAGCTTCTGCGAGCGGAACCTGCCGGGGGGCCGGCCGGATCCCGACACCCAGCCGATCATCAGTTCGACGCCGTTCCGCCAGACCGATCCCTGACGCTGCCCCCAAGCGCGGGCGGGGCAGAGGCCATCCGCTACTGCCCGAAGGCGATATAGCGCCAACGTTGTCCACCCGGGCTCCGCTCTCCAAAGGCGGTAGCGGGCTGGCACAGACTTGGATGGGCGGATTGCCTTGGAGGGCCTTCCGTCGGAAGTTCAGGTGCGCTGCTGCTGCTGCCAGTCCTGGAACAGCCGCTGCTGCTCGTTGTCCCGGCGGATCTGCTCCTGCTGCAGGGCGCGCTGCCGCTCGAAATCGAGCTGCCGCTGCATGTTGGCGTCCTGGGTCGCCTGCTGCCGCTGCCAGGCTCGGTCCTCGTTCGCCCGGTCGACGGTCATGTTGCCGGCCATGCCGCCGACCGCGCCGCCGATGAGCATCGCCGACGTGCTGCCGCCGAAGATCGCCCGCCCGGCGCCGGCACCGGCAGCGGCGCCGCCGACGGTCCCGATGCCGGGGCCGCCCGAGCCCGACTCGCACCCGGCGATGGCGAGGCTGGCGATCAGAAGGGCACCCGCCGCGCCGGACAGGGAGAGCCGTCTGGTCTTCGTGTTGTCCATGATCCTGTTCTCCCGTCCTAGTGGCTGCTCTCTTCGGCGGTGACCGATGCGACGATCTCCTGGAAGGAGAGGCCGCCGTCGCCGTCCTTATCGGCCGCCTTGAACGCCTTCATCTTGTAGGTCATCACCTCGGTAAAGGTGAGATAGCCGTCGCTGTTCGTATCGATCCGGGCGAACTTGCGTGGATCGGGATTGCCAAGCTCCGCTGGCGTCAGCTTGCCGTCATGGTCGCGGTCGAGGCCGGCAAAACCGGCGGCCGCGTCCCGTACGAACTCACCCTCGCTGATCAGGTTGTTGCCGTCGGTATCGGCGGCTTCGAACGCCATCTGCTCGTAGGCGAGGCCCCAGGTCATCGGATCGGGCATCACCATCGGTGCCTGCTGGGCGTGCGCTGCGAGCGGCGCGGTAGCCGCCGCAAAC
Source organism: Rhodospirillales bacterium (assembly GCA_039808105.1). GTDB lineage: Bacteria > Pseudomonadota > Alphaproteobacteria > Rhodospirillales > Defluviicoccaceae > Defluviicoccus. Next base: position 9,871 of record JBDHSN010000070.1, read on the forward strand.
GCCACGGCGGTCAGTCCCGCCATCCATGTCCGCTTCATTGCATCTCCTGTAGTACCCGGAACGAAGGCCACGCATGGCCGGCGGCGCCCCGCCGACCAGTGCGTCGTGCAGCGGGAGCCGCATACGTTCTGCGTTGTCTCGCACGAAATCTCAACCGGCAAACGATGTTGTGACGGAACATCGACATGGGACGAGAGCATCGCTGGCTTGTTCAGCAATGCTGCATTGCGTCAAACGCGGCTTGCGAGGCGACGCGGCGGTCCCCACATGCCGCCCCGTTGTTCGCTTCCGCAGCAAAAAGGGCGAACAGACGGATCGGAGGACGCGGCTAGGAAATCGGGTACAACCATTGGAGTTGGCTTATGACAACCCGAAGCACTCGACCGCTGAACGACGACGATCGGCGTGCGGCAGCACTGTCGGCGGTGATCGTCAATGATACCACGCTGCTCAGCGAGCACGACGGCGACCTGTCGGCCCTGGTCAAGGGGCGGGCGAAAGTATGGAAAGACCTGAGCGAAGCCGTCGCCAGCAGCGTCCGGCGCAGCACGGCGCGCCTCGCCTGTCTGGCAAGCCGCTTGGTGCATGGTCATCGGCGCTCGGAGCACGGCGCCCGCGGCTGACCGGTGCCAGGCTGGCGGCGCCGTCAGGCGCTGTCGAAGAACCGCACCAGCTTTCCGCAGGGCTCTCCGCACAGGGCGTCGTTGCGCATGACGAGCCCGCCACCGACGATGGTGGCGATCGGCCAGCCGGTGACGGTCAGTCCGTCGAACGGTGTCCAACCGCACCGGCTGGCGATCCAGCGATGCGTGATCATCCGCCGCGCCTTCAGGTCGACGACGCTGAGATCAGCGCGATAGCCGATGGCGATGCGGCCGCGTCCGGGTAGCCCGAACAGCCGCGCCGGTCCGGCGCTGGTGAGATCGACCAGCCGCTGCAAGCTGAGCCGGCCCTTGGCCACGTGATCCAGCATCACCGGCAGCAGCGTCTGGACGCCCGGCATCCCTGACGGGCTTGCCGGATAGGGCTTGCGCTTCTCCTCGCGGGTGTGCGGCGCGTGATCGGAGCCGATGCAGTCGACGATGCCGTCGGCGACCGCCCGCCACAGCGCCTCGCGGTGGCGGGCCTCGCGGATCGGCGGATTCATCTGCGCGAAGCTCTCCAGTTCCTCATAGCAACCGGGGGCAGCCAGGGTCAGATGCTGCGGGGTCACCTCGACCGAGGCCAGATCGCGGTGCCCGGCCAGCAGCGCCATCTCCTCGGCGGTGGTCACGTGCAGGACATGGGTGCGCCGGCGGGTCGCCTCAGCCGCCGCCAACAGGCGCCGGGGAGCCAGCAACGCGGTTTCGGCGTCCCGCCACACCGGATGGAGGGCGACATCGGCGCCGCCGGCGACGATGGTGTAGCGCTGGCGCAGCCGCTCCTCGTCCTCGGCATGGACGGCGACGCGGCGGCTGCCATGGGCGAGCACCTCGGCGAGGCCGGCATCGTCGGCGACCAGCAGGTCGCCGGTGGAGCTGCCCATGAAGACCTTGATGCCGGCGCAGCCGGGCAGGCGCTCAAGCCGGGCGAGCTGGGCCGCGTTCTCCCTGGTCGCGCCCAGCCAGAAGGCGATGTCGACCCACGCCCGGCCCTCGGCGCGCCGGCACTTGTCGGCCAGCTCGGCCTCGCCGGTGGTCGCCGGCTTGGTGTTCGGCATCTCGAACACCGCGGTCACGCCGCCCAGCGCCGCCCCTCTGGTGCCGGTTTCCAGATCCTCCTTGTGCTCCAGGCCGGGCTCGCGGAAGTGGACCTGTGAATCGATGACGCCGGGCAAGGTGTGCAGGCCGCGGGCGTCGACAACAGTCGCGGCATCCGCCGCCCCGAGATCGCCCAGCGCGACGATTCTCCCCGCCCGGATGCCGACGTCGACCTCGGCAAGGCCGCTCGGGGTCGCTACGGTGCCCCCTTTCACCACGAGGTCGTATCGTTCCGTCACCATGCTTCGCACTTCCTGCGCTGCAGCCCTGGTCGCGCTGGATTAATTCAGGTTCACCCCCTGCTGGCGAAGCTGGCTGAGCGTTGCCGCCTGCTCGTCCGGGGAGAGTCGCTTGACTACCGTCGCCGTCTCCGAACGGCAGGTTATCGTCGAGTTCTTATACAGTTGCCGCACCTGACCGTCGGTGTAGTCGGAACTCGATGTGCACAGGGCCGTCGCCGTGAGGTTCTTTTTGAAATACTGGTCAGCGCGGGCCAGTGCGCTGCTGCAGATGGATGCCGCGCCGCCGGCGTAGGGGTTTTCCTTCATGCCCTTCAGCACGGCGAGGTAGGTGTTGTTTGTCTTGCGCGCCTGCTGCGCCGTATCGTTCAGCGTTTTCATGCAGTCGGCATCAACCGGCTCTGTCAACTCCAGCGGCATCATCGGCGGCACCGGCGGGGCCGCCGTTGCAGACTGGGCGGCAAACAGGCCCGCCGCCAGGGCGGCCGCAACAAGGCGTGCACGATTCATCGCAACCTCGAAACTACTGCCGGGAATATTGCTGAGCGGGAACCACATGTACTCTGGCAGCCGCCGGGACGGCTGGCAAACGAAACGTCGCGGCGGGGAGGCCTCGGCAGAGAAGCCTGCTGCGATGCCGCCGATCCGGTATGATGCGCAGGGCAGGCGGTCACGGGCAGGAAACCGCGTTCTGTCCCGGGATTCTTGCGCCCGCCGCGCGATGCGCCGGGAGCATCGGGTCGGCTGCGCTGCGACAGGAATAACAGGCGACAGGGGTGATAATGGATTTCGACCCGCTGCTGCTCTCGCGCATCCAGTTCGCGTTCACGATCTCGTTTCACATCATCTTTCCGGCGTTCACGATCGGCCTTGCGGCGTGGCTGGCGACCCTCGAGGCGCTGTCGATGGCGACGCGGCGGCCGGTCTACCGGGAGCTGCTGGACTTCTGGGTGAAAATATTCGCCATCACCTTCGGCATGGGGGTCGTCTCCGGCATCGTCATGGCCTTCCAGTTCGGTACCAACTGGAGCGAGCTGGCCCACCGGATGGGGCCGATCCAGGGGCCGCTGCTGGGCTATGAGACCTACACCGCCTTCCTGCTGGAGAGCACCTTCCTCGGCATCGTGCTGTTCGGGCGCAAGCGGGTGCCGCCGTGGGCGTACCTGCTGTCCTGCTTCCTGATCGCCCTGGGGACGACCTTCTCGGCCTTCTGGATCATGGCCAACAATACCTGGATGCAGGTCCCGGTCGGCTGGGTGGAGGAGAACGGCCGCTATTCTCCCAGCGACTGGTGGCTGATCCTCACCCACGAGGTGGCGTGGGTCCGATTCTTCCACATGCTGCTGGCAGCCTATCTGACCACGTCGTTCTGCATCGCCGCCACCGGCGCCTGGTACCGGCTGCGGCGGGTTTATGCCGGGCCGGCCAACGTCATGCTGACCATGGGGCTGGGGCTCGCCGCCGTGCTGATCCCGATCCAGATCGCCCTTGGCCACCTCAGCGGCGAATATACCGCCCATCACCAGCCCTCCAAGTTCACCGCCATCGAAGGCCGCTGGCAGACCGAGCAGCCGGCGCGGCTGATCCTGCTCGCCTGGCCCGACGTCGACAATGAGCGCAATCACTGGGAGATCGCGGTTCCCTATCTCGGCAGCTTCGTCGATACCGGCACCTTCACCTCGGCGGAACCGGGCATCGTCACCGTTCCGCCGGACCAGCGTCCGCCGTTCCTGATCCCGTTCTATGCGTTCCGGATCATGGTCGGGATGGGGCTGCTGATGTGGGCGTTGTCGTGGTACGGCGTCTGGCTGCGACGCCGCGGCTGGGAGCAGGCGCCGCGCTGGTTCCTGTGGATCACCTTCCTCAGCTTTCCCTCGGGGTTCATCGCCGTGCTGACCGGCTGGTTCACCGCCGAGGTGGGACGCCAGCCGTGGGTCGTCTTCGGGCTGCTGCGGACGGCGGACGCAGTAACCCCAAGTCTTGGTGCGGCTGAGGTGTGGGCGTCACTGCTTGCTTACATCGCCGTCTATACATTGATATTCTCGGCCGGAACCTTCTACATTTATCGCCTGATGCGCGAAGGACCGGCGGCGAAGAAGGCGCCCGAGACCGGCGTCAGCGCGCTGCGACCGCTGGCAGCGGCCGGACCGTCGCCATCGCCAGCCCCACGCCGCGAAGGATGATGCGATGCCCATCCACATCACCGACCTGCCGACGGTCTGGGCAAGCATCATCGCCGTCGCCATCCTGCTCTATGTCATGCTCGACGGCTTTGATCTCGGTGTCGGCATCCTGTTCGGAACGACCGCCGACGAGGACTTCCGCCGGACGATGATGGGCGCGGTGGCCCCGGTCTGGGACGGCAACGAGACGTGGCTGGTGTTCGTCGGCGCCAGCCTCTATGCCGGCTTTCCGCTGGTCTATTCGATCCTGCTGCCGGCTTTCTACCTGCCGCTGACGCTGCTGCTGATCGCGTTGATCCTGCGCGGCGTCGCCTTCGAGTTCCGCTACAAGACCGAGCGCTGGCGCTGGGTGTGGGACGCCGGCTTCTTCTTCGGCTCGCTGATTGCCGCGTTCGTGCAGGGGGCGGCGGTGGGCGCGATCGTCGATGGCTTGCCGGTGGCGGGTGGCCGCTTCGTCGGCGGTCCGTTCAGCTGGCTGTCGCCCTTCGCGGTTTCCTGCGGTCTCGGCCTCGTCGTCGGCTACATGCTGATCGGCGCCGGCTGGCTGGTTCTGAAGGCGACCGGCGGACTGCGCGACTGGGCCTACGTGCGGGTGCTGCCGATGGCAGCCGCGCTGTTCCTGTTCCTGTGCGTCGCGTTCGGCTACGCGCTCACCGCTGATCTGGCGGTCATGCACCGCTGGATCGACCGCCCGTGGCTGGCGGTTTTCCCGGCGGTCGGCATCCTCGCCGTGCTGGGGCTGCTGCGCGGCGTGCGCCGGCGGATCGACTGGCTGCCGTTTACGGCCGTGGCAATGATCTTCATCGCCGCCTTCGCCACCATGGCGGCCAGCTTCTGGCCGTACATGATCCCGTTCTCGGTGACGATCGCCGAAGCGGCGGCACCGGAATCGTCGCTGGAGTTCCTCGTCTTCGGCGCCGGGCTGTTCATCCTGCCGGTCGTGCTCGCCTACACCGTCATCGTCTACTGGATTTTCCGCGGCAAAGTCGGCGAAGACATGCACTACCACTGATGAGGGGGCTTCGGTCTTTGGCCGGGGCTTGCGCAGCACCGACGGCGCCGGATCATTCCGGCCGGACCGTTGCAAGCGCCGCAAGATCGCGCGGCTCATCGGCGTCGACCAGCACCGCGTTGTCCGCCATCGGCACGGTGCGGATGCGATCCGGGTAGCGCCGCAGCAGTTCCCGGCCGCCGACGTCCCCTTCGAGCGCTGCAAGTTCCGCGAACAGCGGCGCCGGCCACAGTACCGGGTTGCCGCGGCGATCGCCGGCCATCGGGACGATGATGCTGCCGGCCGGCGAAGTGGCGAATGCCGCGATCAGCGCGTCGATGTGGCGGGCGCGCACCTTCGGCATGTCGGCGAGCAGCACGGCGACACCGTCAAGTCCCCGCGGCAAAGCGCCAATGCCGGCGGCGAGCGATGCGCTGAGGCCCTCGGCATAGCGCGGGTTATCGGCGAAGCTCACAGCGAGCCCGGAGAGCGCCGCGCGCACCTCCGCTCCCCGGTATCCGGTAACGACGATGACCGGCCGGGCGGCGGAGGCCAGCGCCGCATCGACCGCGGCGCGCAGCAGCGGCTGTCCCGCCACCTCCAGCAGCAGTTTGCCACCGGCGCCCATGCGCGTCCCCTGTCCGGCCGCCAGCACGATGGCACCGATTTTGGGAGCGCGCGTCGGATCGGACCGGGCCGCCCGTTCGGCCTGCTGACGGGGCAGCGGGCGCAGCGGGGTGTCGGCGAGCAGGCCGCCGACGCCCCAGCCGCTGATCTCCGCCGAGCCGACCGGCAGGCCGGCGAGCAGGCGCCCGAGCACCAGATCGAGCCCATTGGCCTGCGGCGAGCGGGCGCAACCGGGCAGGCCGATCACCGTCGCGCCGTCGAGCCGCGCCAGCAGCAGCAGGTTGCCGGGATCGACCGGCATGCCGAAGTGCACGATGGTGCCGCCGCAGGCGAGGATCGCCGCCGGAATCACGTCCCGTCGATCGACGATGGCCGACGCACCGGCCACCAGGATCGGGTCCAG
>JBDHSN010000071.1:0-15775 GCA_039808105.1 Rhodospirillales bacterium
CAAAGAAAACGTTGCCTCCCCGGCAGCCGTCTCTTCGCTCCAGGGTCGAGGTCGTTTCGCTACGTCTATGATCACCCATGCCGGTTCGCGACAACCCGGATACGGGCGGCCCTTCACGCTGCCCGGCCACCGCGTCGTGCTCGGTGCCGAGCGGCCGCTACGGCTCGACTCCGGCGCCGAACTGGCGTCGTTCCCGGTCGCATGGCAGTCCTACGGGACACTCAACGACGACCGTTCCAACGTGGTGCTGATCTGCCATGCGCTGACCGGCGATCAGTTCGTCGCCGATGAAGCGCACCCGGTCACCGGCAAGCCGGGGTGGTGGCGGAGCATCGTCGGCCCGGGCAGGCTGATCGATACCGACCGCTGGTTCGTACTGTGCGCCAACGTGCTCGGCGGCTGCATGGGCTCGGCCGGACCGAGCGAGATCAACCCGGCGACCCTCGAGCCGTGGGGCCTCGCCTTTCCCATCGTCACCATCGCCGACATGGTGCGGGCGCAGGCGATGCTGCTCGACCATCTCGGCATCGAGCGCGTCTTCGCGGTGATCGGCGGCTCGATGGGCGGGATGCAGGTGCTGGAATGGGCCTCTCTCTATCCCGAGCGCGTATTCGCGGCGGTGCCGATCGCGACCGCGGCGCAGCATTCGGCGCAGAACATCGCCTTCCACGAGGTCGGTCGGCAGGCGGTGATGGCTGATCCCGACTGGCACGAGGGCGAATACTGGCGCTTCGGCAAGAAGCCGGTGGCGGGGCTGGCGGTGGCGCGGATGGCGGCCCATATCACCTACCTTTCCGAAGCGAAGCTGCACGAGAAGTTTGGCCGCCGCCTGCAGGATCGCGAGAACATCAAGTATGGGTTCGATGCCGAGTTCCAGGTGGAAAGCTACCTGCGGCACCAGGGCCAGTCCTTCGTCGAGCGTTTCGACGCCAACTCCTACCTGTTCATCACCCGCGCCATGGATTACTTCGACATGGCGGCGCGGCACGGCGGCGTGCTGGCCAACGCCTTCCGGCGCACGCCGGTGCGCTTCTGCGTGCTCTCCTTCACCTCGGACTGGCTCTATCCCACCGTCGAGAGCCGGCGCATCGTCCATGCGCTGAACGCGGTGGCGGCCAACGTCAGCTTTGCCGAGATCGTCTCCAACAATGGCCATGACGCCTTCCTGCTCGACGAGCCCGACTTCCACAGCGTCCTCGCCGGCTTTCTCGCCGGGGCGGCGCAGCACCATGGGCTGCTGCCGGTCTGCAACGGCCACGCCCCGCCGCGATGAAGCCGTTGGCCCCGATCCGCGTTGATCTGCAGCTCATTGCCGACATGATCGAGCCGGGCTCGCGCGTGCTCGACGTCGGTTGCGCCGACGGCACGCTGCTCGACTACCTGGTGCAGTTCAAGCAGGTGGACGGGCGGGGGATCGAACTGTCGAGCGAGGGGGTCAACGCTTGCGTTTCGAGCGGGCTGTCGGTGATCCAGGGCGACGCCGATACCGACCTATTCGATTTCCCCGACCGCGCGTTTGACTATGTGGTGCTCAGCCAGACGCTGCAGGCGATGCGGGCACCGCGCAAGACCCTCGACCAGCTGCTGCGCATCGGCGGCCACGCCATCGTCTCGATGCCCAACTTCGCCCACTGGCGCCTGCGCTGGCGGCTGCTGACCCGCGGGCGGATGCCGGTCAGCGACGCGCTGCCCTACCCGTGGTACGACAGTCCCAACATCCATCTGTGCACCATTCGCGACTTCGTCGCGCTGTGCGGCGAACTCGACGCGCGGATCGAGCGCGGCCTGTTTCTCGACCAGACCGGCACGCCGCGCCGGCTGGGCGCGGCGCTGACCCTCGCCAATCTGCTGGGCGAGCAGGCGGTCTTCCTGCTCTGCCGCAACGGCCAGTGAGCAGCGGCAATTAACAGCGGCGTTCCCCGGAAGCTGGCGGCCGGATAAAGCCACGCCGCATCCTTCGCCGCCTGGACTGGACGCGTCGCCCAGCGCGCAGGCGTGGCGTTCGCGCGTGCACGACTCATCGGGGCGGAGCCGGATCGAATCGCCAGGATATCCAGCGATCAACGGGGTGGGCGATCAACGTCGTGGATGATCGCGACCGCCAACTACTCAGCCGGACACAGCTCCGGGGGCCGGTTGCCTTCCACCCGCGTCGACCCGGGGAATAACCCGGGCGCCCACCGCGACGCCAGCGCAGCCGGAAGGCAACCCGAAGTGGCGCTCGCGAGGATGCAGCCGTCATGACGCCGCGTTCGATCAACACCCCGGCGATACGACGGGACTGGCGCTCCGCGACGCCGAGGAGAGCGGGCGGCGGGGTTGATGGCAGGATACCATGTCCGCGAAATGTCCGGTTTGGGGTCCCGACGTGGCCAGCGGAGGCAGACCGCGGCACTGAGGGCGTGCGCTGCCGATCAACCTCCGGGGCGTCGTTGAGGTTCAGTGCTGTGGGCACCAGAACGGATATGCAAGCGGCCGGTGAAGGGGCAAGGGCGCGCTGGTGAGACCCCGGTGATGCCCAGCTCTTCGTAAGGACTTTGCTACTTAACGCTAAGCCTTTGATTTGATTGGTGGGCGCACAAGGACTCGAACCTTGGACCCGCTGATTAAGAGTCAGCTGCTCTACCAACTGAGCTATGCGCCCGTCCATGTGGTGGCCGGGGTGGCGGCCATGCGGCGTCGCCACCGCATCCACCGCCAAAAGGGTAGCCGCTGCGATGCTGGCGGCCCGACCGTCTGGCAGGGGCAACTTAGCGGCTTGCCGGCGGTCTGTACAGGGTCTCGCCGCCGAGATTTTCTGTCCCGCTGCCGGTTTTACCGTCGGCGCCACTGGTCCTGATTGGTGTCCGCATCAAAGTGCCGCCCGGCCTCCTGCCCCAGGGCAGCCGGCAGCAGCGGGGCGCGCGGCAGCGGCGAAGGCCGTCTTCAGCCGGCGGAGGCGAGCGGCACGACGACCGGGTGGGTCTGCACCGTCGCGCCATCGACCATGGTATAGACGCGATCGGCGATCCGCTGCCAGGCAGGCTGATGCGAGATGGCGAGCACGGTCAGGCCCTCGTCGGTGCACAGGCGCCGGACCACCTCGCAGATGTCGGCTTCGGTCTGCGGATCAAGGCCGGTGGTCGCCTCATCGAGGATCAGCAGCTTCGGCCGGTGCAGCAACGCCCGGGCGATGGAGATGCGCTGGCGCTGGCCGCCGGACAGGCGGTGGCCGCGCTCGCCCAGCACCTGCTGCAGGCGGTTCGGCAACTCGCAGACGAACGGCCACGCTCCGGCCACCTGCAGCGCATTGATCACGTCGGCTTCCGACGCGCCGTCCTCCCACAGGCTGACGTTGCGGAAGACGGTGTCGTGGAAGAGGGTCACCTCCTGCGGCACATAGCCCAGCATGTGGCGCCAGCGCTGCAGATCGAGCTCGCTCAGGTCGACGCCGTCGATGCGGATATGGCCGGCGAGCGGCTGGTAGAGACCGGCGAGCAGGTCGACGGTCGTCGACTTGCCGACGCCGGAGGGACCGGCCAGCGCGGTGATGCCGCCGCGCGGAATCACCAGATCGAGGTCGCGCAGCACCAGCCGGTCGCCGTAGCCGAAGGAGACCCGCTCGAACGCGATCTCCCGCTCGAAGACCGGCGGCGTCGAGCCGCCGGCATGCTCCGCCGCCGCCGCCGTCTCGTTGAGCAGGCCGACCAGCGAGCGGTAGAGGTCATAGGAGTGGATGAACTTCAGCACGACGCGCTGCAGCGGCGACAGGATGCTGATGGTGCGCACCAGCAGGATCGCCATGATCATGACGTCGGTCGGGTGCATCGTCCCGGCCTGGGTGGCGTAGTAGAAGGCGACCGCCAGCAGGACGCCGATCACCGGCTCCTGCATCTCGGTGACGTATTCGCTGCTGACCACCCGGGCGCGCAGCGTCTGGGCGATGCCACGGGCATCGGCCTCGAACAGCCGGCCGAAGCGCTCGGTGCGGCCCATCGCCCGGATCGGCTTGATCCCGATCATCGCATCGGTGAAGTTCCCGGCAAGCTGGCGCATCTGTGCCCGGTGCTGGCGCGCCGCCTTGCGGCTGCTGCGCACGAGCCGACCGAACGAGAAGAACATCAGAAAGCCGATGCCCATCGCCAGCAGCGCCAGCTTCCACGAGATCAGCGCGGCGACGGTGAGGAACAGCGTCGCCTGCAGGATGCTGGCGAGAACCGTCGCGATGCTCATGAAGCTCTCACCCACCGCTGCCGCCTCGGTCCCGGTGGCATGGACCAGCCGGCCGAGCGGCTGGCGGATGAAAAAGCTCCAGCGGGCGCGCAACAGGTTGCGCAACAACTGCACCTGGAAGGTGTTGCTGATGCCGGCGACGATGTCGGTGACGTAGCGCATCGTCGAGATGGTGACGACCGCCTTGAGCGAAAAGCCGATGACGATGACGACGAGGATCAGCAGCGGATCGAACGGCAGGCCGATCGCTTCCATGCCCTTGCGGATGGCATTGGTGATGGCGCCCTTGCCGCCGTGCACTTCCATGGTCGCCGCGGCGAGCAGCGGAATGATCATGGCAAGGCCAAGCAGCTCGAACATGCTGGCGATGAACAGGCCGCCGATGACGAGAAAGCGCTGCATCGGCGAGACCAGCCGCAGCACCTGCATCACCGCCTGGTACCAGTTGCCGTCGCGCGTCCGGGAGTTCTTCTTCTTGCGCTCGCTGCGGCTCACGGCCACCTCCGCCTCCTCGCGGTCATGATCAACCTCCCGGCGTGCCGCGGATATTGCCAGCAACGATGATGGCGCCGCGGGTCACTCGAGATCCGGTCCGGTCCCCCACCAACGATTGCGCACCTTGTCGTAGTTCCGCTTCGGATCGAACAGTTCCACATTCAGGCCCAGATCGCGGGCGTTCAGCCGGCCGACTGCGGCCAGGACGCGATAGGCGGCGAGCCGCATCTGCTGCTGGGCGGCCAGCAGATTGGCCTGCGCCTGGAAGTACTGCGCCTGGGTGAGCAGCAGGTCGGTCACGGTGCGCAGACCGAAGCCGTACTCGCGTCCCGTTCCTTCCGCGGCGATCCGGGCGTTGTTCACCTGCGCCTCGATCGCACCAATCCGGCCCTGGGCGCTCTGCAGATCCTCCCAGGCGCTGAGGGCGCCTTGCTGCGACTGCCGCCGCGAAGACTCGAGCTCCTGCCGCCGCTGCCCGACCAGCCCCTTTGCCGCCCGCAGCTGCGGATCGAGGACGGGATTGTAGAGAGGCATGGTCATGACGCCCATGATGATGCCGGACTGCGGGTTGACCTGCCCCTGCAGCGCGAACTGCGGCAGCTTCATGCCGGCGCTGGCGTCGGCGCCGTCCTGGGCGGCCTTCTCCAGGCGGTCGGCAACGACGAAGCTGGGATTGGATTTCGCGTTGGTGAGGGTCTCGTCCAGGCTGACCGGAAGCCCGGTCGGCATCGGCGGCATCTTCAGCGAGGCTGGCGGCGATCCGACGACGGTCTCGTAATTGCCGCGCGCGATTGCCAGCGTTCCTTCGAGGTCGATGCGCTGGGCGGTTGCCGACGCATATTGCGACTGTGCCTCGGCGACGGAGGAATTGCGCACCGTGCCGAGGTCGAACTGCCGCCGGGTGGCATCGAGGCTGCTCTGCAGCGCCCGCTCATAGTCGATGCTGTAGCGGAGCAGCGCCTCGACGCGGACGACGTCGAGGTAGGCGCCGGCGGTGCGCAGCAGGACATCCTGCTCGACGCCGCGGAGCTGCGCCCGCTGCGCCTTCACCGTCTGCTCGGCTTCACTGATGCGCGGTCCGTTATAGAAATTGTAGATCGGCTGCTGTGCCTGCAGATTGAGAACGGCGGTCGGGCCATCGGTGGTCGAGAACTGGCTCTGGGAACTGGTGGCGGTATCGTCGCCGGAGAAATCCTTGATCCAGCCGCCACCGACCGTCACCGCCGCTTGCGGGCGCCATCCTGCCACCGCCTGGGCGACGGCCTCGTCGCCGCGCATCAGCTCCTTGCGAGCTGCCAGAAGCGACGGGTTGTTGGCGTAGGCGCTCTCCATCGCCTCCTGGATGGTCTGCGCCGACGCTCCCGGTACCGCCGCGAGCAGCAGCGCGGCGAAGCCCGCCGTGATCGCCGCACCACGGCGCCAGCCAGCGCCGGTCGCCGGTCGTGGCGCGCCGATAAACCGATGCTCGTTTCCGCGGAAGGTAGCCAGCAACACAGAAAGAACCTCCGGTGACGCGCGCGCGAAAAAAGCGGCCGCCGGGCCGCCTGGAGTCGCGGGCGCTACTCGTGACGCAACGCTTCGATGGGATCGAGCATGGAGGCGCGGCGCGCCGGGTAGAAGCCGAAGACGACGCCGACGGTGATGCTGAAGCCGACCGCCAGCAGCACTGCCTGCAAGCTGAAGATGAACGGCCATTCCGCGAAGACCGCGATGGTCACCGAGCCGGTGACGCCGAGGGCGATGCCGATCAGCCCGCCGATGACCGAGAGGGTCACCGCCTCGACCAGGAACTGCGAGAGGATATCGCGCCTTCGGGCGCCGACGGCCATGCGGATGCCGATCTCGCGCGTCCGTTCAACCACCGAGACGAGCATGATGTTCATGATGCCGATGCCGCCGACGATCAGCGAGACCGAAGCGATGGCCGCCACCAGCAGCGCCAGGGCCCCGGCCGAGGACTCCTTGATCTTCAGAACCTCGGCCATGTTTTTGACGTTGATGTCTTCGTCCAGGCTGGCGGCGAGCCGGGGCCGCTCGCGGATCAGGGCGCGGATATCGCTCTCGGCCTGACTGAGGTTCCACGCTTCATCGACCTTGATCAGGATGGTGTCGATCCGGTCGGGGTTTACGGCGTTGGATCCGAGCAGCCGGCTGCGCGCCGTCTTCAACGGCACCACGACGATATCATCCTGGTCGCGCCCGGTGTTCGACGTGCCTTTCTGGGCCAGCACGCCGATGACCATGTGCGGCACCTGCTTCAACCGCACCACCTGACCGATCGGGTTGGTGTCGCCGAATAGCACGCGCGCCGTCGTCGCGCCGAGAAGAACGACCTTGGCGCCGGCGTTCACCTCCTCCGGCTCGAAGTTGCGGCCGGAAGAAAGCGGCCAGTCGCGCACCTCGAGGAAATTCTCGGTGACGCCGTTGACCGTCGTCGGCCAGAGGATGTTGCCGGCGTTGGCCGGCAGGCCGCCGCGCAGGATCGGCTCGGCGATCAGCACGCCGGGGACTTCCGCCTTGATCGCCACCGCGTCCGACTCCGACAGCCACAGGCTGCTGCGGGCGTCGATCACGATGAGATTGGAGCCGAGGCTCTGGATCTGCTCGACGACGACCGCCCGCGCGCCGGAGCCGATGGCGACGACAATGATCACCGCGGCGACGCCGATGACGATGCCCAGCATCGTCAACAGGCTGCGCAGCGCATTGCCGCGGATGGCGTCGACCGCGCTGCGGAGGGCGTCGAGGTAGTTCAAGCCTGCACCTTGCGGAGCTGGGCATGCCTTTCGCGGACATGCGCCTCGTTGTCCTGGAGGCGGTCGTCGATGACGAAACCGTCCTTCAGCGAGATGACCCGGCGAGCAAAACCGGCGACGGTCTGGTCATGGGTGACGAGAATGATGGTGATGCCGCTTTCGTTGAGCCGGCCGAACAGCGCCATGATCTCGAGGCCGGTGCGGGAATCGAGCGTGCCGGTCGGCTCGTCGGCGAGGATCAGCTGCGGCCGGTTGACCAGGGCGCGGGCGATCGCCACCCGCTGCTGCTGGCCGCCGGAAAGCTGGCTCGGCAGGTGGTGCCGCCGCTCGGCAAGCCCGACTTCCGCCAGCACCTGGGCGGCGCGGCTATGCCGCTCGCTGCGATCGACGCCGGCGTAGATCAGCGGCACCTCGACGTTGGCCATCGCCGTCGCCCGGGAGAGCAGATTGTACGATTGGAAGCAGAAACCGATCTCGCGGTTGCGAAGCTGCGCCAGCGCATCGGACGACAGGCTGGAGACGTCGACACGGTTGAGCCGATAGCTCCCCGACGTCGGCGTATCCAGGCAGCCGATCTGGTTCATCAGCGTCGACTTGCCGGAGCCGGACGCGCCCATGATGGCGACGAACTCACCGCGGCCGATGGCGATCGACACATCGGTGAGGGCGGGGACTTCCTGCTGACCAACAAGATAATGCTTGGTCAGCCGATCGGTGACGATCAGGTCGCTCACGTGTTTAGAATCTCAGCGGCCCGCCGGATTTCTTCGCGCTGTCGGCAGCGCCGACGATGATTTCTTCACCCGGATGCAAGTCTCCCGACACAACTTCCGTGTAGACTCCATCGCTGATGCCAGCCTTGATCTGAACAGGCTCCGGCCGGTTGCCAGGGCCCAGCCGCCAGACTGTATCGTTACCCCCTGGCTTCGGAGCCGCCAAGGCCTTTTCTTCGCCAGCGGCAGTCGGCACGAAACGCAGTGCCGCGCGTGGCACTTTGATCGCATCAGTGCGGCTATCGACGATGATATTTACCGCTGCGGTCATCCCCGGGAGCAGCTTCAATTCATCGTTATTGGCGAGAATCCTGACGGTGTAGGTGACCACGCCCTCGGCAACCAGGGGAGTCTTCTGGATATCGACGACTTTGCCGTGAAACGCCTGGCCGGGGAAGGCGCCGAAGACGAACGTCGCCGGCTGTCCGGCGGCGATCCTGCCGACATCGGCTTCGTCGATGCGGGCCTGAATCTGGACCTGCCGCAAGTCCGGCGCGATGGTGAACAGGACTTCGCCGACGTTGACGGTGCGGCCGACGATGACGTTTTTCGCCATCACGGTCCCGGCAACCGGCGCCCGCACCGTCGTCCGCTCCACGTCCGCCTGCGCCTGATTGACGGCGATCTCACGGGAGGCAAGCGTCGCCTCGGCGTTGCGAAGCTGCGATTCGGAGACGTCCAGCTGTGCCTCCGCCGCTGCCGCCTGCGCGATCGACGCCTCCTCACGCGCCTTGGCCGCGGCCACATCGTTGTCGGCGCGGCCCTGGGCATTGCGGGCGCGCTCCAATTCGATCGGAGCGGCATCGCCAGTGGCGGCGAGCTTCTGCTTGATGGCCAGATCGCGCTGCGTATCGCTCTTGACGAAGGCGGCGGACTTCGACGCGGCGCGGGAGCTCTCCAGGGCGGCGCGGGCATTGTCCAGCTGCCGGCGCGAGAGATCGATCTGGCTGTTGGCAATCTCGACGGCGCCGCGGGCGACATCGAGGTCGGCCTGGGCGATGTTGAGCCGTGCGGCGGCGTCTTCCGGGTTCAGCCGGGCCAGAACATCGCCGGGCTGCACCTGTGCGTTGAAGTCGACGTCAACGCCGGTGACGACCCCGGCGATGCGCGCGACGACCGGATAGGACGTCGTCAGCTCGACGCTGCCGGCGGCGGCGACGACACTGACCATCGGGCCGGACTCGACTCTCGCCAGCCGGTATGACCCAGATGAGCCGTTACCGCGAAATGCGGTGAGGCTGATTACCGCGAGCAGGGCAATCACAACGCCGATCGGAATGAGATACTTTCGCATGATATCCCTGCTGCGGCGCGGGGAGCGTCCGCCCATGGGGTGCAGAATGGAGCCCGATATAGTGCGGTGCAGCGCGTTGCACAAGCGGATCGCGGAACATGCTCTCGCCACAAACGTGTGAGATCGAAAGAAGGACACGTGAAGCGCGTTGGTTCTACACTGACCATCAGCTGGGGATGTTGTAGGCAATTGCCATCAAGTGCGCAGGCGGTGTGCAAATTGCATTGCTTCTGGAGCGCGATCAGGTCAACCTGATTGCATCGCCTGCGAGGTTGCTGCCGTCTGCGATAGCATCGCTTCTTCAATCGCAAATTCTGCTCAGATGGCCACGCGCACCATCGGTAGGGGTCGCATGAGAGCATGAGACACGTCGCGGTCGTAACGACCTGTAATGCTGAAGGCTATGAACGCTACGGTCGGCGGATGATCGAGAGCGTCGATCGTCATTTTCCCGATGATGTAGCGGTGTTTGTCTATGCGGAAGGGTTTGTTCCGGAGATCCCGAGCCCCCGCGTCGTTCCCGTCGATCTGCTGGCGGCCTGTCCCGATCTCGTCGCGTTCAAGGACCGGCATCGCGATAACCCGCGTGCCCGCGGCAAGGAACTCCGCGGCAAGCGGCCATTCATCCGCGTCAAATGGCACAAGAATGGCTCCAGGCTGCCGCGCGTCAAGCTCAAGTGGATCGACTGGGGCATTGGCTACCGCTGGGATGCCATCCGTTTCAGTCACAAGTGTTTTGCCATCTTCGATGCGGCGCGGCGCTGCGGCGCCGACGTGCTGTGCTGGCTGGACGCCGATGTGCTCGTCTTCGAGGATATCCCGCGGGCCTTCCTGGAAGGCCTCGTGCCGGAAGACTGCCTGCTCGGCTTCCTGAAGCGGCCCGGCTGCTCCGAGTGTGGGCTTGTTGCCTACAACCTGCGCCATCCCGCGATTGACGAGTTTCTCGCCACCTTCCGCACGCTCTATACGCACGATTCGCTGTTTCGCGAACGCGAGTTCCACGATTCCTGGCTGTTCGACGTCGTCCGCCGCCGATTCGAGAAGCGGCGGCACAGGACGCACGACATCGCCGGCGGTCTGGGGACACGCGCCGGTCACGTCTTCATCAACAGCCCCCTCGGCCGCTACATGGATCATATGAAGGGGGGACGCTGGGCGGCCGGTTCCAGTTCTGTCGACGATCTGATCATCGCCCGGCCCGAGCCCTACTGGGAACTGCTGAACGGGCGCCCGTAAGCGAAGGCTCCTCGCCGCAGCGGTGCGCGCTAGGCAGCGTGGCCGTTGCGGTGGTTGCGGATGACCTCCCGGTAGGCGGCGAGGGTCTTGCCGCCGATCGCGGGCCAATCCAGCTGCTCCAGCGGAGCGTGGGCAGGACGCTGCGTGTTCTGCGCCCATGCCAGCGCGTCCGTCAGAATGCGGCCGTCAATGTCGCCTTCGTAACCGAGAACCCATCTCTCCCCGACCACTTGGCGCAACTCCGGAAGGGCGCCGAGATTGGGTACGGCGATCGGCCGGTCGTAGGACAGGGCGAGAATGGCGCTGCCGGAGTTGAGAATCTCGGAGTAGGGGAACACCATCAGATCGGTGGCGAGCGTATAGAGCTGGATCTCCTCCGGCTCGATATACCGCAGCTCGAGCCGGATGCGCGGATCGCCGCCGGCCGCCGCCCTGATCTCTTCTTCGCCGCCGGTGCGCTTGCTGATCCGCCCACAGACCAGCAGGCAGAGGTCGTCGTCCGGCAGCGAGCGGAAGGCGCGGATCAGGTTCGGCACGTTCTTGTAGGGGCGCACTTGGCCGAAATAGCCGATCACCCGGGCCGACTCGGCGATGCCGAGCGCCTGCCGCGCCTCTTCGCGCGATAGCGTGTGGGGATAGACATTGCGGAAGTGGCCGTGCGGGATGACGAACGCCGGGACCTCATGCAGCCGCGGGTAGCGCTCCCTCGCCAGATCAAGACCTTTCTGCGTCAAGGCGATTGCACCGTCAACGCCGCGGATGATGTCGTGCCAGAACGGCCATTCGATGCGCGGGTAAACGACGTCGTGGGGAACAAGGTCATGGATCGTCCATACCAGCTTGATCCCCCGGCGATGGGCGATGTTGAGCAGCATGCGGTATTTCTGCGCCGATAGCCAAGCGCTGCTCCGGCTCTTTATCTCAAGAAGGCTTTCCGGCCAATGTATATGCCAGATATCCACATCTCTTCGCAGGAGATGTGCGGTTTTATACTCGGCAACGTGCACCCCAAGAGCGCGCAGCGAAGAGTATAGCAAAGAATTATACGGCTTGCTGGCGGCATCTTTAAAGGCAGGACGGGCGACGACGTTCAACGGTTCCTGCTCACGATCGGCAGAGGTCATGCGGTTCACATCGGCTGGAACGGCGACAGGAGAGTGGAAGGCCGATCAGCTTGATGGGTTCTTGCGATGTTGGCAACAGTCAATGCACGCCAGTCTCACTCCGTTTGGGCCAAAAGCGGGCGGCGTAGGCTGCATAATAAGAAAATATTCCTTGAATTGCCGGCGAGGTGGGAGTATGAACCGTGGCCACAGGGGCTCTCGTCGAAGGGATTTCCGTCGGCGAGACCGGTGACGGAGTTGGCGCATGGCTGGGGATGTCGAGACGGTCGCAAGCGTGTTCGGCCGGACAGGAATGGTCGTAGCGGCTTCCGGCGACTACAGCGCCGACCAGATCCGCGATACCGCCGACAGGGTGATGATGACGGCCGCAGAACGGGCCCGCCTCGCGCGGGCGGTCACCGTCTCCGAATTCGGCGCCGCCGGTGACGGCCTCACCGACGATACCGCGGCGTTCCTTGCTGCCGCCGCGTACGTAACTGCCCACCGCCGGATGCTGCGGGTGCCGGCTGGAACGTACCTGCTGAAGCAGCGGATCACTTTCGCTGGCGCGCCACTCTCGCTGGCGGGGGATGGCCTCGGCCTTTCCATCCTGAAGTGGACTGCCGATGCCGACAGCCTCGGCATCGCGATCACCGCCAACGCCGATACGCAGTTCCATCACATCCGCGATCTGTCGTTCCAGGTCGACAGGAAGGGCGGTACGGCGATCACGCTGGATTACAGCGGGGAGATCGACTGGGGGGTCATCATTCCCCAGAAAGTGCACATTTTCGATCGGTCGTCGCCGCGGTTCCTCATCGAGAACTGCCTGTTCCGCGGCGCCCGGGACATCTGGTCGAGCGGCTGGGACTTCGGCATCGATGCCATCGCGGCGTTGAAGGGAACCGTGGTGAACTGTTCGTTCACCGGTTGGCAGACGGGGGTGAAGGCGACCGCCAACAGCCCCATCGCCTTCCATTTCCACGGTGTCAACGATACCTACGAGAACGGCCATCCTTGCGAGTTTCTCGTCAAGGGCTGCTCCATCTTCAACACCACGACCGCCGTCTGCTTCCGCGGTATCGAAGGCGGCTATGTCGAGAACTGCAACCTCGTCGGCGTCTGGAACGGCGTCGTCTTCGATGCTCCGCAGGTCCCCCTGCCGGTGCTGAACGTCGCCAATTCGCACATCAATGCCTTCTCTGCCTGCATTATCGCCGACGACTGCGATCAGGTAACGATCATCGGCAACAGCTTCTATGCCTTTGTCGATGCCGTGCAGGTGGTCGCCGGGGTGATGCTGACCGGCGCCAGCTCCGGTGGGTGCAGCTGGTTCAAGATCATCGGCAACGACTTCGTCGACAGCTCGACCGGCGGCAACCGGTTCAATGGCATCGTCGTCGGACGTGGAGCCTACGGTCTCATCGACGGCAACACCTTCCGCGCCTGCGTAACGGCGGTATGGCTCACGGCCGGCGCTTCAAACTGCAAGGTCGGCAACATGAACGTCTTTGCCCCGGCGCCGGCGGTGCGCAATCAGGTCTATAATCAGGGAACGGGTAACATCATCCGGGCGTAAGGCCCGCCGGCCGGCCCATCTCAGCTGTATGCCGGGTCGGCACGGGCAGTGGCGGCCGGCGTGGCGAAGCGCTGGTAGCGCGGCTGCAGGGTTGATGCGGCGAAGAGGGTGGCGTGCGCGGCGGCGATGCGCCGCATCTCCAGCCGCGCCCGCGCTGCTCCGGGATCGAGCAGGCGCACCGTCCGCGCAGCGAGGTCAGCCGCGCCGGCGACGACGCAGCCGGTACTGCCGTCGCGGATGTGCGAGTCCTGATCGCCGCTGCCGAGGCACAGGCATCCCGCCGTCATCGCTTCCAGCAGGGCCACGGTGCCGGTCCGCCGTCCATCCGGTCCGGCGTCGTGCCAATAGACGGCGGCGCGCTGGTAGAGATGGCGGAGGCGGGCCCGCGATGCGTTGACGTGGAACACGACGGGCAGACCTTCGGCAGCCTGCCGGACCTGCATGAGGTAGTCGCGGTCGGTGGCATCGGGCGCCAGCGTTCCTGCAAGATGCAGGCTCGACTCGACCCCTGGATGGGCGCGAAGCTCGCGCAGGGCGGCGATCAGCGATGCATGCGGGCCCGGCGCGGCCGCGCGAAAGGCGGCGATGGCAAGGAGGGTGATGTGCCCGCCGCCCGAACGCAGATTGCCTTCCGGGTCAGCGGCAGCGATGGGTGCGATAGCGGGCGGCAGCGCTTCGATCGGCGGCAGCGGCAGGTTGAGGCCGGCGGCCTCGGCGCTGAGCCGGTCGCGCTCGGCTTCGGTGCTGACGAGCAGTACGCCATAGGTCTGCCACCAGCGGCCCCGCCGTGCCAGCTCGGCATCGGCTGGTAACGCCGCATCCCGACACAACAGGACGCCGTGACGGGCCGGTGAGGGAATCGGTGGCAGCGCATCGCCGCTGCTGACGACGGCGGTCTCGAAGCTCCCCATCCGGCCGATGTCATCGGGGGCGGCCGTCTCGAACGAGCCGAGATGAAGCCCCAGGGCATCGGCGATGGCAGCAACGCGGATGCGGCTGCTGCGCTCGGGCGTGACGATGCAGGCGGTGTGACTTCCCCGCAACGCCTCGGCGAAAGCCAGCAGCCGACGGGTGCGGCTGTCCGGCAGCAGCGGCTCGGCGGCGACCAGCAGCAGGCGCCGGTGGGGGACCGGCGCGGCGGCGTCGGGCGTCGATCCCGACAGCGGTCGCGCCACCGCTGCGGTGGCGGGCGCAGCCGGACCATTGGGACGGCCCGCAAGCCAGGCTCCCCAGCGTTCGACGAAGATGTCGCGGTTGATCTGCTTCAGCACGTCGATGTTGAGCGCCATCCGCGAATCACTGGTCGTCACGCTTTCCTGGTGGATGACCGCGGCGTCCGGGCAAACCCATGTCCTGCGGCCAAGAACCGCGAGCTTCAGGCAGAGGTCGGCGTCCTCGTAGTAGGCGGGATCCCAGCACGGATCGAAGCCGCCGACCCGCTTGAAGTCGCTCCTGCTCAGCAGCACGGCGGCAGCCGACACATAGTCGACGCTGCACGGTTCGCTGAATGCAGGGGCGTCAGCCGGTGCGCCATGGCCCAGCCGCCGGGCGTCGCCGGTCGCATCGATCAGGGCGCCCGTCTCCTGGATGCGCCCGTCGGGATAGAGGAACTTCGGGCCGACCGCGCCGCAGTCGGGCTGCGCATTCAGCGTGCGCAGCATCGGTGCCAGCCACCCCTCGGTGACCATCGCATCGTTGTTCATCAGGCACAGCAGGGGCGCCCGGGCGGCTTCGACACCAAGATTGTTGCCCTCACCGAAGAAGACGTTGCGCTGCAGCCGGAGCAACCGGAAGGGCAGCCGCGAGCGGGGGAGCTGCGCGAATTCGGCGGCCTCCGAGCCGTTGTCGACGACGATGATCTCGAAGCGCAGCGCCTCGGTATGCCGCAGCAGGGCCCGCACGCAGGCCAGCGTCAGCGCCGCCCGGTTGAAGTTGAGCACGATGACGGAAAGCTGCGGCGCCGATGTGTCGTACCAAGCCGATACCGGCTCCTCCGCCAGAGGCTCGGGCGGCGCGGTCTGCACCGCTGCGGCCGCTGGGGTGCGGTGCCGGGCGAAGTGAACGAGGGGATTGCCTGCCAGCGCGGCGTCCGGGTGCTCAGCGAGATAGAGGCTGGTGCTGAAGTGGGGGCCGGGGTCGCGGCCGCGCCGCCAGCCGTGGCGGCAGAAGTGCTCCAGCGCGCCCAGCCCGGAGGCGGCGACGTCGGGATAGCGCTGGCGATACCAGGCGGCGTCGAACAGCCGCGCGCGGCGGATCGTCCACATCTCCGCCACCAGCCGCTGGTCGCGCTCCGGCAGGGCGCGGACAACCCACGGCAGCGGCCAGGT
>JBDHSN010000072.1:0-15699 GCA_039808105.1 Rhodospirillales bacterium
CCGGCAGGCGAGGACCTCGCCAGCCTGGCGCACAGCCGGGCGACGCTGGCGATCCACCTGTCGGTGACCAACCTCGCGAGGGTGGTGCGCGAGCTGGTGCCGGCCTACGGCGCCGACTGCCCGGTGGTCGTCGCCTACCGCGTCGGCTGGCCGGACCAGGCGTTCGTCCACGGCACGCTCGAAGATATCCGCGAGCAGGTGAAGGCGGCCGGCTTCACCCGCACCGCGCTGATCCTCGTCGGCCGCGTCCTGAACGCCGCCGCCTTCCCCGACAGCCGCCTCTACGCCCCCGACCACCACCACGTGCTGCGGCCGAAGAAGCACCCAGTCCCGTAGAAAATGCCTTCCAGTACTGTGGATTTTTGCCTCCAGCTTGGTACATTTTTCCGACCATTGGGCCGCAACTTAATGCCTGATAAAATGGGGATCGGGGTAATACCGCACCTGAATAATGGTGTATTTAAGTAATACCCACCATTGCTAAATGTAGTGTGTCTCAATACAGTTCTTCTTCGCAAGTCACATATAGGCTAGAATCCTAGACAAATCGGATTATCAGGATCATCCGGACAGATACGCTCCCGGTCACGTTGCAAGCAGACAGCCGGAGAGTTCCAATTATAGCAACTATTAAAAATATTAACAGAAGTGTTATATGTCTCCTTCGATAGATTGTCCAAATCTTTCCAAATTTTGTCATTTTTTACGATTGAATTCATAGTATCGCGTACAAACTGAATTTCCTGGTTCCCGGCAGCTCCAACTTCGCTGGCGCAATCACGAAGGCTTTCTCTTCCGCCAGGAGGCCAATCACCATTTTCGCTATAATATTGATCCATATAGGCTCTTACGTTCCTCGCCAGCTGTTGGTAGCGCGGTGGCAATGATCGAAACCACATCGCCTGTCTACTTCTTAGAGCTTGGAACGAGGCCTGCACCTCATTTTGTGCAGAACAATGTTGGTATTGGAAGAAATCCGTAACTTGCGCGCACGGATCGTATGAGAGGGCCTGACCAGGATAAATCGCGACAAGTAAACAGATAGCATAAAATCTGCTCATTGCTTTTCCTCCAGCTAATAACGATAATATTTGTCGTATGGTGAGGAAACATGCCCACTATATGGGGAAGGGTCTGACGTATTATCTTCACTATCGTCTACATTATTATCTAATCCAAGCTCTTGAATGCATGAATCTAATACGTCAATTGCTGCATTTAATTGACCATTCTCAAGTAATTTACCAAATCGGAAGATATATGGTTCTATTATCGCGCGGAAAGATTCCTGAGATTCAGGCCGCACGGTATTTGCAAACATGGGCTGTGTTTTTTGCATGATGTCCTGCATCTCACTTGAAATAGCCCTCCACTTAGCGATTCTATTTTGGGTAGAGAATTCTTTAAAAATATCAGCTATACTATAGCACACAGCTGCCTTGGCCCTACGACCATTTGGTAAATCCTGTGCTTTGGCTGGTACGGTGCTCAAAGTGATAATTATAATCAATATTGCCCTAAACATTTGATGTTTACCCACCCCGCACGCACCCCAGTTGAGAGCAAAGCGATCGCTAATCTGCGCAGTGCCACTCCATTCAAATCCACTTAAGCGCTTCTCAGTGCGACCGGTTTTTCGTCCGGTTCACAGAGCGCCTAGCTTGAGGACACTACAGTGCCCTCAAGCTAGCTGGGATGTCAATCGGTGGGGATTGGCTCGAATTTACGGTCCGAGCCTAATGCGATCTTATAATAACGTTGAGGCTCTTTGCGGGTTCTGCGTGGGTAGTGACGAAACGTGTGATGTGGACATACAAGAATAAGGTTGGATCTCTTGTCCAGTCAGCGCCCTCCGAACCGGGAGAAGGACGCGCGAAAACCATGCGGTGCCAGCGATGCTGGCGCAGCAGCGAGTCGCTGCTCACAGTACGAGCCCGACGTCTCAGCTCCATTGGGCCAGTTCGACGGTGATGTTGTCGGGGCCGGTCACGAAGACGAGGTGGCGGTCGTGGAAATCATTGAGCTCGCCGCGGACCTCGACGCCGTTGGCGCGGAGGTTGTCGATCACCGCTTCGATGTCATCGACGGCGAAGCAGATGTGGTTGAAGCCGAGCTTGTCGAGGCGGGCAATGACGGCGTCGGCCACCGCCGCGGGGCGCCGGTAGTGCAGTAGCTGGACCTCGAAGCGCGGCGAGGCGCCGGGGAGCACCAGGGTGACGTGGTCGGCCTCGATCTCGCCGAGACCCATGTAGCTGGCAAAGGGCTCGCCGGAAATGACGACGGCTTTGTCCTCCTGCAGGCCGAGCAGGCCGAAGAAACGCCGGGCCGCCGCGAGGTCGCTGACGCAGACGGTGACGTGATCGAGGTTGTTGACCCGCAAGGCCATCCCCTTCCGTAACTTGCACCAAGCCGCGCCGCCAGCTTTTGCTTTGCCGGGCCCGGCCGGCGCCGCCCTATCTCGCAGCGATACTGAACACCTCGTGCAGACGCGTTGCAACAGCAACCATCGGCGCAGGATCCTGTCCCGGCTGCGGCGGACGCTGCTGGATTGCTTCCCCCCTTCGGGGTTCGCAATGACGGGGCGGGCGGTCGCTCCGTTACGTCGGGGCGGCGACTGGTGCGGTGGGCAGGGGCTAGGCCTTGCGCAGGACGGCGACCGACTGGCCGAGCGCCTGGCCGTCCCAATGCGGCTCGACGGCGCCGACGAACAGTTCCTGGGCGAAGCCCAGGTGGCGGCACCACTCGTCGATGGCGTTGCGCTCGATGAACATGTTGAGGGCGGGCAGGCTGCTGTTGCGCTGCGCCTCGACCGTCTGGGCGAAGACGGTCCAGTGCTCCGGCTGGGCGAATTCCAGGAACGAGAACACCAGCACGCCGCCCGGCTTCAGCGCCCGGTGAATGTCCTCCATGTAGAGGTACGATTCCGGATGCAGCAGATGGGTAAAGACGCTGAAGGCGCAGACCATGTCGATGCTGGCCGCTTCGCACGGCAGGTTCAGCTCGCGATGCAGGGCAAAGCGGTAGCTCGACGGCGCCCGCGACGCCGCGTAGTCGAGCAGCGCCTGGACGATGTCGATGCCGAGATAGTTGATCGCCAGCCCGGATGCTCCCAGCGCAGTGGCGAGGCGGCCGCTGCCGCAGCCGAGGTCGACCAGGGCCATGCCGTCGCGCAGGCCGAGCTGGGTGACGATGGCCCGCTCGATGCTGCCGATGACTTCGTAGCCGCCGCCGACGGCGAGGCTCATCGCCTCGTCGAGCGGGTGGGCGCGCATCAGATTGGCGACGTGCCGCTCGTAATCCTCGACGAAATGAAACTGCGCCACGCGCTGGCTCCCTGCCCACCGGTATGAACGTCGTCAACGCCACGATGCAGCAGCCCGCTTCTATGGCGGTTGCCAGGCGCTTTGCGGACGCGGCGGCGGGCGCATTCTTGCCGAGGTGCGGCGGTGGGGCCAGCACAAACATCGTCCGGGACGGCTCCGTTACAGATGCCGGCGCAACCAGGCGAGGGCGGCGTCGGGGTCCGCGGCCTGCTCGCCGGCCGGCAGGGGGGGGCGGCGGAAGATGACGACGGGCAGGCCGGCGGCGCGGGCGGCGGCGAGCTTGGCCTGGGTGGGCCCCCCGGAATTCTTGCAAACCAGGGCCTCGATGCGGTGGCGGGCGAGAAGCGCGGCCTCGCCGTCGCGGGTGAACGGCGGGCGGGCGACGATGGTCTCGTAGTGGGCGAGCGGCAGCGGCGCCGCCCGTGGCGCAAACAGCCGCAGCAGGAACCAGATGTCGGCCAGGTGCGCGAAGGCGGCGGCGCTGCCCGGTCCGGTCGCAAGGAACACGCGGCGGGCAAGCCTCGGCAGCAGTTCCGCCGCCTCGGCGGGGCTCTCCACCTGCCGCCAGTCGTCACCCGGCTGCGGTGTCCACGGCGGACGGACCAGCATCAGCCGCGGGATGCCACGTGCGGAGCAGGCCTCGGCCGCCGCCTGCGAGATGACGGCGGCAAACGGATGGGTGGCATCGATGACCAGGTCGATGCCGGCGTCGGCGAGGTAGGCGTTGAGACCCCCGGCACCGCCGAAGCCGCCGATCCGCACATCGCCGGGCAGCTCGGGGCGGCCGGGCAGCCGGCCGGCGAGCGAAGTGATCACCGCGATGCGCCCGCCCAGCTCGGCGTCCGCCCGCCGCGCCAGCGCCGCCGCCTCGGCGGTGCCGCCGAGGATCAGCAGCCGCAGCCGCGCGGCCGCCGCCATCTTCGCCGGTTCAGTCGCCAGCGCCGGAGCGGCCGATCAGGCGGCCGGCACGGTCGAAGACCAACACCTCCGCCGCCGTCGCCGCCGACAGCAGCGATTGCGAAACGGCGCGGGCGTCGGCAGCGATACGGTCCGCCAGCGGCAGCCGCTGGCCTTGCGCGATGGCGAGAACCTGCGCTGCCGAGCCAGCCGCCGCCGCGTCCGCCACTGCCGCCGGCGCAGCTCCCAGCGAAGCCAGTGTTGCCGCCAGCGCCGGGACATCGACCCGCGACTTGGCCGAATGCAGAAACAGCTGCCCCTGCGCCAGCTTGACGAGCTTGGCGAAGCCGCCGGCCAACGTCAGCCGGGGCACCGGGTGGGTTCGCAGGTATTTCAGCGTGCCGCCGGCGAAATCGCCCATATCGATCAATGCCTGGTCCGGCACCCCCAGCAGCGCGCGGGCGGCGGCCTCCGAGGTGCTGCCGGTGGCGGCGACGAGGTGCGGCAGGCCGGCGGCGCGGGCGACGTCGATGCCGCGGAAGATCGAGTGGATCCACGCGGCGCAGGAGAACGGCACGACGACCCCGGTGGTGCCGAGGATGGAGAGGCCGCCCCTGATGCCAAGGCGGCCGTTCAGCGTCTTTTCCGCCAGCGCCGCACCGCCGTCGACCCCGACGGTGATCAACGCATCGGCGGCAACGACATGCGCGGCGGCGATGGCACTCAGCGCCGTGGTCATCATCCGGCGCGGGCCGGGGTTGATGGCGGGCTCGCCGGGCGGGATCGGCAGGCCGGGCAGGGTGACGGTGCCGACGCCCTCGCCGGCGCGGAAGACGACGCCGGCACCGGGGGCAGCGGGTACCACGGTGGCGGTGACTAGCGCACCGTGGGTGACGTCGGGATCATCGCCGGCGTCCTTGATGATGCCGGCCAGCGCTGCGCCGGCGCGCAGTTCGGCGCGGGCCAGCGGCAGCGTCGCGAACCCGCCGCGCGGCAGGGCGACGGTGACGGGGTCGGGAAAGGCGCCGGTGAGCAGCGCCTCGAAGGCGGCGGCGGCAGCGGCGGTGGCGCACGTCCCCGTCGTCCAGCCGCGGCGCAGCGGCCGCTCGCCGGCGCTGCCGACGTCCTCACTGTGCTCGGCGATCGCTTCCATCGGCTGATCTTAGCTCAGGCAGCGGCCCGATACCCGCACCACCTTTGACATTGGCGGCATTTCGCCCGACCCTTGCGGCCAGACCATGAACAGCGACCCGCTCCTGCTCACCCTCCTCGGCACCGGCATCGCCCACTGCCGGGCTGTCGCCGTCGGTCACGCCGGCCTGCTCGCCAGCCTGTTCGTCGCCGGCCTGCTCGGCAGTGCCACCCACTGCGCCGGCATGTGCGGGCCGTTCGTGCTGGCGCAGGCGGTCGCCCGGCTCGAGGCGATGCCGGCGACGCGGATGAGCGAGATGCGCCGGCTGGCGGGGGCGGCGCTGCTGCCCTATCACCTCGGACGGGCGACAACCTACGCGACGCTGGGGGCGGCGGCTGCTGCTCTTGCCGCCGGCACCATCGCCACCACCGGGCTGCGCTGGCTGTCGCCGGCGTTACTGGCCCTCGCCGCGCTGTTCTTCCTCGGCTACGCCCTTGCCCATCTCGGCTGGCTGCGGCTGCGTCGGCCGCGCTCTTCCGCCGGTGGCGAGGCGGCCTGGAGCCGCAGCGTCGGCCGGATCGCCCGGCCGCTGTTCGCCAATCCGGTCGGCTGGCGCGGCTATCTGCTGGGCGTGGCGCTGGGCTTCCTGCCGTGCGGCCTGCTCTATGGCGCGCTGGCCGCCGCCGCGGCCAGCGGCCAGCCGCTGGCTGGTGCCTTCGCCATGCTGGCGTTCACCGTCGGCACGGTGCCGGTACTGCTCGCCGTCGCCGTCGCCGGCCACGTCGCCGGCCAGCGCTTTCGCGCAGTGGCGCTGCAGCTGGCGCCGGCGCTGATGCTGGTCAACGCCGCGACGCTCTCCTATCTAGCGTGGCGCACTATCGCTTGAGGACAGGAAAGGACAGGAATGAGCAGCGGAAACCCGCAAACCCCGAAGCCCGGCCGCAGCCATCGGCTGAACGGCCCGTTGCTGGCGCTGCTCGTCGTCGTCCTGGTCGGCGGCGGCTTTTTGGTCGCCCGCTCCCTTTGGGGCGTTCCACCCGGTCCTGCCGCCGATACCGGCGCGCGCGAGGGGGAACTCTCCATCGGCGGGCCCTTCACCCTGGTCAACCAGGACGGCAAGACGGTCACCGACGCCGACTTCCGCGGCCGCTGGCTGCTGGTCTACTTCGGCTTCACCTACTGCCCCGACATCTGTCCGACCTCGCTTGCCCGCAACAGCGATGCCATTGAGCTGCTGGGCGGGAAGGGCGAGAAGATCACGCCGGTGCTGATCAGCATCGATCCGGAGCGCGATACGCCGGAGAAGATGAAGGAGTACGTACACTTCTTCCACCCGCGCATGGTCGGGCTGACCGGCACGGCGCAGCAGATCGCGGCGGTAGCCAAGGAATATCGGGTGTTCTACATGAAGGCGCCGGGCGATCAACCCGACACCTACGTCGTCGATCATTCCTCGCTCACCTACCTGATCGACCCCAACGGCAAGTTCGTACAGTTCTTCCGCGGCGAAGCCAGCCCGCAGGAGGTGGCCGACAAGTTGAAGCCGCTGCTGTGAGCCGGCCGATGACCGCGGCGCCGGCGGCCGGCTCACCGGGGCTGATCATCGCCGCGCCCGCCTCGGGCAGCGGCAAGACGGTGTTCACCCTCGGGCTGATCCGCCACTGGGCGCGCAGCGGACTGCGCGTCGCCTCGGCCAAGGTTGGCCCCGACTACATCGATCCGGCGTTCCACACCGCTGCCTCCGGACGCCCCTGTCTCAATCTCGACCCATGGGCGATGCGGGGGGAGACACTCGCCGCAGCGGCGGCGCGGCTGGCCGAAGCCGGCGAGATCATCGTCTGCGAAGGCGTCATGGGCCTGTTCGACGGCGCCACCGTCGATGAGGGGTCTACCGCCGATGTGGCGACGGCCTCGGCCTGGCCGGTTGTGCTGGTGATTGATGCGCAGGCGCAGGCGGCGAGCGCCGCCGCCGTTGTCCGCGGCTTCGCCACCCACCGGCCGGGGCTGGGGATCGCCGCCGTCGTGTTCAACCGCGTTGGCTCCGAGCGGCACGCGGCGCTGCTGACCGAGGCCTGCGCCCGCACCCTGCCGGATATCCCGGTGCTGGGCTGCCTGCCACGCACCGCCGGGCTGGAACTGCCGGAGCGGCATCTCGGTCTCGTGCAGGCGGTGGAACACCCCGATCTCGCCGGTTTTCTCGACGCCGCCGCCGAACTCATTGCCGCCCACGTCGATACCGGGCGCCTGCGGGGCTTGGCGCGGGCCGGCTGGTCGACGACGGATTCCTCGCCAGCCACGTCCCCGCTGCCGCCGCTCGGGCAGCGGATCGCGCTGGCTGAGGATGTCGCGTTTGCCTTCCGTTATCCGCTCATCATCGATGGCTGGCGGCGGGCCGGCGCCGAGATCGTGCCATTCTCGCCGCTGGCGGATCAACCGCCGGACAGCACTGCCGACGCTGTCTACCTGCCCGGGGGCTACCCGGAGCTTCACGCCGGCGTGCTCGCCGGGAACGAGCGCTTTCTCGGCGGCGTGCGCGCCGCCGCCGCCCGCGGTGCGGTCGTTTTCGGCGAGTGCGGCGGCTACATGGTCATGGGGCAGGGGTTGATCGACGGCGGCGGCGCGTGTCATGCCATGGCGGCGCTGCTACCCCTGGTGACATCGTTCGCCGAGCGCCGGCTGCATCTTGGCTATCGCCGCGCGGTGCTGTGCGACAGCGGGCCCCTGGGTGGGGCAGGCGCCTGCTTCCGCGGGCACGAGTTCCACTTCGCCCGAACGGTAAAGGAGGGACCGGGGAGTCCGCTGTTCGCCTGCACCGATGCTGCCGGCCGTGCCCTTGGCAACACCGGACTCGTCGCTGGAACCTGCGCGGGCTCGTTCATTCACCTCATCGACAGGGGGGACAGCACGACCGGTCTGCACGGCTGAGACGGCGACAGCACCAAGCCACCGACGAGTATGAATTGCGCCGACGCCCCTGATCCGCAATTGCCTCGCGCCTGGCCGGCGGTTACGTTGCACTGGTGCGTGCCCCGAAAGTCCTCCAGGTTGACAAAGGTTGCCAGCAGTTCCGCGAGAACAACCAGAAATGATGCCAAACGGAACATTTGCAACAGGCGAAGCCGCTATTTTGGCACAAAGCCAGCGCACATAATGCCAGACAGGGGCTGGCAGCGGTGCGGCGAGACCGAAGACGCGTTCAGCGCCCGTAGCTCAGCAGGATAGAGCACAGGATTCCTAATCCTGGGGTCGTGGGTTCGAATCCCGCCGGGCGCGCCAATCGGCTGGCAGGCACGTGGCTTTGATGGACGAACGTTCGTTCGGCGGGGGTGATCGAATGCCCGACAATGGGCAGCAGGCTGGAGGCGGGCTCCGGCCCACGTGTGACGATTGGGAGCACGGGTATTTCGCAGTGAAGACGACGAGTGTAGATGCTACTGCGGATGACTTGCCCGTCGATCCTCATGACTTGAGAGTTGTGCCGTTCCTGGCGGCGTTGAACGACGACGATCTGGTACTGCTCGCCAGCCAGGCACGGCGGGAGATGGTTCCGGCGCAGACAACGCTGTGTCGCCGCGGCGAGGCCAGCGATACGCTGATCGTCGTCGAGCGCGGTTGTATCCTGCTCTATGTCGACCGGCCGGGCGATCCCGCAGGAATCGTCCGCATCGTCTGCCCTGGCGAAACCTTCGGCGAGTGCAGCCTGCTCACCCGCAACCGCAGCGTGGTGACCGCCGAGACTTTCGATCCTTCCACGCTGATTCTGATCCCTGCCGATCCGCTACGGGCGCTGGTTGACCAGCGGTTCGACGCCGCCGTCGCTGTGCTCGGCCATGTCTCCGTCCGCCTGCGTCGTCTGCTTGCCCAGGTGAGCAGCCTGAAGACTCGCACGACGGCGCAGCGTCTGGCCGCGCATCTCGCGTCACGCACGACGGCAACGGAAGGACCGGCGGAGGTTCCCCTCCGCTATGGCAAGGGCCTGCTGGCTCGCGAGCTGGGCATGCAGCCGGAGACGTTCTCGCGGGCGATGATGAAGCTGCAATCGTTCGGTGTCCGCTACCGCCGGTCCCACGATGCCTTCTTTGTCGAGGACGTCGCCAGGCTCCGCCGCTTTTGTGAGGAGGACGGTGACGGATGAGGGTCAGTCCGCTGTCGGACGGCGACCTGCTGGCGGTTCGAAGATCACCGTTGTTGTTCGGTCTCGAGGAAGCCGACCTTGCGGCCGCTCTCAAAGGGGCAACGGCGCGGTTCTTCCAGACCGAGACCTGGCTGTTCGGGGCCGGCGATCCTGCCGATCGAGTGTTCGTTGTCGTCGATGGCGCCGTTCGGCTGTTCATGCTCAAACCGGACGGTGAGGAAACGATCATCGACGTGGTCGGCGCGGACTCCTCATTCGCCGAAGCGGCCATCTTTTCGCCGGCAACCTACCCGGTGAACGCCGTGGCGATGGCAGGGACCCGCCTGGTCGGAATCGCTGCCACCTCGGTCCTGCGGGCTCTGCGCGAAAACCATGCTGTCACCTTGCGGATGCTGGACTCGCTCGGCCGCTGGGAGGCGCGGCTGATGACGGAACTGCGCCGCCTGAAAGCGCTGTCGCCGGCGCAGCGGCTTGCTTGGTACCTGCTTGGCCTCACCACGACAACGCACGGGGCGGTCAAGGTTTTGCTTCCGTTTCGCAAGAGCGTCATCGCCAGCCGCATCGGCATGACGCCCGAGAGCTTCTCGCGGGCGCTGGTGCGGCTGCGCCGCCTGGGCATCGAGAGCAGGGGCCAACTGGTTGAGATCGGCGATGTTGCTGCGCTGCGGGAATTCTGCCGGAGCCGGGCCACCCCGCGCTGAGCTGTCGACCGCGGTCAGCCATTGCTGCGAACGCCTAACAATCGCTTGATCAACGTCAAGGCTGCCTGTCGGGGGGTCTGTTAATGCGGATCTCCCGGCTTGCATCGGATTGGCAAGGTGAACTTGCGCGCAGGCCGGTGATCGCCGTCCTTGAACACGCGGGAACACCATCATGTGGGAGACGTTCACCAAGGCGCAGGCCCGCAATATCTTTTACGGCGGGTCGCTGTTCTTCCTGCTGATCTTCCTTGCGCTCACCGCGCACAGTCACTGGTACATGGTTAACCGGTCCACCGATTCCGCCGCGCTCTCGGACAGTGTCGCGCGCGGAAAGGCGGTGTGGGAGAAGCACGCCTGCATCAACTGTCACACCATCCTCGGCGAAGGCGCGTACTTCGCGCCGGAACTGGGCAACGTCTGGGTTCGCTACGGCGGTGTCGAGGATCCGGACACGGCGCGCGAACTGCTGAAGGCCTGGATGCAGTCACAGCCGTCCGGCATCGAAGGACGCCGGCAGATGCCGCAGTTCAATCTCTCGGACCAGGACCTCGACGATCTGGTCGATTTCTTCGCCTGGGTTAGTCGTATCGACACTCAGGGTTGGCCGCCGAATAAGGCCGGTTGATCCTGTCGTCGCCAAGAGATTGCCGCTGGAGAGCTCGGAATGAAGTATGAAACGCAGAAGATCGCCTTCTGGTACTTTGCAGTGGCGATGCTGCTGTTCGCCTTGCAGATTACCTTTGGCGTACTTGCCGGCTATGTCTACGTGGCACCCAATTTCCTTTCGGAAGCGGTGCCGTTCAACATCCTGCGCATGGTTCACACCAACGCCCTGATTGTCTGGCTGCTGCTGGCCTTTTTCGGGGCCGCCTACTTCCTGATTCCCGAGGAGACCGAGCGCGAGATCGAGAGTCCGCTGCTGGCCTACATCCAGCTTGCCATCCTGGTCATTGGCGCGCTCGGAGCGGTCATCGGCTACTTTTTTCGCATCCATGAAGGCCGCGAGTTCCTTGAGCAGCCACTGTGGGTCAAGCTTGGCATCGTCGTCGCGGCGCTGATCTTCCTCTACAACGTGTCGATGACGGCGCTCAAAGGCCGCAAGACCGCGGTGACCACCGTCCTGCTGCTGGGGCTGTGGGGTATCGCCATCTTCTTCCTGTTCTCCCTCTACAACCCCCACAACCTTGCCGTTGATAAGCTGTACTGGTGGTATGTGGTACACGTCTGGGTAGAAGGCGTCTGGGAATTGGTGATGGCCGCGATCCTCGCCTTCCTGATGCTGAAACTGACCGGGGTCGACCGGGAGGTGGTGGACAAGTGGCTCTATGTCATCGTCGCTCTGGCACTTGTCTCGGGACTGCTGGGGACCGGGCATCACTATTACTGGATCGGCGCCCCCGGCTACTGGCAGTGGCTCGGCTCGGTGTTCTCAACGCTGGAGATACTGCCGTTCTTCGCCATCGTCCTGTTCACCTTCTCGATGGTGTGGAAGGGCGGCCGCGATCATCCCAATAAGGCGGCGCTGCTGTGGAGTCTCGGTACCGCGGTGATGTCGTTTTTCGGTGCCGGCGTCTGGGGCTTCATGCACACGCTGGCTCCCATCAACTACTACAGCCACGGCACTCAGGTGACCGCCGCCCACGGCCATCTGGCGTTCTTCGGGGCGTACGTCTCGCTCAACCTCGCCATCATCACCTACGCCATGCCGTTGCTGAAGGGGCGGGCGCCATATAACCAGGTGCTCAACATGGTGAGCTTCTGGCTGCTCAACAGCGGCATGGCGTTCATGACCTTCACGCTCACCTTCGCCGGCGTGGTGCAGACGCACCTGCAGCGGGTACAGGCGGAGGCTTACATGGACGTGCAGAGCGAACTCGCGCTGTTCTACTGGATGCGGCTGGGTGCAGGTGTCGTCGTTGCCATCGGTGCCTTCCTGTTCATCTATGCGACGTTCGTTCCCCGTCGGGAGGAAGTGATCGCCGCAACGCCGCGCGCCGGCCGGCAAGCGGCAGAATGATCGGCACCATTGCCAACGCGGACCGGACGGCGCCCACGGCCACTGGCGCCGTCCCGTTTTATGCTCCCATCGCCGACGAGTGCGCGGTTTTCGAGGCCGCGCACCGCCTGCGTCTGCCGCTGCTGCTGAAGGGGCCGACCGGCTGCGGCAAGACCCGCTTTGTCGCCCACATGGCGGCGCGACTGCGCCTGCCGCTGTTCACCGTCGCCTGCCACGACGACCTGACCGCCGCCGACCTTACCGGCCGCTACCTGCTGCAAGGGGGCGAAACGATCTGGGTGGACGGGCCGCTGACCCGTGCGGTGCGCGCCGGCGGCATCTGCTATCTTGACGAGGTGGTGGAAGCCCGCAAGGACGTCACCGTCGTGCTGCACCCGCTGACCGACGATCGTCGCATCCTGCCGCTGGAGCGGACGGGGGAAACCCTGGCGGCACCGTCCGGCTTCATGCTGGTTGTCTCCTACAATCCCGGCTATCAGAACATCCTGAAGTCGCTGAAGCCGAGCACCCGCCAGCGATTTCTGGCGCTGGCGTTCGAGTTCCCGCCGCCCGATCGGGAAGTGGAGATCGTCGCTCATGAGAGTGGCCTCAGCAGCGAGCGCTGCCGGCCGCTGGTCCAGCTCGCCGGCCGGCTGCGCAGCCTGAAAGGGCAGGATCTGGAAGAGGGGGTATCAACCCGGCTCATCGTCTATTGCGCCAGTCTCATCGCCGCCGGCATGAAGCACGACCTTGCCGTTGAGACGGCCCTCATCGAACCGCTGAGCGATGACGCCGACGTTCGGCGTGGCCTCGCCGACATCGTCCGCGCTGTGCTCGGCTGATGCGCCTGCGCCGCCTGCTCGAGCCGGAGGAGACCGTTGGCAGCACTTGGCACGGGCTCGTCGAGGGCATCGAGGACGTTCCCCGGTTTCCCGCAGCGGCCGTAAAGCTGGAGGAACTGAACGCGGCGCTGGCGGTGCTTTTTCGCGGGCTGGGGGGCGATGGCGGCATCACCCTGAAGCCCATCGCGGCGGCGCTGTCGACACACCGGCGGGGCATTGGTGCCCGCATCGCCCGCGACCGCCAGCGGCTCGATCGCGCCCGGATCGACGGCGATAGTCTTTACCTGCCAGCCGTACTCGACGTCTTTCCACAGCCCGATCTCAACCGCGCCCTCTACGCGTGGCTCGCCGCCTGGGCGGCGGTGGCCGAGGGTGACGTACCCGAAGCGGCGACGGACGTGTTGCAGGCTGACATCGCTTTCGTGCGTCATGCCATCCGGATCACCCGGCGGGCAGTGGACCGCTACCCGGGACTGCGCCCGATCTATCGAGCGCTTGCGCAGGCGTATCTGCCGTTGCGGCCGCGCCGTCGGTTGCCGCCGATGGAAGGGCAGGTGGAGGCGTGTCTGTGCGCGCTGGTTGGGGCGAGCGAACCGCCACCGGGCGCGGGTGACCTCTTCGCCGCGCTCAGCCGGGCCGGGCTGCCGCTGGCGGCGTGGCAGGCGCCGCACGGCTATCGGCCGCATCTGCCGGTGCCGCTGTGGGGCGAATCGACCCCGCCGCCGGAACGCCGCCGGCGGGCGTACGATGGCAGCGAGTCGCCCGAAGGGGACAGCGCTCCTGCCGAGTCGGAGGAAAAGCCAGTTCGCCGGGCGCGCCGCGATGAGACGCCGGAGGACCAGCGCGGTTCGCTGCTTCTCAACCGGTTCGAGAAGATCCTGTCGTGGGCCGAGTTCCTGCGGATCAATCGCGCCGTCGACGACGAGGATGCGGACAAGGCGCGCAAGGCGGCCGACGACCATGACGAGATTGTCCTCGGTCGGACGAAGCGGCGGCCGCTGACCCGGCTGCGCTTCGATCTCGACCTCGCTCCCGAGGACGTCGAGCATGAGCGCCTGTCGGACGTCTACACCTACCCGGAGTGGGACTATCGCCGGCAGGCCTATCTGCCGGATCACTGCCGCGTTCTGGAACGCACTGCCGCGCTCGCGGCGGGTGCTTCGGCGTGGCAGCCGGACGAACAGGCGCGCCGGCGCATCCGGGCGGTTCGCCGCCAGTTCGAAGCGCTGCGGCCGCGGCGGGAGGTGGCGCACCGGCAGGTCGACGGCAGCGAGCTCGATATGGATGCGCTGATCCGCTCACGCTGCGATCTGGCCGCCTGCGGCGCCGCTTCGGATCAGGTCTACCTGCAGACGCGGCCGCAGCAGCGCGACCTCGCGGTCGCCGTGCTGATCGATGTTTCCCGCTCCACGGAAAGCTTCGTCGGCAATCGCCCGGTTCTTGATGTGGCCAAGGAAGCACTGACCGCGCTGACCCTCGGCCTCGCCGCCTGCGGCGACGACCATGCCATCTATGGCTTCTCCTCCTGCAAGCGGACGCGGGTGTGGGTCGAGGCGGTCAAGACCTTCGACGAGCCGGTGGGCGAGACGGTGCTGGCCCGCATCGCTGCGTTGCGGCCGGGCCATTACACCCGGCTCGGCGCCGCCGTCCGCCATGTCAGTCAGCGGCTTGCCGGCCGGCCGCGGCAGCGCCGGCTGCTGCTGGTGATCACCGACGGCAAGCCCAACGATCTCGATCACTACGAGGGGCGTTACGGCCTCGAGGATTCGGCGCGGGCGGTGCGCGAGGCCCGCCGCGCCGGCCACGCGGTGTTCGGCATCACC
Source organism: Rhodospirillales bacterium (assembly GCA_039808105.1). Taxonomy (GTDB): domain Bacteria; phylum Pseudomonadota; class Alphaproteobacteria; order Rhodospirillales; family Defluviicoccaceae; genus Defluviicoccus. Next base: position 14,850 of record JBDHSN010000072.1, read on the forward strand.
ATCGACCGCAAGGCGCAGGCCTATTTTCCCGTGCTGTTCGGCCGCAACGCATTTGCCATCGTGCGCCACGGCGAGGCGCTGACGGCGGCACTGCCGCTGATCTGGCGGCACATCGTCCCCTAGAGCGTGATGAGATCAGGCTCGGGCGTAGCCGGCGTTGGCGAGGTAGTTGGCGCATTCGGTTGCGGTGATGGTGTCGAGGATGCGGGCGATGGCGGTGCAGACGGCGTCGCGGGTGCGTTCGGCGGCGTGACGCAGCCAGTGCTTCAGCTTGGCGAACAATTGCTCGATCGGGTTGAGATCGGGTGAGTATTTCGGCAGGAAGAGGAGCGTCGCGCCGGCAGCGCGGATGGCGCGTTGCACCGCCTTCCCCTTGTGGCTGCCGAGATTGTCCATGATGACGATGTCGCGCGGCTGCAGCGTCGGGACGAGCACCTTCTCGACGTAGAGCTGGAAGCACGCGCCGTTGACCGGCCCGTCGAGCAGCCATGGTGCTTCGACGCGATCGTGGCGCAAGGCGGCGATGAAGGTGCAGGTCTGCCAGTGGCCGTGCGGCGCCTTGCCGATCAGCCGTTCGCCGCACGGTGCCCAGCCGCGCCGCGGCGCCATGTTGGTCTTGGTCCAGGTCTCGTCGATAAACACCAAGCGCGACGGATCGATGCGGCCCTGGTATTTGCTCCATTGTGCCCGCCGGCGGGCGGTGGCGCTGTGATCGCGCTCACTGGCGATCAGTGTCTTTTTTTGTACGATAGCTTCTCGGCGTGGACGAACTCCCACACCGAGCGGTAATCGACCTTGAGCGCCCGTTCGCCGGCCAGTTCCCGGACCAGGCCGCGCAAGGTGAACGCCC
>JBDHSN010000073.1:0-15678 GCA_039808105.1 Rhodospirillales bacterium
GGGCAGCTGTCGGTGAACTGGGTGCTGCGCAGCGCCGGCGAGCGCTCGCTGCTGCTGCACTGGCAGGAACGTGGCGGACCGAAGGTCACCGTTCCGACGACGCCGGGGTTCGGCACGACGCTGATCGAGCAGAGCCTGCACGCCCATGGCGGCGAAGCCTGGGTGCGCTATGCCGGAAACGGCGTCATCTGCGAAATCCGCTTGCCCCTGCCGGCAATGCCGCGCAGACAGCCGGGCGCCCCCCTGTTGGATCCTCAGCCCGCGTCCGCGTGGGGTAACGGCGGCTCGGCGCGGATGGCCGCTCTCGACCACCGCCGCGTCCTCGTCATCGAGGACGAGCCGGTGGTGGCGATGGACGTGATGGCGATTCTGCAGGAGGCCGGCTGCACCGTCCTCGGTCCCGCCGGAACAGTGACCGAGGCCCGGCGTCTGATCGAGGCTGCCGATTTTGATGTCGCCTTCCTCGATGCCAACCTCTCGGGAGAGCCGGTTGATGAACTGGCGGCGGCGCTGACCGCGCGCAACACTCCCTTCGCCTTCGTCACCGGCTACGGCCAGGAGGGCCTGCCCGAGGCGTTTCGGAAGGCGCCGGTGCTGTCCAAGCCTTTCAGTCCGCAGCAACTGGTCGAGACGGCGAGCGCCCTGGTCCCCCGGCCCGCACGCCTCACCGCCCTGTCGTCGCGCGGCAGCTCGGGCTGAGGCGCCGTCGCCGCCGACGGCCGCCTCGGTGGAGTTGCCCGCCCGGTCAGTTGACCGCTTCGCGCGCGCGCCTCGCCTCGTAAGCCTTCACATGGGCATAGGCAATCCGCAACCGCGGGGCGTCAACGCCGGCAGCGGTGCCGCGGCGCAGCAGATCGCCGATGATATGGTCGGCCTCGATCCGCCCGCCGCCCTCCACGTCGCGCAGCATCGACGCCGCAAAGCCGGACCCGGGCTCGGTCAGGAGTTTGCGAGCAGTGGCGAGGGGCTTCGGCCGCGATGCGTTGCCGTTGGCGGTGGCGATCGCCTGGATTTCATCGAGCAGGCCGGTGACGAAGTCCTCGCCGCCGGGCGCCGCCATGATGTCGCCCACCGGCGCCCGCATCAGGCAGGTGGAAGCCGCCAGCGTCGCCAGCATGACCCACTTCTCCCACATCTCCAGGATGATCGCATCGCTGCGCCGGCAGTCCACCTTGGCCCGGCCGACGTCGGCAAAAAGCTCCTGGCAGAAATCCTGCTGATCGTCAGAACGAGCGCCGAAGACGAACGTGTGGGCGCGATTGAGATGCCTGACGACACCATCACGGGTCAGTGTCGCGGCGATCGCACACAGGCCGCCGAGCACGCGCGCCGCGCCAAACCGGGCATCGAGCCGGTCCAGGTGGGCAAGGCCGTTGAGAACAGGCAGCACCCGCGTCTGCGCCCCGACGGCGCCTGCGACCGACTCGATGGCATCCTCAAGATCAAAGGCCTTGCAGCTCAGCAGGACGACATCCCAGCCGTCGCCCATCGTATCGGTGGTCACCGTGCGCACCGGCGTGCGGATATCGCCAAGGGCGCTCTCGACGACGAGGCCGTTCGCCTGCAGGAGCGCGGCCCGCGCCGGGCGGACGAGGAATGTCACATCACAGCCCGCTTCCACCATCCGGCCGCCGAAATATCCCCCCGTCGCCCCCGCACCCAGCACCAGTACCCGCATTTTTGCCCTCCCTCGCCGCGTCTTGTGGCGGCTCGTATCGCAGACCCGTCAGGGCGCATTATGCCAAGAATCCGGCTCGCGCGGCAGATTTCCCCGACGGCTCGGCCGATCGTCGGCGGGTCCCTCCCTCGCCCGCGGCACGCACCTCGACGCTTCGGCCTGTCGTTCTTGTTCTCGGCCGGCATGGACCCGGAATACGGAGCGGGCCGCCGCGTCGGGTCGGTGGCGAGGCCCCACCGTCGTCCTTGGGGCGCAGTGAAGCAATGCAGGCGGCGGGAGTCTCTGGATCGCCACGGCGGGCTTCGCCCGCCTCGATGACGGCGGCGCCGGGTCGTCGTCGCGTGGCCGCGGCTGCTAGGTGGCCCGCCGTTTTGAGGGCCGGCCGGTCCGGCCCGGGACAGCCAAGCCGGCGCCGCTCGAGAATTGTGAGCGCGCGATCCTTGAATTTGCGGCAGACCGTCCCCATAATTAACGAAGCGTAAAGGGTGAGCAGCGCCAGAGCAGGGCTGCTTGTTTATGGCTGACGGTATCGTAGCCAGCGCCGGCAAATTGCTCGCAGGAGGATTATGCCAATGTGTGGATGTGGGTTCCCCCTCGCAAGTCGCAGCAAGCGCCTGCACATGGAGCGCGCCGCGTAGACCGGCTGCGCCCGCCTTTCATGGCGATGCACCCGGCGTGACGCCGTTCCCGGCTGTCGCGTCTGCCGCACCAGACACTGCGAGACAAACACCGATGAAACGACTGAGTCTGCCGTCGATCGATTCCGATCGGGGCCTTACCCGGTACTACCGGGAAATCTGGGCTTTTCCGGTCCTGAAGCCGGAAGAAGAGTACATGCTGGCGGTCCGCTGGACCGAGCACGGCGATACCGAGGCTGCCCACCGCCTGGTGACCAGCCACCTGCGTCTGGTCGCCAAGATCGCGTCCGGTTACCGCGGCTATGGCCTGCCGATGGCCGACCTGATTGCCGAGGGCAACATCGGCCTGATGAAGGCGGTGAAGAAGTTCGAGCCGCAGCGCGGCTTCCGCCTCGCCACCTATGCGATGTGGTGGATCCGCGCCGCGATCACCGAGTACGTGCTGCGCTCGTGGTCGATGGTCAAGCTCGGCACCCTCGCGGCGCAAAAGAAGCTGTTCTTCAGCCTCGGCCGGATCAAGCGCGAGTTGAGCATTCTCAGCGATGGTCCGATCAACGACGAGCAGGCGGAGAAGGTTGCCGACGCGCTCAACGTCTCGCGGCAGGACGTCCTCGACATGGACCGGCGGCTCGGCGCCCCGGACGTGTCGCTGAACGCCCCGCGCAGCCGCGAGGACAGCGAGGGTGCGGAGTTCATGGACACCCTGGTTGATGAGGCGCCCAGCCCGGAGGCGGTCGCCGCGACGATGGAGGAAGGCAAGCTGCGTCGCGAGCTGCTGGCCCGGGCGCTGGAGACGCTGCCGGAGCGTGAGCGTCACATCCTCACCGAGCGCCAGCTCAGCGAGCAGCCGAAAACGCTGGAGGAACTGGGCTCGGTCTACGGCATCAGCCGCGAGCGGGTCCGTCAGCTTGAGGTGCGCGCGTTCGACCGGGTGAAGAAGGCGGTGGAGAAGCTGGCGCTGCTGCCGGCACCCGTCGCCGCCTGAACCCAGCAGCTTCATCCGGGTTCCCACCGAAGGGAGCGCTCCCGCGCCATTGCGAGGAGCGCTCCTGCTGGGTCACGGTTGCCGGCGCCGCTGGCGTCTGGTTCGAGCACCCTGCCGGCAACGGCACCGCCCCGGTTGCCATGCCGCAAATGACGCCGAACGCGTCTGCTACTGCAGAACGAACAAGCCGTCAGCGAAGCGAAACTCGGCGGGCTTGACGAGGTCCGCGGCACCCACCTTCACCGAATGTAACCGCCCCTCCAGGCTGCGGCTCCAGAAATCGAGGAAGCGGCGAAGCATCGGGAATTCGGGGATCAGGTCCAGTTCCTGCCAGATGTAGTTTTGCAGCAGGTCGGGGTAGTCGGGGAGGTGATAGGTAATCTCAGCCGTGGCCAGCCGCCAGGACAACAGGCGATGCCGGGTCTCGACCATGGGCTCATCCTCCTTGCGCCTCGTCGATGGTGCGGCGGGAATCCTCATGTATGAACTCCCGCTGCATGTCGCCGCGCCAAACCGCAATCGCGGTCCTCAGCCGCGTCTTTGGCACCGGCCGACGTCGCAGCCTCATGCAAACGGCGCACCACCATCCGACGCGGCCTCGTTGCTCGCCCCTGCCGGCGGCCGATGATCGTCCTGTTCACCGATTTCGGCACCCGCGGCCCCTACACCGGGCAGATGACCGCCGTGCTGCACGCCGCCGCCCCGGGGGTTCCGGTGGTGGATTTGATGGCCCACGCTCCCGCCTTCGATGCGCAGGCATCGGCATACCTGCTCGCCGCCTGCTGCCGCCCGTTTCCGGCGGACACCGTGTTCCTCGCCGTGGTCGACCCCGGCGTCGGCAGTTCCCGGCTGCCCTGCGTCGTCCACGCCGATGACCGCTGGTTCGTCGGGCCCGGCAACGGCCTGTTCGAGGTGGTGATGCGGCGGGCGAGCCGCGTGCGCTGCTGGCGGATCGCCTGGCGGCCGCCGCAGCTTTCCGCCACCTTCCACGGCCGCGATCTGTTCGCCCCGGTGGCAGCCCGGCTGGCCCGCGGCGAGACGCCGCCGTGCCCGTTCCTGTCGGAGCTGGCGGGCGATGCCCTGCGCCACCCGGACTGGCCCGACGATCTCGCCCGCATCCTGCATATCGACAGCTACGGCAACGCCATCAGCGGCCTGCGCGCCGAAAGGGTGGCTGCTTCCGCCCGCATCCGCATCGGCAACCTGACGATCACCGCCGCCCGGACATTTTCCGATGTCGCGGTCGGCCAGCCCTTCTGGTACGAGAATGCCGACGGGCTGCTCGAAATCGCCGTCAACCGCGGCCGCGCCGCCGGCATTCCCGGCATCACCCTCGGCGCTTCGCTTTCGATTGCCGAATGAGCGGAGATTTTCTGCGACAGCTTAGCTGTTGCCGTGAGCGCCGACACATATAATCTTATCCCTGCAGGGGAAGAATAGCGGCGCCGCCGCATCGGCGGTGCAATTCAGGTCGGCAGTTGCGGGCGCATGTTCTTCGTGAAGTTCTGGGGAGTCCGCGGCAGCGTTGCCTGTTGCTCCCCTAGCCACATCCGCTACGGCGGCAACACCAGTTGTGTCGAAGTCGGCGTCGGCGAGCATCGCTTCGTCCTTGATGCCGGCACCGGCATCCGCGCGCTCAGCAAGGTTTTTCGCGAAGACGACGTCCGGACCATTTACCTGCTGCTCAGCCATACCCACTGGGATCACATCAACGGCTTCCCGTTTTTCCGCCCGGCATACGACAAGAACCGCCGGATGCACATCTATGCCGGCCACCTGAAGCGACAGAACCTCAGCATTCAGGGCGTTCTCTGCCAGCAGATGCGCGAGCCGGTGTTTCCGGTGCCGCTCGACGCCATGAAGGCGATCGTCGAATGCGAGGACTTTGATGCCGGCGATGCGTTCTCGCTGTTTCCCGGCGTGCGCGTGCGCACCCAGCCGCTGAACCACCCCAACGGCGCCACCGGCTATCGCATCGAGTACGGCGGCAAATCGGTCTGCTACGTCACCGACACCGAGCACATCCCCGGCAGGACCGACGAGAATATCCTGAAGCTGATCGAGGGCGCCGATCTCGTCATCTACGACAGCACCTACACCGAGGACGAATTCTCCCGCCACGTCGGCTGGGGACATTCGACGTGGAACGAGGGCTTGCGGCTGTGCCGCCTCGCCGGCGCCCGCCAGTTCGCGATTTTCCACCATGACCCCGACCACGACGACGCGGCGATGGACAGGATCGCAGCTCAGGCCCGGGCGGCGGCGGCGAACACCATCATCACCCGCGAAGGCATGACCATCCTGCTGGATGGGGCCGGCAGCAGCAACGTTGCCGCCACGCCCCTCTCCTCACCCACTGCGGAGCGGGTGGAGCGCGAGCAGCGCAGTACGGACCGCAGGAAGGCCGCGTGCTCGCGCGAGGAGGTCGCCCAGCGCCTGCGCGTCCTCTCCCAGCCGCTGCGCACGCGCTGGGGGATCCGCATCGTCGGCTTCTTCGGTTCCTGTGCCCGTGGCGAGATGGAGCCGGAAAGCGACGTCGATCTGCTCGTCGACTTCGACCGCCCGCTCGGCTTTGAATTGAGCGATGCCATCGGCGAGATCGAAGCCGCCCTCGGCCGCACCGTCGACATCGCCTCGCGGAAGTGGCTGCGTCCCCGCCTGCGCGCCGCCATTGCTGAAGAACTGGTGTATGTCGACACATAAGCCCGCTGTCATCATCGCCGACATGATCGAGGCCCTGGAGCAGATGGGCCGGTTCATCCACTCCTATGATGCCATTTCATTCGTCAACGACGAGCGGACCGTGCAGGCCGTCTGCCGCTGTCTGCAGATCCTCGCCGAGGCGGCAGCGCGCACGCCCGAGCCGCTGCGGCTGCGTTTTGCCGACATGCCGTGGTCGCGACTTACCGGCCTGCGCCGTTATCTCGTCCACGGCTACTTCGACGTCGACCGCGACCTTCTCTGGAAGATGGCCGCTGACGACGCCCCGCCGCTGCTTGCACAGCTGCGCACCATGCTGGCGCACCTCCAGTCCGACCCCTCCCCCAGCCAGCCCTAGTCCCGCCGTTACAGGTAGGGTGACAGCAGCCAGGCAGCGCTGTCGCGCAGGCGCAGGGCCAGCGGCCGCTCCAGGACCTCGCGCTGTTCCAGCAGCCGGGCGCGAGCCAGCCGCGTGTCGATCAACCGGTCGACGGCGGCGGTGGTCTGCGCGTCGTAGCACTCGACGACGAACTCGAAGTTGAGGCGCAGGCTGCGCGGGTCCCAGTTGGCGGAGCCGATCAGGCACCAGCCCTCATCCACCGTCATCAATTTGGCATGATCGAACGGCGGCGGGGTCAGCCACAGCCGGCAGCCGCGGGCAAGGAAAGGATAGAGCTTGGCTTGCATCGCCCATTGCAGCAGCCGCAGGTTGCTGACCTCCGGGAGCAGAATCTCGACGGTTACGCCGCGCAGCGCCGCGAGCTGCAGCGTCGCAGCGAGCGAGCGGTCGGGCAGGAAGTAGGGGGTGGCGATGCGGATGCGCCGCTGCGCCTGCGATAGCGCCGCCAGCAACGCCCAGCGCACCCGCTCGAACGCCTCGTCGGGACCGCCGGCAATGCCGCGCGCCAGCACGGTGCCGGCCTCGGTCAGTAGCGGCCACCAGCCGTCTCCGCTCAACTCCTCGCCCCAGGCGAAGGCCCAATCGGCGGCAAACGTCTCGGTCAGGTGCGCGACGACCGGCCCGTCCAGCCGGAAGTGCACATCGGCAATGGCGGCCGCGCCCCACACCTGCAGATTGCCGCCGCGGATGTTCATCCCGCCGGTGAAGCCGGTGCGGCCATCGACGACCAGGATTTTGCGGTGGTTGCGCAGGTTGGCGTAGTGCAGCGACAGCGGAATGAGGCTGGGCAGGAATTCCGCCACGGTAATGCCGCGCTGCCGCAGCAGGCCGGTGATCCGCGGCCGCGAGTAGTGGCTGCCGACTCCGTCGACCAGCACCCGCACCTGCACGCCGCGCCGCACGGCGCGGTCGAGCGCGTCGACAAAACGCCGGCCGATCCCGTCGGCGTCGAATATGTAAGTCGCAAGGCCGACCGTTCGCCCCGCATTGTCGATCGCGGCGAGCATGGCGTCGTAGGCGATCTCGCCGTCCGGCAGCGGCTGCACGGCGTTGCCGCGGGTCAGGGACGCATCGGTGATGCGGTCGAGCAGGCGGACGACCGGCTCCAGGTGCGCACTTGCTGCCGGCAGCGAGGGTCCGACCGGGGTCAGCGGCTCGCCGATCCGCCGGCGATCGGCCGCCTCCCCGGAGAACATCGGGCCGGATGCGGCGGTGCGAGCCGGCGACTTCGGGCCGCGCAGCACACTCGCCCGCCGGCGGATCCGGTTGATCCCGAACAGCCCGTAGAGGAGCGGGCCGCCGAACGGGACCAGCCAGATCAGCCCGATCCAGCCGATGGCGGCCCGCACATCGCGCTTGTGGAGCATCGCGTGGGCCGAGGCTGCCGCGGCGGCGGCGATCTGCAGCACCGCCAGCAGCGGCGTCCAGAACGAAATCAGCAGATCGACCATGGTGCGTTGGCGCAGCCGCGTTACCGCCGCGCATTCCGGTTAAGGTGGCGAACGTGTCGACAACGGTACCACCATCGGCCGCAGACGTGACGCACAGAACTGACTGAGCCTCACGCCGCCGGACGGCATCCCCTCCTGTGCCGCCAGGGACGCGCAAGCGGCCGCCCGGTCAGCCGGTCAGCCGAAGAACAGGCGCAGGCCTGCGAACGCGGGAGCGGTGCGCGCGGCGGCCTCCGCGGGCAGGATACTGAAGGCGGTGGACAGGGCGTCGGCAGCCGTCGCCGATGGCATGACCACGGTGACCAGCCGATGGGCGTGCGCGCCGAAGCCGGTGCGCGGATCGAAGATGTGGTTGAAACGCCCCGCCGCATCGAACGGCAGGGCGGCGCCGGACGACGTGGCGACGGCCTGATCGACGACGTCGACGGTGCGCAGGATGAGATCAGGCTGCGCCGGGTCGGCGACGCCGATGCTCCACGGCCGTCCCTCCGGCCCCCAGCCGAGCGCCCGCACCTCACCCATATCGACGAGGCTTTGCGCGATTCCGCCCGCCTTCAGCAGGTCGACCACCCGGTCGGTGATGTAGCCCTGGGCGATGCCATTCAGCGTCACGGCCATGTTGCGCCGGGCAAAGGCGATGCGATCGGCATCGACGAGCAGGTGCTGATAGCCGACCCGCGCCAGCACCGCATCGACCGCTGCCGCCGGCGGTCCCGCCGGATCCGCATCCGGCCGGGCAAAATGTCCGGCGAAGAGTTGCCAGAGCGGCTGCACCGTCGGATCGAAGGCGCCGCCGGTGAGCCGCCAGTAGGTCCCGCACTCCTCCAGCAGCGCGACCAGCTCAGCCGGCGGTGCCGCCAACACACCGCGCGCATTCAGCTCGACCAGCGCCGAATCGGCCTGGTAGAGGCTGAAGATGCGCTCCAGCCGACGGACCTCGGCCAGGGCCTGCCGGATCAGCCGCTCCGCCTCGGCGGTGGACGCATGGTGGATGCGGATGGCGGCGGCGGCGCCCAGCGCGGTACCGTTCCACGTCACCGGCGCCGCAACGTCGGCCGGCAGGGCCCGGCCAAAGGGCAGCAATGCCAGGCCGGCGGCGGCGGCGCTGATCCGGATCACACGGCGGCGGGAAAGCGATCGCATGGCAGTGCTCCTAATGCCCATGGCCAGCCGGCGATCCCGCAGCCGGCACGCCCTGGGCTGAACCCGGTGCTGTGGGCGGGGCTGCGGCTTCTGCCGGCTCGCCCGAGCCGAGCACGTAGTCGCGCGGAATATCGGCGAGGCTCACCAGCCGCCCGCCATGCTCCGAGGCAAAGTGCTCGGCGGCATGGCGGTCGGAGAACGGCACCGTCTCTTCGGCGCCCATGCCGCCACGCATCGCGCTGCCGATGACGAAAACGGCGTTGCGTGCCTCCACCCAGTTGTCGGCGCCGGGATCCGTCCAGCTCGGCGCCCTTGCCATGTCAGAGACGTAGATGGCGCGGATGTCCTTCGCCTCTTCCGGCAACAGCGTAAAGGCGACCGCATCCCGCGCCGACGAGAACCAGACCGGCGCGGCCTGGCCGGCGAGGAGGATCTGTCCCTTGGGACCCGGATGCTCGACCAGGGTCATGCCGCAGTACTTGCCGATGGCCGTCGCGGTCAATGTATGCGGCGGGGGCGGCGGCTTCGCCGCTTGCTGCTCGCCGCAGCCGGCGAGCAGCAACCCCAGCAACGCGACGGCGACGACGAGGTGTCTCATAGCTCCCTCCGCGAGAAGGCCATCGCCGCCAGCGCCAGCGGCAGCAGCGCCCACGCGGTGAGGGCAGCGAGCAGAACCGCAGGCTGGACCGATGCGGTGGCGGTGAGCCCCGCCATTCCCGAGAGCTGGCTGATGTTGGCAGAGCCGGCGAGGTTGAGCAGGCGGTAGATGTCGGTCGGGTTGAGCAGCAGGAGAATGCCGAGCACGTTCGCCGAGAGGGTCTTTCCCTGATCGGCGACCAGCAAGCTCAAGAGCGCCATGTCGTAGATCAGCACCATCGCCAGCCAGACGCCGATGGCGCCGCCGGCAGCGGTGCCGCGATCCTTGGCAAGGGTGCTGAGCAGATAGCCGATGGCGATGAACACCGCGCCGAGCAGCACCGAGGTGCCGATCATCGTACCGAACGCCAGCCAGCTCGGCATCGTCACCGGCTCCGGTGCCCGCAGCAGCGCCAGCGCCGCCGCGCCGTAGCCGACCAGGGTCGAGAAGGCGAGAACGCCGAGATGGCCGACGAACTTGCCGATCACCACCTGCCAGCGGGCTACCGGGTAGGTCAGCAGCAACAGCATGGTGCCGCGTTCGATCTCGCCGACGATGGCGTCATGGGAGATCAGCAGGGCGATGAGCGGAATGAGAAAGATGGTCAGGCTCGACAGGCTGACGATCACCACGTCGAGCGCCGAGACGCCGACGTTGCCGATGGGCGCGCTGCCGAGGAAGGTGAGCGTCAGGGCGAGGCCGGCGAGCAGCAGGGTGGCGGCGACGAGCCAGCGATTACGCAGGCACTCGCGGATCTCCTTGCCGGCAACGATCAGCACGGCTCTCACCGCGCGTCCTCCTCGAGGCCGATGAAGTGCGCGTAGAGGTCATCAAGGGTCGGTGCTGCCACATCGATGTCCGCCACCGGCACCACATCGCCGCTGGCGGCGCGGCGCAGAATGTCCAGCTTGGCTTCCGGTGGAACATCGATCTCGATGATGCGCTCGTCGATGTGGCGCCAGCGCATCGTTGGTCCCAGCCAGTTTCCCGGTGAGCCGCCGCCGTTGGCCAGGGTGAGGCGGATACGCGTCGGCAGGCGGGCGATCCGGCGTAACGCCTCGACCGAGCCGTTGGCGATCAGCAGGCCGCGATTCATGATCAGCACCCGGTCGGCGCGGCCGTCGAGCTCGGACAGGGCGTGCGAGGACAGCAGCACCGTGGCGCCGCGGCGGCGCATCTCGCCGACGAGGTCGTAGAAGCGCCGGCGCAGCAGCGGATCGAGGCCGGTGGTGGGCTCGTCGAGCAGCAGGATCTCCGGCTCGCCGATCAACGCCTGGGCGAGGCCGAGGCGCTGGCGCATGCCCTTCGAATAGGTGGCGATGCGTCGCGATGCCGCTTCGGCGATGCCCACCCGTTCCAGCAGCGGCAGCGCCGCGCGCACCGGTTGATGCTTGAGACGGGCGTAGAACGCCAGCGTCTCGCGCGCGGTCAGTGCGCCGTTGAACGAGACGTTCTCCGGCAGGTAGCCGATGCGGCGGCGGATCTCGAAGCCTCCCGCGGCAGGATCCGCGCCGAGAACCCGGACCATGCCCCCCGAAGCGCGGATCAGCCCGAGCATGAGCTTCATCAAAGTGGTCTTGCCGGCACCGTTGTGGCCGACGAGCGCCACCGTCTCCCCCGCCGACAGCTCAAACGAGACGCCGCGCGCCGCCTGGATCGGCCCGTACCGCTTGTCCACCTCGCGCAGCGCGATGGCGATGCTCACGACGGGCCTGAGGCCGCGCCCGACGGCACCGGAGGGGGCGGAGGTGCCATCAGCGGATGGCTGTCGACGACGCCGCCCGGCAGCAGGGCGGGAAACTGTGACTGCGCCCAGCGCAGAACCTGCACCGCCGGGCTGTTCAACAGCACCTTCGCCTGCGGCGCCGTCCACAGCACCTGATCAATCAGATCGTTGGGCCGATAGGCGGTATCGGCAAGGCCGTCGCCATCGAGATCGAAGGCGGGATTGTCGCTCCAGTAGTTGCCGCGACCCGCCTTCGACCAGTCCAGATAACGGGTACCGACGTATTTTACCTGCCGGCGGTTGTTGATGAAGGCATTGCCGGAAATCTCGTTGCCCTCGGCACCGGCGGTGAAGTGGATGCCGATCTCGCAGCCTTCGAACCGGTTGCCGTGGAAGCGGTTGTTGTTGGCGTTGTAGATGAAGACGCACTTCTCGGGAGCGATCCGCCAGGCAACGTTTCCTGCAGCCCCTTCGCCGGCGTCTTCGGCCGGCAGACCGTGCTCGCCTGCGGACGCGACACGCTGCCCCACCATCGCCCAGTATTCGGCCGGCCGGAGCCTGCCGATGGCGACATTGCCGGTGATTTCGGAGCTGTTTGCATAATTGAACAGAAAAGCCCGGTCACGGTCTCCATCAGAGATATTGTTACGCACCAGCAGACGGTGCGAGTACATGATGGTGAACCCGGCAGCGTTATTGGTGGAAACGTTGCCACTGACCTCGCTGTCGTTGGTGTACATATAGTGCACGGCAAAGCGCACATCGGCGAAGCGGTTGTTGCGGAAGGTGTTGTTGCGGCTGGTCACGACGAAGATGCCGTCGCGGCCGAAGCGGACGTCGTTGTCCTCGACCCGCGCGCCCGGGGCGTTCCAGATGGAGACGCCGTTGCCTGCTTCGTTGATGCGGCGCTGCTGCAGGCCGCGGATGCGGTTGCCGCGCACCACCGCATCGGGAGCACCGTGCAGGTAGACGCCGTAGAGATTCCCCTCCAGCAGGTTGCCCTCGACCAGCGCGCCTGCGGCGGTCTGCTCGACGAAGACACCGGCGTCCATCGGTTCCAGGTCCATCCCGGAGCCGCGGATGTCGAGGCCGCGGACGACGGCGCCGGGGGCGAGCACGGTGATCACGCTGCCGCGGCCGGGGCCGACGAGAGCAGCACCGGCCTCGCCCTCGAGGACGAGCGGCTTGTCCAGGCGAACCTGCCCGTCGTAGCGGCCGGGGGCGAGCCGGATGATATCGCCGGCGGCGGCCCGATCGACCGCCGCCTGAATATCCTCTCCCGCCGACAACCGGATCGTCGCTGCTGCCGCCGGCGGCGGTGCGGCGGCGACGGCCGCGACGATGGCGACGCCAAGGCCGAAGAGCGCCGCCAGCCGTCCTGCCGCCGAGGCCGCAACGCCGGGCAGCATCATGCCGGGACCGGCTCGACGAACATCCGGCCGCGCATCTCCATGTGCATGGCGTGGCAGAACCAGGTGCAGAAGTACCAGTAGACACCCGGCTTGTCGGCGATGAAGGTCACCGACGACGTCTGCTGCGGGCTGATTTCCATGTTGATGCCGTAGTTGACGATGCAAAAGCCGTGGGTCAGGTCTTCCACGTCGTCGATGTTGGTGACGAAGACGGTAACCTCGTCGCCCTGCCGCACCTTGAACGTCTCGAGAGCGAAGGTCGGAGCGGTCGAGTACATGTAGACACGGACCTTGCTGCCGTCGCGGATGACCTTGGCGTCGTTCACCAGATCGACGCCGTCCTTCTTCGCCTGGTTGCGCGCCTCCTCGAAGAACGGATCGTCGCGCTTCCAGAGGTTGAGCGGATTGACCTTCGAGCGGTGGACGATCACCGCGTCGTGCGGTTCGGCGAAGCTCGGGCCGTCGTGGACCAGCTTCATCTCGTCGCCGGAGATGTCGATGAGCTGGTCGTTCTCCGGCTTCAGCGGACCCACGTTGATGAACCGGTCCTTGGAGAATTTATTCAGCGATATCAGCCATTTGCCATCAGCCTCGTTGGTCTCTCCCATCGACGAGTGGTTGTGGCCCGGCTGGTAGTGGACGTCGAGCTTGTGAACGACGGGGTTGACCTTCTCGCCCTTGAACGCCTGCCGCGCCTTCTCGATGTTCCATTTGACCACCTGGCTGTCGAGGAACAGCGTCGTGTAGGCGTTGCCGCGGTTGTCGAAGGCGGTATGCAGCGGGCCGAGGCCCAGTTCCGGCTCGGCCACCACCACGTCACGCGGCTTGATCTTGTCGTCGAACAGCTGGTCGAACAGCCGGACGTCGAACACCGTCGCCGTCGGCGACAGCTTGCCGTTGGCGACGACATGGATTCCGTCTGGCGCCGTGTTGATGCCGTGCGGGCTGTTGGAGACGGGAACGTACCGCGTATAGGGCGAGCCGTGCGTGCCATTGATGACCGGCACGCCGTTGATCTCCTTGAAGTCGCCCTTCTTCACCGCCTCTTCGATGCGCTTGATGTTGAACAGGACGACCCAGTCCTGCTCCTTGGCCATCATCTCGGCCAGCGTCATGCCGCGTTCGGAATTGTAGCAGGTGGCGAAGGCGTACTTGCCCTGGTAGTCGGCGTCGGTGTTGTCGAGGTTGCCGTCGACCATGATCTGCCAGGCGACCTTCATGGTATCGCCATCGACCGCCGAGAAGATCGCGGTGTACTTGCTCGGATCATCGAGGATTTTGCCGTCGTTCGGCATCGGCACCTCGTATTCGCCGTTGCAGAACACATAGCCGGTGCGCGGAAACTTCTGCGGGCGCATGCCATGCACCGTGTACTGGTTCGGCAGCTCGATCATCTTGTCGCACTTCATCACGTCGCAGCGAATGCGTGCGACCCGGGTATTCGCCTTGTCGTTGATGAAGATGTAGCGCCCGTCAAAGGTGCCGTTGGTGAAGGACATGTGCGGATGATGGCAGTCGCCGTTGAGCCAGGTGCCGCCGTGGGCTTTCAGCCGCTCGCGGGTTTCCGGCGTGAGACCGTCGATGAGGATCTTGCGGCTCTCGTTGGTGAGGCCCCAGCCAGTGGCACTGCAGCGGTTGAACACCGGAATGCGCATCAGCTCGCGCATCGACGGCATGCCGATGATCCGCACCTCGCCGGTCTGGCCGCTGGAGAAGAAGACGTAGTACTCGTCCAGTTCGCCCGGCTTGACCTCGACGCGGTTGCCGGAAGGGTTGCCGCTGCTCGCCGCCGCAGCCGGTGCAGCCCCGCCGCTGACCGAGACCAGCCCGGCACCGCCGACCGCGCCGGCAAGCCCGGCAACGGCCGTCGTGCCCAACACCTGACGTCGGTTCAACAGACCCTTTTGGCGGTCGTCACTCATCGGATCCTCCTGCGTTACCGGTGTTCTTGTCTCGTTGATGAAGCCCGCGCCGGGCAGACGGCGCGGCGGCCGCCGAACCAGCGGTGACCAGCCCGCTGGTCGTCGCCGCTATCCGCTGACGCGGGGCATCGGGGGTGCTGAGCGCTTGCCGGCGCTCACGCTTGAGGCGGAGCTGGATCATGTGCGGACAGCGGTGGTCGTCCCAGTACAGCTCCTGGCAATGCATGCAGTAGATGCACTCGTTGACGTCGATGTGCCCTTCCGGGTGGATCGCCTGCACCGGGCAGGACTTGGCGCAGCGCTGGCAAGGCGAGCCACACTCCGGCCAGCGCCGCAGCCATTCGAACATGCGGATACGGCCGGGAATCGCCAGCGCTGCCCCCAGCGGGCAGAGGTAGCGGCAGAAGAAGCGCTCGATGAACGCGCCGATGAGGAGCAGGCCCCCGGCGTAGAGCACGAAGGGCCAGTCCCGGGCGAACTTGAGGATGATGGCCGTCTTGAACGGCTCGACCTCGGCCAGCTGCTCAGCGACGCCCATCGAGTACAGCGACAGCCCGAACAGGGCGAGGAAGATGATGTACTTGAGCGGCCACAGCCGCTCGTGCAGACCCCAGGGCACCTCGATCTGCGGCACCCGCAGCCGCTTGGCGGCAATGCTGACGAACTCCTGCAGCGCGCCGAACGGGCACAGCCAGCCGCAGAACGGCCCGCGGCCCCAGAACAGCAGCCCGGCGGCCACGGAGCACCACAGCAGGAAGATCAGCGGCGCGGCGAGGAAGTATTCCCAGCTGAAATGCGTCACCAGCGCGTTGGTGAAGGCGATGACGTTGACGACGGAAAGCTGGGCGTTGGCGTACCAGCCGAGCCAGAGCAGGGTGAAGGCGAGGAAGCCGCGCCGCACCCAGGTGTATAGCCGTGGCCGGCGGACCAGCACGTTCTGGAAGAAGAAGATGGCGGTCAGGGTGAGGATGGCAACCGCGGTCAGC
>JBDHSN010000074.1:0-14704 GCA_039808105.1 Rhodospirillales bacterium
CTCGTCGTCGACGTGCTCCATCACCTCGCCGATGTCGTCGTCGTCCTCGCCCAGCTCGGAGGTGTCCTCCATCAGCTGGCCATTCTCGCTGGCGAGATCGTCCTCGGAGGATTCGGCCTCGGCGCCCTCCTCCAGATCATCGAGATCGCTCTCCACCGCATCGGCGTCGGCGGCATCGTCATCGGCAACCGCGTCATCGTCGACCAGGTGCGGCGCCAGCGCCGGCTCCTCCTTGAGCAGCGGGCCGGGGCGGCGCGGCTTCGGCTGCCGCTCCGGATCGTGCACCGTGTTGCACACCGGACAGGTGATCGGGGAGCGGCGCAGGTCATAGAATCGCGCACCACAGCTGTGACAGGTACGCTTCGTACCCCACTCGGGCTTTGCCAAAGACTTTTCCTCCAAGCCGCGCTGCGCTTGCCGAAACGGCTGGCCAATTGCCATGTTTGCTTTCGCGCTGTCAAAAGCAAAAATGCCGTGCCGCGACGGAAGCAGCCGCGGCTCCCTTTTCCGTCGCCACCGGAGACCCGTGAATGCAGCCGATGACCGCCCGTCCGGCCAGCCCCCTGCTCGGCACCACCGTCGTGCCCGGGGACAAGTCGATCTCGCACCGGGCACTGATGCTGGCGGCTTCGGCGGTGGGCGAATCGCAGATCGAGGGCCTGCTGGAAGCGGACGACGTGCTGGCAACCGCAGCGGCGTTGCGGGCGCTCGGCGCCACCATCCAGCGCGAAGGCCGGCTGTGGCGGGTGCATGGCGGCGGTGTCGGCGGCTGGGTCGAGGCCGATCGGGTGCTCGACCTGGGCAATGCCGGCACCGGCGTCCGCCTGCTGATGGGGCTGGTGGCGACGACCCCGATCCTGTCCTTTTTTTGCGGCGATGCCTCGCTGTCGCGCCGGCCGATGACGCGCATCACAGACCCGCTGGGGCAAATGGGCGCACAAGTGTGGGCACGAACAGGCGGGCGTCTGCCGCTGTGCGTCCGCGGCGCGGCCGATCCGCTGCCGATCGAATACCGCTCGCCGGTGGCCTCGGCGCAGGTAAAATCAGCAGTGCTGCTCGCCGGGCTCAATGTCCCGGGGCAGACGGTGGTGGTCGAGCCGAAGCCGACCCGCGATCACAGTGAGCGGCTGCTGCGGCATTTCGGCGCCGAGGTTGCCAGCGAGCCGCTCGCGGATGGTGGCCGCAGGGTCACACTGGCGGGTCAGCCGGAGCTGGTGGGGCGGAAGGTGATCGTTCCCGGCGATATATCGTCTGCGGCATTCCCGCTGGTCGCTGCGCTGACCGTTCCGGGATCGGCCGTCGTGCTGAAGGGAGTCGGAGTCAATCCGTTGCGTACCGGCCTGCTGGAGACGCTGGAGGAGATGGGGGCGGCGGTGACGCGTGCCGCCGTCAGCGAGATCGGCGGCGAGCCGGCCTGCGATCTGCACGTGGCCGCCGGGCCGCTGCGCGGGGTCGACGTTCCGGCGGCACGGGTCCCGGCGATGATCGACGAGTTTCCGATTCTCGCCGTCGCCGCCGCCTGTGCCCATGGCACGACGCGGATGCGCGACCTCGGCGAGCTGCGGGTCAAGGAAAGCGACCGGCTCGCCGCCATTGCTGCCGGGCTCACGGCTTGCGGGGTCGGCGTTCGCAGCGGCGACGACTGGCTGGAGATCGACGGTGCCGGCGGCCCGCCGCCCGGTGGCGGCTTTGTGACTACGCATTTCGACCACCGTATCGCAATGTCTTTCCTCGTCCTGGGGCTGGCGGCCCGTGCGGCCGTCAGGGTCGATGATGTCACGGCGATTGCCACCAGCTTTCCCTCGTTCCCGACGCTGATGACTGGATTGGGTGCTGCGTTCGATGACGACCATGAAAACCGATGAGGCACCGTCGCGCCGGGTCGGCCCGCTGGCCTGCCGGCGCGGCAGGCGGCTGCTGCGGACCGGCATCCGCGCCGGCCTGCTGCTGGCCCTCACCTTCCCGGTGCTGGTGGCGTTCGTCCATCTCGCCGGCATCCGCCGGTGGCCGTTCGAACTGCTCCACCACTTCATCGCCCAGGCCGGCCTGATCACCGTCGCAGTGGCGATCACGGCGCTGCTGCTGCGCAGCCCGCGCGTGGCGCTGCCAGCCGCGGCGCTCGCCCTCTACTTTGCGGTGACCTGGCTCACCGCGCCGCTGCCGGCGCCCAGCATGAACATCGCCAGCGCCTCGCCGGCGCAGGGAGCGCCGACGCGGGAAGCGGCCGCAGCGGCAACGACGGCGCGCCCGCTGTCGCTGATCACCAACAACGTCTTCGTCTACAATGGCCGGCTCGACCAGCTGTTCGCCTGGCTGCGCACCCGGCCGGCGGACGTCGTCGTCCTCCAGGAGGTGTCTCCCAGGCTGATGCAGCGCCTGCGCCAGGCCGACGACAACTATCCCTACCGCCTCGTCGCCGAAGACTCCTACGAGGACTACGACGACTTCCAGATGATGGGGGTCGGCGGCAAGCGGACGACGCCGCAGGCCAAGAACGGCTGGCGCGCCTCGGAAGCGACGGCGGTGCTGTCGGTTTGGCCAATCCTCGAACGGCGGATGCCGGATCCGCAGACCCGGGCCTGGCAGATGTCGCAGGTCCGTCTCGACATGGGCGAGGGCCTGCAGCCGTGGATCATCGTCGTCCACCCACCGTCGCCGGTCGTCCCCGGCAACCTGCCGGTGCGCGACCGCATCTTCCGCGAACTGGCCACCACGGTCCCGCAACTGGACGGCCCGGTGATCGTCGCCGGCGACTTCAACGCCACGCCCTATACGCCGGCTTTCCGCACCTTCGTCGAGGCGGCGGGGCTGGGCAGCTTCGGCAGCTTCCCCGCCACCTACCCCAACCGGCTGCGCGACCTCGCCCTGCCGATCGATCACGTGCTGGTGCGCGATGCGCGGCTGGTCGATCTGCACGCGCTACCGTCGATCGGCTCCGACCACCGTCCCCTCTCGGCGACCCTGCTGCTGCCGGCAGCGGGATAGCGCCGGATCAGCGCCGCCGGCGACGCGGTCAGGGGGCTCTTCGCCCCGCGGCAACCCCTTGTCGTCACCGCTCCCTGGCGCACCGTCGGCAACGGCCGCTGACTGCCGGCGGCGATACCGGGCGATGAAGTGTTGCGCGGCCGATTGACAGCCCACCCGCGGACCGATACGCAGCCCGCCGTGCCGGCCGGCGGGGCCGGTGACCGGAAGGGAAGCAACGGCAATGGCGGTCAAGGGCATGGTCGCGGCCGGACACGCACAGACGGCGGCAGCCGCCTGCGCGGTCCTCGCTGACGGCGGCAACGCCGTTGACGCCGCCCTCGCCGGCGTCCTCGCCGCCTGCGTCACCGAGCCGATCCTCGCCTCGCTGGGCGGCGGCGGCTTCCTTGCCGCCTGCACCGCGGACGGACCGCAGGCGGGGCGCACTCTCGTCTACGACTTCTTCGTGCAGACACCGCGCCGCCGCCGGCGGCAGGACGACACCGACCTGCGCGAGATCGCCGCCGATTTCGGCCCGGCAACCCAGAGCTTCCACATCGGCATGGGCACGATCGCCACCCCCGGCGTGGTCCGCGGCCTTTTCGCCGCTTGCCGCGAACTGGGCCGCATGCCGATGCGCCAACTGGCCGAGCCGGCCATCGCGCTCGCCCGCGACGGCGTGGCGGTGGACGGCATGCAGGCCTACGTGCTGCGGGTGGTCCGCGCCATCGTCGAGGCGGACCCGGCGATGCGGGTGCTGTTCGCCAGCCCGGAGCGGGCGGGCGAGATCGTCGCCGCAGGCGAACGCCTGCGCCTGCCGGAGCTGGCCGACGCCCTGGAAGTCCTCGCCATCGAAGGCGAGGACCTGTTCTACCGCGGCGAGATGGCGGCACGGCTGGCGCAGGACTGCGCGACGCGCGGCGGCCACCTCGACCGCAGCGACCTCGCGGCCTACCGCGTCGAGCGCCGCGCACCGCTGAGCCTGCCCTTCGCAGGCGCGCTGGTTCAGCTCAATCCGCCGCCGTCGAGCGGCGGCATCCTCGTCGGCTTCGGTCTCGCCCTGTGGGAGGCGCTCGGCCGGCTGCCCGCGGCGTTCGGCTCCCGACCGCATCTGCAGCGGCTGGCCGCGGTGATGCGGGCAACGGCACGCGCCCGCATCGAGGAACGGCTTCATGAAGGCGCCGGCGGTGCAGAGGCGCCGCTGAACCCGGCGTTGATCGACCGCTGGCGCGCCGAAGTGGCGGGTACGGCGGCGGTGCAGCGGGGCACCACCCAGATCAGCGTCGTCGATCGCGCCGGCGGCATCGCCAGCGTCACCATTTCCAACGGCGAGGGTTCCGGCTACGTCCTGCCGGGCACCGGCATCATCCTCAACAACATGCTGGGAGAGGCCGACCTGCTGCCGGACGGCATCGGCACCTTCCCGCTGGATGCGCGACTCTCCTCGATGATGGCGCCGACGATCGTGCGCGACCGCGACGGCGGCATCACCGCGCTCGGCTCCGGCGGCTCCAACCGCATCCGCACCGCCATCCTGCAGGTCCTGCTCAACCTGCTGGCGTTCGGGATGCGGCCGCAGGAAGCGGTGGCAGCCCCCCGGATGCATTGGGAAGCGGCGGCGCGGCGGGGAGCAGAGGCCGTCCTCAGCGTCGAGCCGGGGTTTTCCGACCGGGCGGTCAAGAGCGCGGCGGATGGGGCCGACCTCGCCATCTGGCCGGAGCACAACCTTTTCTTTGGCGGCGTCCACACCGTCCGCCGCAGCGCCGGCGGCAGCTTCGACGGTGCCGGCGATGCCCGCCGCGGCGGCGTCGTCCGCACCGCCTAGTCTAGCGCGGCCGGCCGGCCGTTGCCCAGCGCAAAGCATTGATGGCAGGAGTGACATGAACGAGCCAGCGGCGGCTTCGACGGATGCAGAAGGCGGACTGCTCTACATCCTGACCATCGCCTGTCCCGATCGGACCGGCATCGTCGCCGCCGTCGCCGGATTCCTCGCCGACCACGACGCCTTCATCACCGAATCCTCGCACTTCGGCGACGCACTGACCCGGCGCTTCTTCATGCGCACCGTCTTCCGGCTGGGGCCGAACTCGCCGGCGCTCGACCGCTTTGCCCACCGCTTCTCACGCATCGCCGAGCGCTTCCACATGGTGTGGGGCCTGCACGACGCCCAGCGCCGGGAACGGCTGCTGATCCTCGTCTCCCGGCTCGACCACTGCCTCAACGACCTGCTCTATCGCTACCGCACCGCTGATCTGCGCGTCGATGTCGCCGCGATCGTCTCCAACCATCCGGACCTCGAGCCGCTGGCCCGCTGGCACGACATCCCTTTTCATCACTTGCCGGTCACTGCGGCAAACCGGCTGGAGCAGGAAGCGGCCATCCTGGCGCTGGTTCACGACCTGCAGATCGACCTGGTGGTGCTCGCCCGCTACATGCAGATCCTCACTCCCGGGACCTGCGACCGCCTGCGCGGCCGCTGCATCAACATCCACCACTCGTTCCTGCCCGGGTTCAAGGGCAAGCGCCCCTACCACCAGGCGCACGCCGTCGGCGTCAAGCTGATCGGCGCCACCGCCCACTATGTGGTCGCCGACCTGGACGCCGGCCCGATCATCGAGCAGGCGGTGGAGCGGGTCGACCATAGCTTCGGGCCGAAGGAACTGGCCCGCGTCGGCCGCGACATCGAAACGGTGGTACTCGCCCGCGCCGTGCGCTGGCACGTCCAGCACCGCGTCCTGCTCAACGACGGCAAGACCATCGTCTTCCGTTGACCCCCCGGCGTCGGCTGCTGGCGCGGACCGCCGGCGCCGGCCGGAAGCGCCGGCGATTTTTCGCGATCTGCGCGCCGGATCGCGCGGGCGCGTTAAGGCGGCAGCAACAATCGCCCTGTATCCTTGTGGTAGTACAGCGTCGCTGTTCTACAAGCCAGGGGCGGCAAATGCTTGAGCGTAACACATTCGGAGAGCTCAAACGGAGCGAAGGGCCGACCGCCAGCCCGGCAGAGCGCAGTGTTCTTGCCAGCTTCGAGCTCTTCGAAGACGTTGACCCCCGGTTGCTGCCGGTGATCGAGCAATCCGGCCGCTACCGGCGGTTCTCGGCACAGGAGCAGATCGTCGACCGCGCCGCCCCGTCCACCGATGTCTTCTTCATCGTCAGCGGGCGGGTCCGGGTCGTCGCCTACTCCATGTCAGGCCGGGAGATCACCTTCGACGACCTGAGCGCCGGGCAGTACTTCGGCGAGATCGCCGCGATCGATGGCGGACCGCGCTCGGCAGGGGTGATGGCGGTGGAGGATGCGGTGGTGTTGGCGCTGCCGCGCCGCCAGTTTCTTAGCGTGCTCGCCGATCATCCGCAGGTGGCGCTGCGGGTGATGCTGCGGCTGGCGCGGATCGTCCGCGTCGCTAACGAGCGAATCATGGATCTCTCCACCCTCGCCGCCAACAACCGGGTGCAGGCGGAACTGCTGCGGCAGGCGCGCAGCGACGGGACGATGCGCAACACCGCCATCATCCAGCCGATTCCGGTGCATAGCGAGATCGCCAGCCGGGTATCGACAACCCGGGAGACGGTAGCGCGGGTACTGAACGAGCTGTCCCGGCGGGGCATCGTCGAACGTACGCGCACGGCGCT
The DNA here is from genome assembly GCA_039808105.1 of Rhodospirillales bacterium. Lineage (GTDB taxonomy): Bacteria > Pseudomonadota > Alphaproteobacteria > Rhodospirillales > Defluviicoccaceae > Defluviicoccus. The sequence continues at coordinate 6,595 of JBDHSN010000074.1, forward strand.
GATCATCCGCGACGTGCCGCGGCTGCAGACGATGGTGGAGGAAGTTCGCGGCTGATCGCCGCCAGCCGCCGCCCTGCACCCGCCCGGCCGCCGCCGCGCGCGGCCCACAGGCCTGCGACAGGCGGCGCCGGAAGGGCGCGAGCTACTTGATCTTCGCTTCCTTGAACGGCACGTGCTTGCGCACGACCGGATCGTACTTGCGGAATTCCAGCTTCTCGGTCGAGGTACGCGGGTTCTTCTTGGCAACATAGAAGAAGCCGGTGCCGGCGGTGCTGACCAGCTTGATCAGGATCGTATTGGGCTTCGCCATCCTTGGCTCACATTGATTGCGCGCGCCGGACGGGACGCCGGACGTGGCGGCACGATACGCACCACGGCGCGTCTGTCAAGGCGTGGCGCCGGCCGGAACCTGGGCGACAACCGATTCCCGGCCGAACAGCGCGGCGAAGCCTCCCGGCTGATCGAACAGCCGGCGGGCCACCTCCACGTCGACCGGGCCCTCCCGCCGCTCTGCCGGACAGGCGGCGTTCTCCTCCCCTGCGCCCCGCTCTGCCTCGCTCAGCAGCCGGGCGATGGTGTCCGGATCGACGACGTAGAGGCCGCTGGTGCAGACCAGCGGATGCACGCCGCGACCCCGGAGGTCGATCCCCGATGGCACGACGACCCGCGACCAGGTGAAGCCGAGGTCGCCGCCGTTGGGCAGCGGGATGACGGTCTGCACCGTCCCCTTGCCATAGGAGCTGCTGCCGACGACGACGGCCCGACCGCGGTCCTGCAACGCCGCGGCGGCCATCTCCGCCGCCGAGGCGGTGTCGTGATCGACCAGGATCACCAGCGGCACCCCGTGGGCGACGTCGTCGGCGCCGGCGAGATAATCCTGCGAGCTGTCCGGATGACGGCCACGGGTTGCCAACACCGGGCCATCCAGCAGGAAGAGATCGGCAACCTTGACCGCCTGCTGCAACAGGCCCCCGGGATTGCCACGCAGATCGAGAACGACCCCGCGCAGGGAGCCGGCGGGCGGCGTGGAGAACTGTTCGAGCGTGCTGGCGAGCTCGTCGGCGGTACCCTGGTTGAAGCGTGAGACGGCGAGGTAGAGGATGCCGTCCTGGTAGCGCTTGCTCACCGTTTCCGGGATGAGGTAGCGGCGGGTGACGACAAAGCGCAGGGTCGCGCGCAGCCGCCGTACCGTCAGCCGCACCCGCCCGTCCACGCTTTCCCCGAGAACCCCCTCGACTTCGGGCACGCTCAACCCGGCTACCGGCCGGCCATCGACCTGAACGAGGACATCGCCGACGCGCAGGCCGGCCCGTTCGGCCGGTCCGCGCCCCACCACCTCGCGGACCTCCGGTTCCTGGTCGTCGTTGAGGACGATGCCGACGCCAATGCCGAGATAGCCGTCCCGGCGCAGGCGGGTGCGCCGCGCCTCGGCGGGTGTTGCATAGCGCGCGTGGGGACCGAGGACCTTGACGGCAGCATCGAAGACGGCCTCGTAGACGTCTTCCTGGGGCGTCGCGGCAAGACGCGCCGAATAGTCGCGCGCCCCCCGCCAGACCTGTACCGTCGTCCGCGCCCAGCCGTCCACGTCGCGCGCCTTCGGCGTCGGCAGCGACAGGATCTGCCGGCCGCTCCTGTCCACCTGCACGTCGTCATGAACCTTGCTGACGCTCAGCGCCGGATCGAGGACGGCAAGTCCCCCCATTCCGGCAAGAGCGACCTGCTCGGCGCTGATCGGGTCGATATACCGCTCGACAATCGCCGAGAAACCGACCTTGAACATGTTGTAGGCTTCGGGCGCGGCAAACGGCTCTTCATGGGCCGCCGCCGGCGCTCGATCGACGCTGCTGCATCCGCCGACGGCAGCGGCGGCGAGCAGCCCGAGGAACGCCAACATAACCCGGCTTAGGACCCACATGCGCCAAATGGTTGCTGACCCCACGCTGTCAGTGAGTAGCGCAGGCAGTGGCCTGTCCGCAACGGAATTGCTTCTCATACGCGCATGCTTAGGGAGGGAGTGTGGCCGCGTTACGCCCGGCAAGCAGCCGCCGCGGCCACCACGTCACCACAGCCGCCGGCAAGCGCTCCTGCCGCCGCGAGTGCGGCCGCGCCCGTCAGCGGCGCGGCCGGCCGCTCCTGTCGTCCTCCGGCGAGCGGCGGCCGGCGAAACCGCTATTTGTGCAGGACGATCAGCGAGCGGGCATCGACGCAAAGACTGCTCCCGAGGTCGGTGCGCCACTGGACGCGGACTGTGTGGGCACCGGGCGACAGCGTCCTTGACTGCCAGTTGAAGCCGCGGGCGCTGCTGGTAGCGTCGAGGCTCTCGATGGGAACCTGATCTCCGGGCCCCTGGACGATGTTGTCGATCAGGAGCCGCACGAACGCCGTGTCCGAGCCGGCAGGGCTGAAGCTGAACGCGCCCTGCAGCATGACGACAGCCTCCTCCGCCGCCCCGGCGCCGACGGTAAAACTACGCGAAAGTCCCGGGATGTTGACAAAGGTCTTCGATGTCGTACAGGAAAAGACAATTTCATCGACGCCACTGAACTTGCTGATCGGTGCCGATTTCTGGGTTGCCGCTTGCGCCTCCACTGCCAAGACGCCTGCAATCGCCATGGTTGTCCAAATAAATGGTGCGACCCGCATATCACGCTCCTCCGGAAATGACTTGGTGTCAGGGAGGCAGGTATTGTCTGCTTCGCTGTGGCGGTTTTCAAATCACTTTCTGCATGTGCGTCTCGTTTTCAGTCAAGCTTGAGCGTTACGCTGAGCAGGGAGCCGTGCGCCACGGATCACCGGAGGGAGCTGCTGGGACACCAGGACGGTCCCCGAGGCCATCAGCCCTCGCGGCTGATGACGAATGTGCTGATCAGACCGAGCAGGGCTGCCTTGGCGGCCCAGGCCGCAAACCATGAGGGGACGAGACCCGCCTCCCCCATTGCCAGGATGACGCCATCGAGCGCGAGAAAGGCAAAACCGATGGCGACGGCCCCCAGCAGCAGGGCTGAAAAGCCGCCGGTCCGCCGGAACCGCTGTGCGAGGGCGACGGCGAGAAAAATCATCAGCGCCGGCACAACCGTCGCGGCGATGCGCGCCTGCAACCAGGTGGCATAGCGGTAGCCCGGCCGCTGCCCGTAGCCGTGATTGCGGATGAGCTGCAGCAGCTGGCTGCTGCGCAGGTCGCGGATCTCGCTGGCGATCAGCGGCAGCGCCGCCACGTCGATCCGCCCGTCCCAGGGCAGGGCATCGGCAAGAGAAGCGGCACCCGTCGCGACGTCGATACGGCGCACATCCTTGAGCAGCCAGCCGTCCTGTTGCGGCAGGGCGCGGGCGGCATCGATGCGCTCCAGCAGCCGGCCGTCCGCATCGCGGCGCAGGATGGTGATCTCGTCCAGCTCGCCGAACGCAGAGGGCTGCTTGGGGGTGCGGACCACGTCGCTGCCGCTGAGCATCCACGCCATGCGGCCGTCGTCGGCGAGAATACCGGTCTTGCGAGCTTCACCGACATCCCACGCCCGCAGCACCGCGCGGCTTTCCGGGACGGCAACATCGGCGTTGACGAAGGTCAGCACCGCGAGGATCGCCGCCATCGGCAGCAGGCGGCCCATGATCTGCAGTGGCGAAAGGCCGCTGCCCCACATCGCCACCAGCTCGCTGTGGCGAAGCAGCTGGCCGAGCATCAGGACGACCCCCAGCAGCGTCGCGACCGGCAGCATCTGCCCGATGATGTCGGGCAGCCGCAGCGTGCTGTACCACAGCAGGCCGGGCAGGCCACCGTAGTCCGACCCCAGCACCCGGTCGGCTTCCTCCATGAGATCGAGGGTGAGCGCCAGCGCCGACACCGCCGCCAGCGCGAAGGCGAGAAAGGTGGCGAAGCGGGTGGTCAGGTAGCGGCCGAAGACGGGGGTCATCCGCCGCGCCTCGCCAACCTTCCGACCATACCGGCGAGGCTGCGCACCAGCGGCAGCGAGCGGACATCGACGCCGGTGCCCTGCGGCAGCCGGCTCGAGGAGCGCTGGAACAGCCAGCAGCTGAGGAGCGCGAAGGCTAAGAAGGGCAGCCAGAGGCCGACGACGGGCCCCACCTCACCGCTCTCGGTCATGTTCTTGCCGAGGTCGAGCACCTGATTGTAGAGGATCAGAATGAGCAGGCCGGCGGCGATTCCCCACGACTGATCGCTGCGCCGGCGGCCCAGCGCCAGCGGAATACCGAGCAGCGGCAGCAGCGGAACCGACAGGGTGGTTGCCAGCCGCACGTTGAACTCGGCGATCATGTCGGAGGAGCGGATGCCGGGCGGCGGCGCATTCCGCCGCTGCCACAGCTCGACGATGGTGAACTCGCGCTCATCGGCGCCGCGCGGCCGGAACACCTGTGCCTGCGCATCGCCCAGCTCCATCCGCAGCTCATCGAAGCGCAGCACGCCGATCGACGGATCGGCGGTGCGGCCGCGGCGGGGTGCGCCGGAAGCGCTCTCGCTAAGGCGGACGCCATCGAACAGACGCAGCACCGGCGTGCCGTCTTCGGCCGAACGGGACAGGGTGCCGTCGCGGGCGGTGATCGCCGTCGATCGGTCATCGCCGTCCTGATAGACGAACACCTCGGCAAAGCTGCCGGCTTCGTGGCCGATGGCGCCAACGAGGAAGGTGGTGTCGCCGAACTGGGTGAACACGCCGGGCTGGACGAACGCCTGCAGTGCGGCGTTGCCGACGGTGTAGATCATCGCCTGGTAGGCGTATCGCCCGTAAGGCTTCAGGTAGCCGAAAGTGATGCCGGCGATGATGGCGACAGCCGCGGCCATCAGCAGCGGCGCGCGCGACAGCCGGGCGAGCGACAACCCGGCGCCCTGCAGCGCGTCCAGTTCGCCGTCGCGGCTGAGCCGGTTGAACGCAATCATCACCCCGATCAGCAGGCTCATCGGCAGGGCGAGACTGATGTAGTGGGGAATGAGGTAGGCGAGGATTTCCAGGATCAGCTTCAGCGGCCCCTGCGCGCCCAGCATCAGATCGAGAAGGCGGAGCAGCCGCTCGATGAGCAGCACCAGCATGGCGATGATCAGCGCCAGTCCCAACGGCCTGACGGTCTCGCGGAGAATATAGAAATCGAAGGTGCGCATCGGCCGCTCCAGATCGCGACGCCGGAAGATGCACGCCGCGCGCAGCCACGGTCAATCGGCAGGCGCCTGATTAAGGCCTCGGCCATCGCCGGCGGCCCGCGCTTCCGCCCCCGAAGCCGCCGCACCGCCGGCCACCCGGGCGCAGCCGGCCGGAAAAGCAGAGGCCGCGCTCCTGCGCAGACGGGCAGGCGGCGGCGACTGGCCCGGTGGAGAACCGCGGCGTCATCGACATGCCCGCTTCCGGCGGGCAAGCTCGCCGGGTCGCGACCACCCCCATACCAGGCATTACCGGAAAGGGCGCCGGCGAGAGGCGGGAAAGCGGACAGGCCGTGGTGCACGCGCGCGCACCACGGCCTGTCGCTGCTTTTCCGGCCGTCCGCACGACCGGACGGAGCCACGGATCAGTTGGCAACTTCCCAGTAATGGCCGTCGCGATTGAGCTGCGGAATAATCTCATGCTGCAGGCGCCGGTTATCACCGCGGCCGTCGAGCGAGAACCAGCTCATATCCAGCTTCTCATACAGGTTCAATGCCGTCCGCAGATTGCTGACATCCGGTCGCATCCAGTAGTTTGTCTCGGTCATGATCAGCGGATACTTCTGGCGCAGACACCGCAAGTTGGCCTCGCCGAAGCGCTGCGTGCCCTGGTAATGATGGAAGCCGACGGACGTCTTGGACCAGTCGATGCCTTTGACCTTGGCAATCATCTCAGCGTAGGTCGCGCAGTTCGGAAAGAGATTTGGCGCCGTGAACATGACAATATGCGTATTGGGGGCACCGCGACGCATGATATCGTAAACACTCTTCAGTTCACTGCGTACTTTCTCCGTGTACTGCGCGGCATGTCCCCATACCGGACCGCCGTTAACCGGCTCATTGGTCATCTCATAGAACACATGCGTCTTGTTGGCATAACGCGGTGCGACGACTGACCAGAACTCACGTAACTGCGACAGGTTATAGGATCCAGGCTGAATCGAATTATTGATCATCACGTACATGTTATTCTTGCCGGCAGAGGCAACCATGTGATCAATCGTTTCCAGCTGCTGGCGGACATTCCTGCCAATCTGTCCGGTCTTGACACCTAACCTGACTGCATTGAGTTTAAGCGTCTTATTCAGGTATTGCCAGTACGACTGGTTCTTTGCGTTACCAATTCCATAGAGCACGGCCATCGTCGAGCCGCGGATCATGGTGCCGCGGTCGGTATAGACACTGCCATTCTGAACCCGGACCCGCCCTCGCTCTGCTGCCTCCGCCGGTGAGAAGTCAAAAGCGGCAATAGCCATGAACACAACAGCAGACAGGCACGAGATTACCGAGAAGTGGAAGGCAAACAGTTGATAGACGACAGGCATCACGAAATAGCTCCATTCTAAGCTATTTGATTATCGTGAGCAGGTGCGATGATAGTGGATGATGTGATGGATTTCCCCTGCACAACTCCACACACTACCTAGCTCTCTTCGGACGAAGCCAGACGCTCGCCGATGAAAGTGGCCATCTCAAGGCACATTTGATTGTTATGGCTATTGCCTGTGGCGTCCAGCTGCGGATAGACTGCTATCCACCTGTCAGGATCTATCCCTCAACCGCGGATAACCGCTGATAGACTTGCTCAGAAGGGAATGCGCTTGCTGCGCAGGCACTCGGCCGGGCTCGGACAGGCCATCGAACCGCGGCGATCGGCCCCAGACGGCAGATCCCCGTCTGGGGAAGAAATAAAGGCGTCGATATCGCGCCAGACCGTCTCCGCCTGCAGGTCCCGGGTCAGCATGTGCCAGCCGTCGGGGTAGAGCGCGAAGCGCCGCCGCGCCGCTGCCGCCGCCGGCAGCCCCGCCAGCACCTCGGCAACCGCGCCCGGCGGGATCAGCTGGTCATGCTCGCCGTAAAGAATCAGCAGGCGGCCATCGAGGGCAGGCGCCGAGGCCATCGCCTGGTCCATCAGGTTGACGAGGCCCCATACCGCATCGACGCGGGTCGCCTTGATCACCTGCGGATCACGCCCCAGCGCCTTCAGCATCTCGATGTTGTCCGAAGCCTGGATGCCAAGACCCTGGCCGGTGAGCTGCCGTCCCGGAAAGGTGTGCACCGCCATCCACAGCAGCGTCGTCTGGTACCAGGGCATCGACGCCCGTCCCCACACCGCCGGCGCGGCGAGAATGATGCCGGCGACCTCCGGCGGCTGCGGCTCGGCCATCAGCGCCATGATGACGGCACCGCCCATGCTTTCGCCGAACAGGTAGACCGGGGTTCCCGGGTGCCGCGCCCGCACCGCGGCGACGGCCGCCCGCACATCGCCGGTCAGCGCCGGCGTGCCGGCCCAGTAGCCGCGGTGGGGCGCGGCGCCGAAGCCGCGCTGATCGTAGGCGTAGGAGGCAATGCCGCGATCGGCGAGGTAGCGGCCGATGCCGTCGAAAAAGGCGGAGTAGTCGTTGAAGCCGTGCAGGGCAATGACGACGGCGTCGGGCGGCCCGCTCGACGGCAGCCACGACCGCAGCGGCAGGCTGACGCCATCGGCCGCCACCAGCGCATCGTCCGCCAGCTCCGGCGCGGCGGCGGCGGGACCGGCCGGCACCTGCACCGGCGCGCAGGCGAGCAGCACCAGGACAGCCGCGGCCGCCGCCAGCAGCCGCGCGAGCCTCACCGGATGCCTTCGACCGGATTGCCGCGCGGCACCTCGATCGGCTGCGGCCTCGCCAGTTCATCTTCCTCGATGGCGGCCGCGGCGGCTCCAGTCAGCGCCAGGAAGATGTCCTCAAGCTCCGCCTCGCGGGTGGAGACCTCGATGATGCGCAGACCCTCGGCGGCGACGGCGGCAAGGATGTCGCCGCCGTGCACCTGGCTCGGCGCGTACTGGAAGCGCAGCCGCTCGGGTGCCGCAAGCTGGGCGTTGAAGCGGGCGCCCAGGGCCTCGGGCACGGCGGCGAGCGGCTCGGCGAGGGTCACCGTCAGGGTCTTGGAGTCGATCCGGCGCAGCAGCGCCTCGGTGGTATC
>JBDHSN010000075.1:0-14607 GCA_039808105.1 Rhodospirillales bacterium
ACAGCCCGGACGATCGCCTGCGCATTCACCGGATCGAGCCAGATGTGCATGTCGGCGCTGCCGGCGGCATGCGTATGCCCGTGGTCGTGGTCGTCGGCGTCGGTGTCATGATGTTCCGCGTGCGCGCCGGCGTCGGCATCGGCGTGGCCGGGACCTTCCGCCCGGTACGGCAGCAAGGTCACCCCCGGCGCATGCGCCAGTTCGACCACTTTCGCCTTTTCCGGCAGGGCCTGCAGCGGCTTTTCCAGGAACGTCTCCAGCCCCTCGCCGACCCAGAAGAGGACGTCAGCCTGCTGCAGGGCTTGCGCATCCGACGGCTTCAGGCTGTAGGTATGCGGCGAGGCTCCGGCGGCGATCAGCAGTTGGGGCTCGCCTGCGCCCTGCATGACCATGGCAACCAGCGAGTGGATTGGCTTGATCGTGGCGACCACCCGCGGCGGCTGCGCCTCTGCCGCCCGGCTGTCACCCGCCGGCACGACTGCTGCAATTAGGGTTAAGGCAATGAGGAGGGCTCGCGCCATACTATCTATCCTTTCGAGGCGAGGGTCGCACGACGGCGTGTCGGCTGGCGGAATGATACACTATAACATTATATGGGCCGGTAACGACGCTGCGACAGATGGACAATGAACATGTCAGCCGAGAGCGCATTTCCACCGATCGATCACGACCATGGCCGCTGCGTCGACCTGCTGATGAGCACCGTCGAGCGGCTGCGCGCCGAACAGACGCTCAGGTTGACCCCGCAGCGGCGACGTGTCCTCGAGGTTCTCGCGGCAAGCCATGTCGCGCTCGGCGCCTACGACATCCTTGCCCGGCTGGGCGGCGGCGACGGCCGCCCGGCGGCGCCGATCTCGGTCTACCGGGCGCTCGACTTTCTGCTCCAGCATGGCCTCGTCCATCGGGTGGAAAGCCTCAACGCCTTCATCGCCTGCACCCGGCCCGGCGAGCGCCATGATGCCCTGCTGATGATCTGCAGCGTCTGCCGGCGGGTGGCGGAGCTGCAGGCACCCGCGATTGTGGCGGCCATCGCCGAGAGCGCCGCCGCCGGGCAGTTTCTCGTCACCCACCCCATCGTCGAGATCGCCGGCATCTGCCGGGTTTGCCGTACCGTCGACCGGTAGCGCGGACGAGTGGCGGGCACGGCAGGCCATTCGTCGTTGCGCCCGCGCGCGGCTGCGGGAGCGGCGGCGGCACCAGCGGCACCGCTGCTGGCCGGCCACGACTTGAGCCTCTCCTACGGTGGTCGAGTCGTGCTCGCCGGCGTCGATCTCGCCGTGGCCAAGGGGGAGATCGTCACCGTCATCGGGCCCAACGGCGCCGGCAAGACGACGCTGCTGCGGGTGCTGCTCGGGCTGCTCCGCCCCGATACCGGCAGCATCGAGCGCCGGCCGGGGCTGCGCATCGGCTACCTGCCGCAGCGCATGCCGATCGATCCGGTGCTGCCGCTCGCCGTCGGCCGGCTGATGACGCTGACCCGGCGGGCCGGGCGCGCGGAGGTGCGCGCGGCGCTGGCCAAGACCGGCGTCGTCCACCTCGAACGGGCGGCGGTCGCCACCCTCTCCGGTGGCGAGCTGCAGCGGGTGCTGCTGGCGCGGGCGCTGCTGGGCAGTCCCGACCTGCTGGTGCTCGACGAGCCGATGCAAGGCGTGGACTTCCTCGGCGAGGCCGCCCTCTATGAGCTGATCGGCACGTTGCGGGCGACGCGGGGCTGCGGCGTGCTGATGATCTCGCACGACCTGCACGTGGTGATGGCGGCGACCGACCGGGTGATCTGCTTGAACCGCCACGTCTGCTGTGCCGGTACCCCCGACGCCGTCGAGCAGCATCCCGAATACGTCCGGCTGTTTGGCCGGCGCACCGCCGCGTCGCTCGCCGTCTACAGCCATCACCACGACCACCGCCACGGCATCGGCGGCGAGATTGTCTGCCCGCCGCTGCAGCCGCCGGCCGCGCCGGAAACGCCGCCCCTGCCGGGACCGGAGCGGGACGCGTGATCCTCGAGCCGTTCCTGTTGCGGGCGCTGGCGGCGGGCATCGCCACCGCCGCCGTCGCCGGGCCGATGGGCTGCTTCATCGTCTGGCGGCGGATGGCCTACTTTGGCGACACCATGGCCCACTCGGCGCTGCTGGGGGTGGCGCTCGGCTTCCTCCTGGCGGTCGAGCCGATGGCGGGCGTGGTCGCGGTGACGGTCGGCGTGGCGCTGGCGCTGGTGGCGTTGCAGCGGCTGCGGCCGTGGCTGTCCACCGACGCCCTGCTCGGCATCCTGTCGCACTCGGCGCTGTCGTTCGGTCTGGTCACCGTCGGCGTGATGAGCTGGCTGCGCCTCGACCTGCTGGCCTACCTGTTCGGCGACATCCTGTCGGTGACGCCGGCCGATCTGGCGCTGGCCGGCGGCGGCGGCGCGGTGGTGCTGGCGCTGCTGGCGGTGATCTGGCGGCCGCTGCTCGCCGCCACCGTGCACGAGGACCTGGCACGGGCGGAAGGCGTGCCGGTCGGCGCGGTCAGCCTTGCCTTCATGCTGCTGATCGCCGTCGTCATCGCTTTGGCGATGAAGATCGTCGGCATCCTGCTGATCACCTCGCTGCTGATCATCCCGGCGGCGACGGCGCGCCGCTTTGCCCGCACGCCGGAGGCGATGGCGGTGATCGCCGCGCTGATCGGCATGCTCGCCGTTGCCGGCGGCCTCGCGCTGTCGCTGTGGCTGGATACGCCGTCCGGGCCCTCCATCGTCGTCGCCGCCGCCGCGCTGTTCGCGCTGGCGCAACTGCCGCTGCCGCGGAAAGGTTAACTCCGGCAGTAATAGACTAGTCGATGGTCACTATTTCGCCACTATCCACAAGCCGTTGGAAATCAAATGTGGCGTATTTCCCGTAGCAACTAGCGTCAATGCGTCCGAAACAACTTCCATCGTCATGCGCGGACTTGTTCCGCGCATCCCCGTGGGGACTTCACCGGCCGCGAGACGTGGGTGGCCGGGACAAACCCGGCCATGACGGTACGTTGTAGTGTATTTATTTTACACGATTTACTCGAGTCTGACTCCCCGCGCGCGGCCCACATTTCTGACAGTCAGGTGAACCGGCGGGCTTTCTCCTGGACCCAGGGAAGCCGAGCGGCGCCTCGCTTCATCACGAGGCGCCGCTGTCAATTTGGTTGGAGCGCTACTTGTAGTAGCCGACGCCGCAGACCTCGTCGCCGATCTTGGTGATGTAGGATTCCTTGGCCACCGGCGTGGTGTCGCCCGGCTTCGGGATCATGTAGGAGACCTGGGAGAACTTGCCTTCCTGGGCGACCTTGTAGAATTCGGCGCCATAGGCGTTGCCGGTCGGATCCTTGCGGTCCTTCATGCTCTGGCCGACGAGGCCGGGATTGGCGCCGTGGGCGGTGAAGTTGCCGTCCGGGCCGCCGCAGAACGGATAAAGGTCCTTTTCCTTGAAGGCGCCGGCGGAAATGTCCTGCAGCGTCTTCGCCTTGTTCGCCTTCATGTCGGCGACGACCTTCTCCAGCAGCGCCTTGGCCGCCGCCGGCGTGCCGTACTGCTGTGCCGAAGCCGGCGCGGCAATGATGAGGGCCAGCGCGAGCACCGACGCCCAGTGCAGGAATTTCATGGTGATCTCCTCCGAGTTGTCCGGGTTACTTGATTAGGGGCAGTGATATCTGCCGGACCGGGGGAGGGCAAGCCCGCTTGCTCGTCGTGCCGTCGCTGGCCGCGGCGCCCGGCGGTACGTAACCCAAGTTGGTTGATCAGCCGGCTTGTTCGTCTCCGGCGTTTCCGCTAAGACTCATCCTCCCAGAGGGGACTGATCGAAGCGTCGCGCGGGAGCGCGGCGATACCGCTGGCTTGGCGGCGGGGAAAGCCGGCCGGCGGGGGGGAGGATCGAGAGCGAGATGACCGCCGGGTCGGTTAGCCCGTTGCGCGCGGCCGCGAGGGAAGCGCGCGTCGCCGTCGTCTATCTGGCGGCGTTCAGCCTGTTCATCAACCTGCTCGTGCTCACCTCGCCCATCTACATGATGCAGGTGTACGATCGCGTCCTCGCCAGCGGCAAGATCGAGACGCTGGTGATGCTGACGATCATCGCCGGCATCGCCGTCCTCGTCCTCGGCCTGCTGGAGATGGTGCGCGGCCAGATCCTCGCCCGCGTCGGCCAGTGGCTCGATCGCAAGCTGTCGCCCGAGCTGATCGCCACCAGCCTGCGCGCCACCTTCCACGGCGGCGCCGCCAACGCCCAGGCGCTGCGCGATCTCGGCCTCGTCCGCGCCTTCCTCGCCGGCCCCGGCGTCAACACCCTGTTCGATGCGCCGTGGACGCCGATCTTCCTCGCCATCATCTGGCTGATGCATCCGCTGCTGGGCATGCTCGGGGTGGCGGCGGCACTGCTGCTGCTGGGCCTCGCCGCGCTCAACGAATACCTCTCGCGCCGGCCGCTGAAGGACGCCGGCCTGCTTGCCATCGCCAGCGTCCAGCAGGCCGATCAGGCGGTCCGCAACGCCGATGCCTTCCAGGCGATGGGCATGCTGCCCGGCTTCCTCGCCGGCTGGACGCGGCGCAACGAGCAGGCGCTGGCACTGCAACTGGCTGCCGCCGACCGCAATGCCGTCCTGGTCGGCTGCTCCAAGTTCGCCCGCATCTTCGTGCAGATCCTCATCCTCGGCTTCGGCGCCTACCTGGTGATCGGCGGCGAGCTGACCTCGGGCGGCATGATCGCCGCCTCCATCCTGCTCGGCCGCGGCCTTGCGCCGGTGGAGCAGGCGATCAGCGCCTGGAAGCAGATGGTGGCGGGCCGCGACGCCGCCGGCCGGCTCAACCGCCTGCTGGAGCGCGTACCCGCACCGCCGCCGGCGATGCCGCTGCCCGTTCCGAACGGCCGCCTCGCCTGCGAGCAGGTGAGCTTCACCCCGCGCGCGGCGGAAAAGCCGGTGCTGAACGGCGTGACCTTCGCCGTGGAGCCCGGCGATGCCGTCGGCATCATCGGCCCGTCCGCCGCCGGCAAGTCGACCCTGTGCAAGATCCTGGTGGGCTCGTGGCGGCCGACGCACGGGCACGCCCGCCTCGACGGCGCCGACCTGTTCACCTGGCCGGCGGAACAGCTCGGCCCGCACATCGGCTACCTGCCGCAGGACGTCGAGCTGTTCGGCGGCTCGGTGCGCGACAACATCGCCCGGCTGGCGGAGCGGCCCGAGCCCGAGGCGGTGATCGACGCGGCAATGACCGCCGGCGTCCACGACATCATCCTGCGCCTGCCCAAGGGCTACGAGACCGAGATCGGTGAGGGCGGCTCGTTTCTCTCCGGCGGCCAGCGCCAGCGCATCGGCCTTGCCCGCGCCCTCTACCGGCGGCCGAAGCTGATCGTGCTGGACGAGCCCAACGCCAGCCTCGATGCCGAGGGCGAGGAGAGCCTGCTGGCGGCGATGGCCCGGGCCAAGGGCTGGGGTGCGACGGTGGTGATCGTCGCTCATCACCCGCGCATCCTGCGCGCGGTGGACAAGCTGCTGCTGCTGCGCGACGGCCGCTGCGAGCTGTTCGGGGCGCGAGACGCGGTGCTGGCGCGGCTGCGGCCGGCACCCGTCCCGGCAGCGGTGCGCGCCGATGCCGCACCGTCCCGTCTCGGCGTCGCGCGCGGCGACAGATCCGCGGGCGATCCGCCGGTCGCCATCGCCTCTCGGGCCGGCGAGGGGGCACCGTGAGCGCGCGCTCCCCCAGCAGGGCACCCGAGGCCGCCGCGCAAGCGCTCGCCGCAGACGATGCGGGCCGTCCCCAGGCTGCGGGCGGCGTTGCGGCGCGCTCCCTGCACCGCGAGCTGCGCGGCCCGGTGCTGCTCGGCCTCGCCATCATCGTCGCCTTCTTCGTCATTGGCGGTGGCTGGGCGGCGACGGCACCGATCGCCGGCGCGGCGATCGCCCCGGGAGTGATCGGCCCGGAAGGCAGCGTGCAGCGGGTGCAGCACCTGGAGGGCGGCATCATCCGCGACATCCGCGTCCGGGAAGGCGATCAGGTGACGGCGGGCGAGGTGCTGATCACCCTTGCCGGCGTCGGCGCCCAGGCGGAAGCCGGCCAGCTCACCGCGCGGCTGCAGGCGCTGGCGGCGACCGAGGCGCGGCTGCAGGCGGAACGGGACGGCGCCGCCGCCATCGCCTTCGGCGATCCGGCGCTGGCCGACCGCGCCGATGCCGAGGTGCGCAAGCTGATCGATCAGCAGAACAGCCAGTTCCTCGCCCGCAGGGCCAATGACGAGAGCCAGCGATCGATCCTCGACCAGCGCATCGCCCAGCTCCGCCAGCAGATCACCGGCGCCGGCAAGCAGCTGGACAGCGTGCGCCAGCAGAATGCGCTGATCCGCCAGGAAATCGGCATCGTCAAGGACATGGTGGAGAAGGGCTACGAGCGGAAATCGCGGCTGCTGGCGCTGCAGCGCGCCGAGGCCGAGCTGCTCGGCCAGGACGGCCAGCTCGTCGCCAGCGTCGCCCGTGCCGAGGAGCAGATCGGCGAGACCCGCCTGCAGATCGTCAACATCGCCGTCAAACGCCGCGAGGAAGTCGACGCGCAGCTCGCTGAGGTGCAGGCGAAGCGCAGCGAGGTCGAGCAGCAGATCCGCGAGAGCCTGGACAAGGTGGCGCGCACCGACATCGTTGCGCCGGTGGCGGGCACCGTCCTCGATCTGAAGTTCAAGACCTTGGGCGGCGTCATCCGGGCCGGCGACGAGGTGCTCAGCATCGTGCCCGGCCAGGACGAGCTGATCGTCGAGGCGCGCGTCTCGCCGCGCGACATCGATGACGTCCGCGCCGGGCAGCACGCCTACGTCATCTTCCCGTCGTTTCCGCAGCGCAACCTGCACCGCATCGACGCGAAGGTGCGCTCGGTATCGCCGGACGCCCTGCATGACGAGAAAACCGGACAGGGCTACTATGCGGCCAAGGTGGAGATCGACCGCCGCCAGCTCAAGGTGCTCGACCCGGACATCGTGCTGACGCCGGGCATGCCGGCCGAGGCCTTCATCTCGACCGTGGACCGGACGGTGCTGGAATACCTGCTGCAGCCGTTCATCTTCACCGTCGAGCACAGCTTTCGCGAGCACTGATCAGGTTCAAGCCGGCAAGGAGACCCGTTCATTGACCGCAACCCCCTGTTAACCCGGACCCACGACAATATGCGCCTGCCAAGGAGGTCCACGATCAGGATGCACCCAGACGGAGAATTCCCCGCTGTCGCAACGTCGGGTGATGCCGATGGCGGGACCGGCGGGAATTGGACGCCGGCCGGGCCTTCGGCCCGCGCGCGTGCGGGCAGCGGCGAACAGATCCTCACCAATGCCCGTATCGTCACCGGCACCGCCGTCTTCACCGGCACCGTCCACCTGCGAGGCGGCCGGATTGCCGCGGTGGAGAGCGGGCGCAGCCACGCCCGCAGCGCGACCGACCTGCACGGCGACCTGCTGATCCCCGGCCTGATCGATGTCCATACCGACAATCTCGAGCGCCATCTGGAGCCGCGGCCGGGCGTCGCCTGGCCCAGCCTCGCCGCGCTGCTGGCGCACGACCGGCAGATGGCGGCGGCCGGCATCACCACCGTCTGCGATGCCCTGTGCATCGGCGACCGCCACTGCGGCCAGACGCGCAGCCCGGCGGTGCTGGACGACGCGCTGCGCGCCCGCGCCGATGCCGAGCGGGCGGGCCTGCTGAAGGCGCAGCACCTGCTGCACCTGCGCTGCGAGGTGACCACCGAAGGCGCCGCCGAGGCGTTCGCCGCGGTGGCGGACGAGCCGGCCATCCGCCTCGTCTCGCTGATGGATCACACCCCCGGCCAGCGCCAGTGGCGGGATCTCGACCGCTGGCGTCGCCACGATCCGGTCGTCGCATCGAACGCCGATGCCGACGAGATCCGGTTGCGCCGGCTGCGCTTTCCGCCGGAGCGGGCGGCGGCCGCCCGGCGCGACATCGCGGCACTGGCGCGCCGCCGGGCGCTGGTGCTGGCCAGCCATGACGACACCACCGACGCGCACGTCGCCCAGGCGGCGGACGAAGGCGTCACCATCTGCGAGTTCCCGACGACACCGGAAGCGGCGCGGGCGGCGCGGGCGCGCGGGCTGCGGGTGGTGATGGGCTCGCCCAACGTCGTCCTCGGCGGCTCGCACGCCGGCAATGTCTCCGCCCGGGCACTGGCGCTGGCCGGCCTGCTCGACGCCCTGGCTTCGGACTACGTGCCGATCAGCCTGATCGAGGCCTGCTTCATCCTGCACCACGGCCTGGGCCTGGCGCTGCCCGAGGCGGTGGCGGTGGCGACCGCCCGGCCGGCGGCGATGCTGGGGCTGGCCGATCGCGGCGAGATTGCTCCCGGCCGGCGCGCCGACCTCGTCCGTGTCCAGCCGCACCGGCAGATCCCCGTCGTCACCGCCGTGTGGCGGGCCGGCAGCCGCGTCGCCTGACCCGCCGCAGCCCAACTGCGGCGGCGCGTGCCCTGCCGCACTCGGCGGCGCTGACAGACCCTCGCCGCGGCGGCCGCAAGCCGGCTTCCGCACCGGACCGCCTGCGATCTGGATCGCTTCGCCTTCGGCTGGCGATGACGGCGGTCAGGAGCGCGCCCGGCGGATCAGATCGAAGGTGTAGAGGCCGAGGGCCAGCCAGATGCACAGGAAGACGACGAGGTGCTGGCGGTCGAAGGGCTCGTCGAACAGCAGGACGGCGATCAGGAACTGGCAGGTGGGCGTGATGTACTGCAGCAGCCCGACGGTAGCGAGGCGGATGCGGCGGGCTCCGGTGACGAACAAGATCAGCGGCAGCGCCGTGATCGGCCCCGATGCGGCGATCAGCAGGTCGAGCTGCCAGCCCGCCGCGGCGAACGCGCCGTGGCCCTGCGCAGACTGGAACCACAGCCAGGCCAGGGCGACCGGCGCCAGCAGGAGCGCCTCGATGGTGAGGCCGCCCATCGCCTCGATCGCCGCCAGCTTGCGGACGAAGCCGTAGCTGGCAAAGCTGGCGGCGAGCAGCAGCGCGACCCACGGGATCGTGCCCAGCGCGATGATCTGCCAGGCGACCGCCACCGCCACCAGGCCGATGGCCGCCCACTGCACCGGGCGCAACTTTTCCGAGAGCACGGCAACGCCGAGCAGCACGCTGAGCAGCGGCGTGATGAAATAGCCGAGGCTGCTCTCCAGCACCCGTCCCGCCGCCACCGCCCAGATGAAAACCCCCCAGTTCACCGCGATGAGGCAGGCTGACAGCATCAGCGTCGCCAGCAGTCGCGGCGAGCGCAGCGCCTTGCCGATCGGCCGCCAGTCGCGGCGAAGGGTGGTAACAATGCTCAGGAACAGCAGCGACCAGACGATGCGGTGGGCGAGCATCTCCACCGCCGGGACGAAGGCCACGGCCTTGAAGTAGAGGGGGAATAGCCCCCACACCAGGTAGGCGCCGATGGAGCAGGCGATTCCGGAGGGCTGGTCGACCGCAGACCTGCGCGGCACCGCGGGAGGCGGTGCCGGTGTTCCCTTGCGACTGTCCGGTTCCGCCCGGCCGGCGTCTTCGGATCCGGACGACGTGGTCAGAACACTTCCGAGATGCGCAGGGTGTTGACGGTCGAGCCGACCGGGAAGCCGGCGAGGAACACCACGCGCGAGCCGGGATCGGCGAAGCCCTCGCGTAGCGCCCGCTGCTCGGCGATCGAGCTCATGTCGCGGAAGGTGCGCGCCTGGTCGATGAACACCGGATGGACACCCCAGCTCAGCGACAGCGACCGGGCGACTTCGCGGTCGGTGGTCAGCGCCAGGATCGGCACCGTCGGCCGCTCGCGGGCGGCGCGCAGGGTGGTATCGCCGCTGCTGGTGTAGGTGAGGATCGCCGAGGCGCCGATGGTCTCCGCCGCCTGTCGCGCCGCCGAGGTGATGGCGTCGGCCTCCGTGGCCTCGGGGGTGGAGTCGTCCATGCGGATCGTGCGGTTGAATTCCGGATCACCCTCGGCGCGCATGATGATCCGCTCCATGATCGTCACCGCCTCGACCGGGTAGGTGCCGACCGCGGTCTCGCCGGACAGCATCACCGCATCGGCCCCTTCGTAGACGGCGTTGGCGACATCGGAAGCCTCGGCACGGGTCGGTGTCGGCACCTGGATCATCGATTCCAGCATCTGCGTTGCCACGATCACCGGCTTGCCGGCGCGCCGGCAGGCGCGGACGATACGCCGCTGCAGCACCGGTACGTCCTCGGTCGGCATCTCGACGCCGAGATCGCCGCGCGCCACCATCAGCGCGTCGGCAAGCTCGACGATCCGCTCGAGATGATGGATGGCCGATGGCTTCTCGAGCTTGGCGAGGACACGCGCCCGGCCGCCGATCAGGTCGCGCGCCTCGCTGACGTCTTCCGGCCGCTGCACGAAGCTGAGGCCGATGAAGGTCACGCCGATGTCGAGGGCGAACGCGAGGTCCTCGCGGTCCTTCGCGGTCAGTGGCGAGATGTCGAGGCGGACGTTGGGGAGATTGACCCCCTTGTGATCGGAGAGCGGACCGCCGACCAGCACCTTGGTGTCGGCATAGTCCTCGCCGCAGCCGGTCACCTCCAGCCGCAGCTTGCCGTCGTCGAGCAGCAGCATCGCGCCCGGGGCGAGGGCTGCGAAGATCTCGGGATGCGGCAGTTCCACCCGGCTGGTGTCCCCCGGCGCGCTGGCCAGATCGAAACGGAAGGTCGATCCGGCGGCGAGCTGGATGCGGCCGCTGCCGAAGCTGCCGACCCGCAGCTTCGGCCCCTGCATGTCGGCGAGAATGCCGATGGGTCTGCCGGTACGCTCTTCGAGCGAGCGGATCATCCGCACCCTTTCGGCATGATCGGCATGGGCGCCATGGCTGAAGTTGATGCGGAAGACATCGACGCCGGCCGCAAACATCTGGGCAAGGCGCTCTTCCGTGCTGGAGGCAGGGCCGAGGGTGGAGACGATCTTGGTGCGGGTGAGGCGACGCATGGTCTTATCGCGGATGATCAGCAATCCCAGGACCATACTGGTGAAGGACGCGGCGAACCAGCGCGAATCCCGAGCTTTCGCAAATCCCCTCGGGGAGGGAGCGCAAGTGAGCGGGCGAGGGCGCCGGTCAGTCGTCGATGCTGATGGCGGCGATGCCGGTGGAGAGGAAGCGGCGGCTGTTGCCCTGGAGAACGAGGGCGGTCAGCGCGTTGGTGTAGCAGGCGCCGGTATCGATGCCGATCCGGTTGTCGCGCACTTCCGGTCGTTCCGTCACCGAATGTCCGTGTACCACCACCTTGCCGAAATCCTCCTCCGACTCAAGGAAGTCATC
This sequence comes from Rhodospirillales bacterium, assembly GCA_039808105.1. Classification (GTDB taxonomy): domain Bacteria; phylum Pseudomonadota; class Alphaproteobacteria; order Rhodospirillales; family Defluviicoccaceae; genus Defluviicoccus. Next base: position 11,277 of record JBDHSN010000075.1, read on the forward strand.
GCGGATCCACAGCAGGTCCACCGGTGTCTGCCGGTCTAGCGATTTGTCGGGATCGATGCCGGCGTGGACGAACAGGTAGTCGCCGATCTCATAGGTCAGCGGCAGCGAGGTGAAGAAGGCGAGGTGGCCGGGCGGCATGGCTTCCTGCAGCCGGTCGCGAAGAATGCCGAGCCGCTCCTGCGGCGGCGAATCGGCGGGCAGCCGCACGCCGTAGCTGTAGATGGTGGCATCGCCGCCATAGCGCAGCCAGGCGGCGCTGCGCTGCGGGTCTTCCAGAAACGCGAGCAGTTCGTGATCGTGATTGCCGCGCAGGTGGATTGCCTCGAAGCCGGGCAGGGGCTCGTTCAACAGCACGTCGATCACCTCGCGGCTCTGCAGACCGCGGTCGATATAGTCGCCCAGGTAGACGACGAGCTTGCGCATGGGGCGGGGGGCGGTCGCGGCGTCGGCGGCGATCAGGCGATGCAGTTCCCGCAGCAGGTCGGCCCGGCCATGGACGTCGCCGATCGCATAGACGCGGAGCCCGTCCGGAACCCGGGCAACATCGACGGTCAGACGGGGGCGGCGGGCCAGAAGTCGCTTCAGCATTTCACGCGGCATGGACTCTTACGTGCAATCTCCCATTAAACCCGAGTCGGCCAATAAACAAGGTTAAGTCTCGTTCGCCCGGACACCGCGAAACGACGGGCGCGCATGGCAAACCGGCTTTCCCGCCTGAGAGAGAACAGTTGGGAGGCATCTCAAGCATAGCGCGCTTTTGCCCGGGGCACTATGACACTCGACACCGACGGCGAAGGCTGATGGTCATATGATGGCGAGATCGGGAGAGAAAAAGGGCACGCCGCACACCGCTGCCGGGGACGGCAGCGCCTCACGGGCACGCTCCAGGGAAATGGGGGGCTCATGCGCCGGGGCGGCACGCCGTCGTTCCGCGATTCGCCGTTCGGCGCGCGGCGACGGCGGAACGGCAGCGGCAAACGGGCGCGGGCAGGCGGTGGCGATGGTCCCGGCCGGCCGGTTACAGATGCCGCTGGACTGCGGCCGACGAGACACAGTGGCCTGTGTATGATCAGCGCAGGGGCTTCGGGACGGGGTGATCGGCGCGACGGCAGCACAGCCGGGTGGGCATTTTCTGCGCCGGGAACGGCGGTTTCCGATGCATGGAGAGGCCCATACAGGTGCTAATACCCCCTTGTGGAGGATGTCAGAAGCGTCGCCGCCCCTTCTTCATTCGGGTTGTTGGCGAATGCTGGCGGTAGCGATGCGTTGCAGCGTTGCATCGGTGGCGATGCTAACTTCGCCAAACCTGCTGAGGAGAGTTTCGCGCCGGGCCGGCGCAAGCTATTGGAAGCCGATTCCGCGACCGGGGGCTGCAGAGATGAAGAAAAGCGTTGCTTGGATGGCCTGTGCCGCGTTCATGCCACTGGCCTTGACGGTATCAACGGAAGTGTCGGCGCAGCAGGCGGGCGAGCCGCTGGTGCGGACCGGCTCGGAGGCGACGGCGGTGCGTGGCGAAACCGTCGCGACGCGCGCCCGGCCCGAGCTCGACCCGCTCGGCGTCCGCATGGGCTCGTTCCTCCTCTATCCGAAGCTTGCGACCGACATGACCTGGAACGACAACGTCTTCGCCACCCGCAGTGGCACCAAAGACGATGCCGTCTTCGACATCATGCCGGAACTGGCGCTGCAATCGGACTGGAACAACCATGCGCTGAACTTCAGTACCGGCGCGGATTTCGGTCGCTACGCCAACTACAGTCGCCTCGACTATGAGGACTACTTCTTCGCCGGCGACGGCCGCCTCGACATCACCCGCGACTCGGCACTCTTCGCCGGCGGCAGCTTCGCCCGCCAGCATGAAGCGCCCGGTGCTCCCGACTTCCCTGGCGACGCCAAGCGGCCGACGGAGTTCTACCAGAGCAACGGTTTCGTGCGGCACGTGCAGCGCCTCGGACAGTTCCGCGGTGTGGGTGACTTCTCCATCGTCCGCCTCAACTACGACCACACCGATACATTTTCCGGTACCGACACCAGCAACACCGAGCGGGACCGCACGGTCTATGCCGGCGGCTACCGGCTGGGTTACGAGTTCCTGCCGAACTACGAGGCGTATGTCAGGGGCGAGGGCAACTGGCGTGACTACGATGATCGCGAGACCGTCGGCGGCGAGCGGGTCGGCCGTACTTCCGACGGATTCAGCGCGGTCACCGGTCTGGCGCTCGACCTCGGCGGCGTCGTCTTCGGCGACGTCTACGCCGGCTACATCGCCCAGTACTATGACGACTTCAACAACGTCGACGGCTTCACCGCCGGCGGGACGATGACCTGGAATGTCACTACGCTGACCACCCTGAACGCGCGGCTGGCCCGCATCATTCAGGATACGACGCAGGCCGGATCACCCGCCATCCTGCGGACCACCGGCGGCCTGTCGGCGGACCACGAACTGCTGCGCAACCTGATCCTGACCAGTGCGCTGACGGTCACCTACGACGATTACGAGGACACCAACCGCGACGACTACTACTACATCGGTGGCATCGGTGCCCGCTATCTGATGAACCGCAACATCTATGGAACGCTGGGCTATCAGCTGATCCGTCATACGACCAGCGGCAGCGATTCCACCGCCAACAGCTACTGGCAGAATCTGATCAGGGTTGGCCTGGAAGCACAGCTCTAGGGGCAGGGTTTCAGCAACGGCGCCGGCAGGGCGATGGGCAAAGGCGCATCGCCGCGCCGCGTCGGCTGAATGGTGTCGGCACGGCAGCTTTCCAGCAGGAGCCATTCGGGGCATGATGGCGCCACTGGAGACGCAGGTCGGGCATGTCGGTAACGGCCCGAGGACGGGCAAGACAATGGGTGAACAGATGAGTGTGCAGCGGATGAGCCGGCGGCAGGCGCTGAGGAGCGTCGTCGCCGGGTTGCTGGTCGGCGGACCGCTGGTTCTGACGTCGAAGCTGGCGCCGGCCGCGGAAGGGGCGCCGGCCGCTCCCGCCACTGACGACATCTCCGGGTATACGCTCGGTTCGGGCGACAAGATCCGGGTGACGGTGTTCGGTCACGAGGATCTGTCGGGCGAGTTCGAGGTCGATGGCTCCGGGAACGTCTCGCTGCCGCTGATTCGCAACGTCAAGGCGGAAGGGCTGACGGTGCGTCAGCTGGAGCAGACGATCGCGGGGCGGCTGTCTCCCGACTATCTGCTCAATCCCAGCGTCAGCGTCGAGGTGCTCAACTACCGGCCGTTCTACATCTATGGCGAGGTCACCAAGCCGGGCAGCTATCCGTTCGTCAACGGCATGACGGTGGTCAACGCCGTGGCGATGGCCGG
>JBDHSN010000076.1:0-14508 GCA_039808105.1 Rhodospirillales bacterium
CTGGACTACCGCCGCGAGGCCCGGCAGATGCGCCTCTATGCGCGGATGCTGGGGGACGAGGCGAGCGTGTTCGTTCCGGAGCCACTGGACGACCTGTGCACCGACCGGCTGCTGACGATGACCTGGCTCGACGGCGAGCCGCTGCTGAACTTCGTCGACCGGCACATCGAGCTCCGTAATGCGCTGGCCCGCAACATGTTCCGCGCCTGGTACGTGCCGTTCTACGAGTACGGCGTGCTGCACGGCGATCCGCACCTGGGCAACTACACGGTGCGGCCGGACGGCTCGGTGAACCTGCTCGATTTCGGCTGCATCCGCGTCTTCCCGGCCAGCTTCATCGGCGCGGTCATCGACCTCTATCATGCGCTGCGCAACGACGACGAAGCGCTGGCGGTGCATGCCTACGAGACCTGGGGCTTCCACAGCCTCGACCGTCGGCTGATCGACATCCTCAACCAGTGGGCCCGCTTCCTCTACCGGCCGCTGATGGAGGACCGGGTACAGCCGATCCAGGAGGACGGCGGCACGATGTATGGCGCCCGCGTTGTCGGCAAGGTGCAGCGCGAACTGCGCGAGATCGGCGGCGTCGCCCCGCCCCGCGAATTCGTGCTGATGGACAGGGCGGCGATCGGCCTCGGCTCGGTGTTCACCCGCCTGCAGGCCGAGGTGAACTGGCACCGGATGTTCCATGAGCTGATCGCCGGCTTCGATGCGTCGATGATCGCCGCCCGCCAGCAGGCCGCCCTTGCCGCCGTCGGCCTGCCGCCGCCCGCCTGAGACACCCCGTCGCCCGCGGTTCCGCACCCCCGTTTCTTCTGCCCCTCTGCGCCGGCATCGGCCTCAGCCGCCGGCCGCGCGGCCAGCATCGGCGTTGCATTCCCGCCTCAGGAAGGCGAGGCTTGCGGACGGCAACGGCGAGGGGATGAGAAGCCATGATCATCAGCACCACCGACAGCATCGACGGCCGCCGGGTCGGCATGTACCTCGGCGTCGTCGCCGGCCAGGCGGTTCTCGGCACCAACTTCGTCCGCGACTTCTTCGCTGGCATCCGCGACGTCATCGGCGGCCGCGCCGGCTCCTACGAGAAGGAACTGCGCAAGGCGAAGGCGGTGGCGCTGGAGGAGATGGCCGAGGAGGCGCGCGAGCTGGGCGCCGACGCGGTGATCGGCGTCGACCTCGACTACCAGTACATGGGCGGCACCGACCGCTCGATGCTGATGGTCAGCGCCAACGGCACGGCGGTGAAGCTGGGATAACGAGCGCCGCGAGCCACCACGGGTGCGAGGCATGGAAATCCACCGCCGGGCCGATTATTATTAGCGGATGGCGAGCATAACCTTCGATACGCGCAAGCTGGAAGCAGCCGGCTTTTCGGCTCAGCAGGCCGCGGATACCGCGGAAGCGCTGGCGTGAGGCGCTCAGTGAGAGCACCGTGACCCGCGAGTATCTCGACCTGCGGCTGGCGGAGCTGAAGGCGGAACTGCTGACCTGGATGTTCGGAGCCCTGGCGGCGCAGGCCGGCATCATCGTTGCGCTGGTCAAGCTGCTCCCCTGACCTGTGCCGCCCGCCGCCGCGCCGCTGATGTAAGGCAGGGGAGCCGGGGCAAGCCACGGCTCCCCTGACCGTCACGCTGCCTGCTTCAGCGTCGCCATGTCGATGACGAAGCGGTACTTCACGTCGCTCTTCAGCATCCGTTCGTAGGCCGCCTCGATGTCCTGCATCGCGATCATCTCGATGTCGGCGACGATGCCGTGCTCGGCGCAGAAGTCGAGCATCTCCTGGGTCTCCGGGATGCCGCCGATCAGCGAGCCGGCGAGCCGGCGGCGGCCGAGGATCAGGTTGAAAACGTTGGGCGACGGGTGCGGCGTGGACGGCGCCCCGACCATCGTCATCGTCCCGTCGCGCTTCAGCAGGGCGAGGAAGGCATCGAGATTGTGGGGAGCGGCGACGGTATTGAGGATGAAGTCGAAGCTGCCGGTATGCGCCGCCATGGCATCGGCATCTTTCGATACCACCACTTCGTCCGCTCCCAGCTTCATCGCGTCCGCCCGCTTTGATTCCGAGGTGGTGAAGGCGACGACGTGGGCGCCGAGCGCATGCGCCAGCTTCAGCCCCATGTGCCCCAGCCCGCCGATGCCGACGACGCCGACCTTTTTCCCGGGGCCGGCCTGCCACTGACGCAGCGGAGACCAGGTGGTGATGCCGGCGCACAGCAGCGGCGCCACCGCCGCCAGGTGCTCCTCGCCGTGGCGGACCGACAGCACGAAGTGCTCATCGACGACGATCGCCGCCGAGTAGCCGCCGAAGGTGTTCTCGCCATTGGGGTGCAGCGGCCCGTTGTAGGTGGCGGTAAAGCCCAACTCGCCCTCGCAATACTGCTCGAGCCCTTCCCCACACGACGGACAGGTCCGGCAGCTGTCGACCATGCAGCCGACGGCGACGATGTCGCCCACCTTGATGCGGCTGACCTCCGCGCCGACCGCGGTTGCCCGGCCGACGATCTCGTGGCCGGGGACGCTGGGAAACAGGATCCCGGGCCACTCGCCGCGGACGGTGTGCAGGTCGGAATGACAGACGCCGCAGTAGAGGATGTCGATCGCCACGTCCTTCGCTCCCGGCGCGCGCCGGTCGATGGCGAACGGTGCCAGCGGCGTGGTCGGCGATTGTGCTGCGTAAGCCTTCGTTTGCATTTCGATCTCCCCGTCCCCGGACCAGAGCCTCAGGCGCGCTGGCGGTAATCGGCGGCCCCGTTTCGCCAGGAGCGCCGGCTGGTCTCCCCCACCGGCACCCGGACCCGGACGGTACTGCCCGGCAATCCCGTCGGCGGCCTCGGCCGGTCGCCGGTGCCGGCGCAACGCCCGTCGGCTTCGGCCGATGTGCGCCCTGCCGCCGGCATCGTCAAGGCCGTTGCCGACCGGTTCGCGTACCGCTGGTGTGTTACCCCGATTCACGCTATAGTTACTTGTATGGAGGCTGTTGTGTGACGGCCGCCTGGGGGATATGGGTGCTTACCACCAAGATATCGTGCTTCCGCCGGCTGTCTTGATCACGGGGCAGACGAGCAAAAGCACGCTTGCCGGCTCGGAGTGTTTCTGAATGTCAGGCGTTTCTTGCTGTTGGCCATTGCTGCACCCGGCGCCGGTCTCGCAACGGCGTACCCATTACCTGTTTGCGGTGTTTGTGCTTGCGGCTTTGGTGTTTACGGCCGTTCTCGCCCAGGCTGACGTCACCGGCGAAGCGCGGGTCATCGACGGCGATACGCTGCAGGTGGCCGGCGAGCGTGTGCGCCTGCACGGCATCGATGCTCCCGAGACCCGCCAGTCGTGCAGCGTCGGCGGCATCGGCTATGCCTGCGGGCAGAACGCCAAGCGACTGCTGGCCGGCGCCACCGCCGGCAAGGTGATCACCTGCAAGGGAGACAAGCGGGACCGTTATGGCCGGCTGGTGGCGGTCTGCTTCGCCGGCGAGGACGACCTGAACGCGATGATGGTGCGTGACGGCTGGGCACTCGCCTACCGCCGGTTCGGCAAGGACTACATCGTCGAGGAGACGGAAGCCCGCGCCGCCGGCGCCGGCCTCTGGCAGGGCACGTTCACCGAGCCCTGGGAATGGCGAAAGCAGACCCACCAGGTTCGGGCGGAGGCACAGCGATGAGCGGACAATCGGAAGACGCCGCCGGCGCTGCCGGCAAGCCCGCCGCCGCCAGGCCGGCCGACAGCTTCAGGAGCATGGGGTTGTCGGTGACCGTACGGACCTCGACGGGGGGCACGTCCATCTACACGGTGAAAGGCGAGACCCATCCCTACCGGCATCTGCTGCGCGACCTCGGCGGCCGCTGGGACCGGATCAGCCGCGTCTGGATCTTCGATGGAACCGATCCGCGCGAGGCTTTGCGAGAGCGGGCGTGCCCCGGTACCGCGCTGGGCGGCCTCTCCGATGCGGTGGTGGCGGAGGTGCTGCCGGCGGCGAGCAACCGCCCACACTACTGGGGTCACCGGCAGCGGCTGCGCGAGCGGTTCCTCGCCGGCGCCGACGAGACGCTGGCGGACTACGAGTTGCTGGAGTTGCTGCTGTTCTTCGCCATCCCCAAAATCGACACCAAGCCGATCGCCAAGGAGCTGCTCGACCGTTTCGGCAGCCTTGCCGGTGTCGTCAACGCGCCCGTCGAGCAGCTCTCCGAGATCAGCCGGATGAACCACTTCGTCGTCACCCTGTTCAAGGCGCTGCGCATCTTCGGGGCCCGGCTGGTACGCGAGGATCTGACCGAGCAGCCGGCCTTCGACAACTGGGACAAGCTGGTCGCCTACCTGCGCGCGCAGATGGCCCACCGCATGGTCGAGCAGTTCCGGCTGCTGTTCCTCGACCGCCGCAACGTCCTCATCGCCGACGAGAAGCAGCACGAAGGCTCCATCGACCACACGCCGGTCTATCCCCGCGAGGTGGTGAAGCGGGCGCTGGCCCTCGATGCCTCGGCGCTGGTGATGGTGCACAACCACCCCAGCAACCACCCGCAGCCCTCGAAGCCGGACATCGAGATGACGCGGATGGTGCGCGATGCGCTGGAGCGGGTCGGCGTCGTCCTGCACGACCACCTGATCATCTCGCGCCGCGGCCACACCAGCTTCCGCCAGCTCGGCCTGCTCGACAGCAAGCCGCGGTAGCCGTCAGTTCCTCGTCGCCAAAATCATCAGTACGGATAGGGATAGGCGGGCGACCACCAGTCATAGGCCCACGGCGAGTCCATCGAGGCGTCCAGCGCCGCTTCCCGGTTGTCGTCGGCGATCTGCTGCTGCACCGACAGCCGCTGGTAGTTCTGGTAGGCCGCCTCGTCACCGACGTAGAGGCACCGGCAGAACTGCGCATCGGCGAAGAGGAACTGCGGGTTCCCATCCGGACCTTTGCGGCGCAGCAGCTTGCGCTGCTTCATCTGCTGCAGGGCTGCCAGCTTTTGCGGGGTGTCGGCGGCCTTGATCGAGAAACCGCCCGCCGCCAGCAGCTGCTCGGTGCTGTTCGCCTGCTGATGCTCGATCATCGTGCACCCCGCCGTCGCCGCCAGCGCCAGCAGCGCGGCGGCCAGAACCGGACGGATACGCAACGCACTCGGCTTCGGCATGGCCCAACATCCCCTATTGAGGGTAACCGCAGCGGCGGCCTCCCGCTTGCTACACCGAGGCCGCGGCAGACTCAATCAAAACCGGTACACGTCACGGGCTGAAATCCACCGGTGACACGCCACATCATCCGCTAAGCGGCTCCCCGGCAGCCGGGCGCTGGCGATGACCAGACAAAATCAGAGGGATTGAGCATGCACATTGACCTTTCCGGCAAGCGGGCCGTCGTCAGCGGCTCGACCAGCGGCATCGGCTGGGCCACCGCCCGCGGCCTCGCTGCCGCCGGCGCGGCCGTCGTCATTAACGGCCGCGACCGGGCGCGGGTGGAGGAAGCGGCCGCGCGCCTCACCGCGGCGGTCGCCGGCGCCCGCGTCGAGGGCATCGCCGCCGACCTCGGCACGGCAGCGGGCGTCAAAGACTTCGTCGCCCGGGTGCCGGCGTGCGACATCCTGGTCAACAACCTCGGCATCTTCGATCCCAAGCCGTTCCTTGAGATCGACGATGCCGAGTGGGAGCGTTTCTTCCAGGTCAACGTGATGAGCGGCATCCGGATGAGCCGCGCCTACCTGCCCGGCATGCTCGCCGCCGGCTGGGGCCGGATCGTCTTCGTCTCCTCGGAATCCGGCGTGCAGATCCCCGCCGAGATGGTGCATTACGGGATGACCAAGACGGCGCAGCTGGCGGTTTCCCGCGGCATCGCCGAAACCATCCCCGACAGCGGCGTCACCGTCAACGCGGTGCTGCCGGGGCCGACCCGCAGCGAGGGCGTCGCCGATTTCCTCGGCAAGATGGCGGCGCAGCGCGGCCAGCCGCTGGAAGAATACGAAAAGGAGTTCGTCCGGGCCGAGCGGCCATCCTCGCTGATCGGCCGGCTGGCCAGCGTCGACGAGGTGGCCAGCATGATCGTCTACCTCTGTTCGCAGCAGGCATCCGCCACCACCGGCGCCGCGCTGCGGGTGGACGGCGGCGTCGTCCGCTCGATCGTCTAGCAGCGAACCGGACGGCAGGCGGGCGAAGGAAACGCCCGCCCGCCCGCTCATGCCGGCGCTGGCTAGATCTGCGTCTGCGCCTGCGCCAGTGCCGGCCGCGCCGCCGCCGACGGCAGGAGGTTGCGGATGATCGCCTTCTCCGCCTCGACAATCAGGAAGAACACCAGACAGCCGACGAACAGCACCGGCCACACCCACAGCGGCACTGCCTCGGTACCGAACAGCGTCTGCAGCGGCGGCGCGTAGGTGAACAGCAGCTGCAGGACCACCACCGCGCCGATGCCCATCGGCAGATAGCGGTTGCCGAGATGGGCACCTACCGACAGCGAGGACTCGACGAGATAGCGGCTGTTGAGCAGGTAGAAGATCTGTCCGAGGACGAGGGTGTTGACCGCGACCGTCCGGCTCAACGCTTCCGAAGCACCGTACGATTGCATCCAGAAGAAGGCGCTGAGGGTGAGCGTCAGCAATCCGGCGGAAACGAAGATCACCCGCCAGATGCCGAAGCCGTTGAGGATCGGCCGGTCGGTCGGTCGCGGCGCCCGCCGCATCACGTCAAGCTCGTGCGGCTCGAACGAGATGACAAGGCCGAGCGCCACCGAGGTGACCATGTTGACCCAGAGGATCTGCGGCGCGGTGATCGGCATGACGAAGCCGAGAAAGATGGCGATCATGATGACCAACCCCTGGGCGACGTTGGTCGGGAACATGAACAGGATCGCCTTTTCGATGTTGTTGTAGACCGTCCGCCCCTCGCGCACCGCGGCGGTGATCGAGGCGAAGTTGTCGTCGGTCAGCACCATCTCGGCCGCCTCCTTGGTGACCTCGGTGCCCTTGATGCCCATGGCGACGCCGATGTCGGCCTTCTTCAGCGCCGGTGCGTCGTTGACGCCATCGCCGGTCATCGCCACCACCTGCCCCGCCGCCTGCATCGCCTTGACCAGCCGCAGCTTGTGCTCGGGGCTGGCGCGGGCGAAGACATCGACGTCGCGGCAGCGCTCGATCAGCGCCGCGGTGTCCATCGCCTCGATCTCAGCGCCGGTCACGGCGGTGCGGCCGTCGCCGATCCCCAGCATCTTGGCGATGGCGGCGGCGGTGATCTTGTGGTCGCCGGTGATCATGGTGACGCGGATGCCGCCCTGGTGGCACTCGGCGACGGCCTCGATCGCCTCCTTGCGCGGCGGGTCGAGCAGGCCGATCAGCCCCAGCAGCACGAGATCGTGGGGCAGATCGTCCGGCCCGAGGCTCCCCGCGCTCAGGGCGGGATTGGACTGCCACGCCAGCGCCAGCACGCGTTCGCCCTGCGCCGCCAGTTCGTCCGAGGTCTTCGTCCAGTAATCGCGGTCGATCGGCGCTTCCCCGTCCCGGCCCTGCTGGCGATCGCAATGATCGAGGATCTTCTCCGGTGCGCCCTTGACCAGGAAGATGCTGCCGCCACCTTCGCTGCCGTTCAGCGTTGCCATGTAGCGGTGCTCGGACTCGAATGGGATGACGTCGAGGCGCGGGTGCGCCGACTGCTCGGTGCCACGGTCGAGACCGAGCTTGCCGGCGAAGGGATAGAGCGCCCCCTCGGTGGGATCGCCCTCCACCTTCCACACCCCGTCCTCGCGCCGGAGTTCCGCATCGTTGCACAGCATCGACACGCGGCCCATCAGCTCCAGGACGGGATCGGCGGCCGCCGGCTTGCCGTCCAGCCGCACCTCGCCTTCCGGGGCATAGCCGTCGCCGGTAACCTGGTAGCGGTCGTCGCCGGTGGCCGCCGAGACGACCATCATCTCCATCAGCGTCAGCGTGCCGGTCTTGTCGGAGCAGATGCGCGAGACTGATCCCAGGGTTTCGACCGCGGGGAGCCGGCGGATGATGGTGTGACGCTGCGCCATGCGCTGCACACCGATGGCAAGGGTGATGGTGATCAGCGCCGGCAGGCCCTCCGGGATCACCGAGACGGCGATGCCGACCACCGCCTGGAACAGTTCGACGAACGGCAGCCCCTGCACCCAGCGGCCGAAGGCGAAGGTGATGACGCTCACCACCGCGATGACCGCCGTGATCATGTAGCCGAACTTCTTGATCTGCCGCAGCAGCGGCGTCTCTAAGGCGCTGACCCCGGCGAGGAGCTGGTTGATGCGGCCAAGTTCGGTGCTGCCACCGGTGGCGACGACAGCTCCGATGGCGCGACCCGACACCACCAGGGTGCCGGAGTAGGCCATGCTGTTGCGATCGCCGACGGTCGCCTTGGCACTGACCGGATCCACCGACTTGTCCGTCGGCACCGATTCGCCGGTCAGCGCCGCCTCCTCCATCCGCAGGTTCTTCACCTCGCAGAGCCGCAGATCGGCCGGCACCTTGTCGCCCGACTCGAGCGAGACGATATCGCCCGGCACCAGTTCATCCGCCGGAATCAGCCGCGTTTCTCCACCGCGCAGCGTGCGCGCCTCGGCGGACATCATGTTGCGGATCGAATCGAGGGCCTTCTCGGCCTTGCCCTCCTGGATGAATCCCAGCAAGCCGTTGATGACGACGACGCCAAGGATGACGGCGGCGTCGATCCACAGCCCGAGCATGAGCTTGGCAAAGCCGGCGAAGAGCAGCACATAGACGAGGATGTTGTTGAACTGCGCGATGAAGCGCATGAGCGGCCCGCGCTTGCCCGCCTCCGGCAGGCGATTGGGCCCGTACTGCTCGCGGCGACGGACGACTTCGTCAGAATCGAGGCCGGTGCCAAGATTGCTGCGCAGACGTTGCAGGACGTCATCTGCTGGGACGGCGTGCCATGGCGTCTCGTCGTTGCGATCGGATGTGACCCTGTCCACGCGAAACCTCCCTTGCGCAGTTCCCTCGTTTGCCCGCTGAGGCGCCAGCCGGTGTGCAGGTGGTGCAGACACTGGTGATGTTTTCTAGCACACCAGCAGCCTCGCGGTGATGCCGGATCACCCGCAGCAGTGCTGTCCTTGCACTCACAACGACGAAAGCAGCGCTGCACAGGGTTGCTCGCAGGCGGAGCGGCTTCTAACGTTAAGACACGATTGGCCCGCGTGGCGGAATCGGCAGACGCGACGGACTTAAAATCCGTTTCCCGACCGGGAGTGGGGGTTCGAGTCCCCCCGCGGGCACCATTTTACGCGCGTCGCTTTTGCCCCGAGTGGTGCAGGTGCGGCCGTGGACATCGCAGCCGAAACTTGATCTACTCTGCCCGTGCCGCTTGGCGCGGGCGGCAGCGCAGTAACAAGAACATCGCCAGGGAGGGAGCCGCCGCCATGCACATCAGCATTCGCCGCTACGAGCAGGTCCGCTCGGTCTCCGAGGTGTGCCGCAAGATTACCGAGAGCTTCGTGCCGCTGCTGCGCGCCTCGCCGGGATTCATCGCCTACTACGCGATCGACTGCGGCGGCGGCACCATGGCGACGGTCAGCATCTTCTCCACCGAGCCGATGGCTCTTGAGTCCAACGAGAAGGCGTCGGTGTGGATGAAGGAAAACGTCGCCGACCTGCAGCCGGTACCGCCGCAGGTCACCTCCGGCGCCGTCAAGGTGATGATTACCGCCTGAATGCGGTTGCCTACCGGCTGGCCGAAACGCAACCGCCAGCCGGCTCAACGCTACTCCGCCTGCCCGTCGACCTCGGTCTCGCCCGGCGTTCGCCAAGCCTGGAGCACCCGCCGGGCTTCACCGTCGCCCGAGGCGGCAGCATCCTCAAGCCACACTTCCAGACCGTGCAGCTCGCCGCGCGAACGCCGGTCGCCCTTGCGCGCCGCGTCCTTGTACCAGAGGATCGCCTCGGCGGCGCTCGCCTCCTTCGAGTGCGCTGCGACGTTGCGCGGATCGAAAGTTTCCGCCATCCGTCGTGCCGCCTCGGCGCTGCCCTTGGCAAAGGCCTCCTGGTAGGCAAGTCGCGCCGCGGCAACCTCGCCCATGGCCATCTGCTCGTCGCCGGCAGCCAGCAGTGCATCGCGCGTTCTCGCCGGCGCCTTTGGCTCGGCAGTGGCCATCACCGCCTCGTCATCGAGGTCCGATGGGACGACAGCAACGGTCGACGGCGCCCGCGGCTTCGCCGACGGCGGCGGCGACTTGGGCGCGACGGCAGGTTTTACCACCGCTTCGGACTCGGGGCGCGCCACCGGTGATGCACCGGAATCGGTGGGGGACGCGCTAGCCACGACGGCAGCCCGCGGCTTTGCGGCCGGCGACGTCCTTGGCGGATCGGCGGGCCGCGCCACCGGTTCCGGCGGAGCCGGACGCGCCACCGGACTTTCCACCGCCGCCGGATGTGCCACCGCCGGGCCGGTTGTGCCGACCGGCGTCGCGGTGTCAGCGCCCACCGCCGCCTGACCAGCCTCGTTGCCCGCCGCTGGCAGATCGACGTACCGACGATCGGCACCGGATGAGCGCCACCACGGCTCCGCCTGCGCCGGAACCGGCGCCGGCTGCCCGATCGCAGCCGTCGATCCTTCAGGTGCGGTGGGGGACACCGCATGCGGCGGCTCCAGCACCGCCGCGTACGGCGTCTCCGCCTTAGGGGATGCCGGCGCCATCGTCACGGCTGCCGGGCCGCCCTCGGCGAGCCGCTTGGGCGTGTGGTCGTAAAGCGACCAGCCGGTTCCCAGCACCACCAGGGCGACACCGGCTGCCACCAGCAGCGCGCGACGGCGCGGGCGACGACGACGGCCGTCCTGCCACTGGGAACCTTCGATCCGCATGGCCGAGGCGACGCCATAGCGGATGTGGCCGGGCAGCTCGCGCCCGGGCTCTGCCAGAGCGGCGGAAAAATCGGACAGGCCCGCCATCCCGTCAGCCACTGGCCCGCCGGGCGCGAAGGACGGCGGTGGCGCCGTTTCCGGCAACGGCGATGACAACGGATCCGGTGTCTGGGGATCCTCGGTACCGGCAGCGGTCCCGCCGGCACCGGCTGCCGGAGATGATGCCGTCGGCAGCGTTACCGCCGGCTCCTCCCACGCCGCGCCAAGGTCATCGGGCAACGCCATCGGTTCATCACGCAACGACGCCGGCACCGGCACCACCGTCACGTCGGCAGGCAGCGGCAAGTCGGCAGGCGGTGGCAGAGGAACCGCCGCCCCCGGCGACTCTTCCCGGCTCAGCGCCCGCCGGCACAGGCCCATGACCTGCAGGGGAATACCGTTACTCTGGACAACGACGTCGGCGATCCTGTCGCTCTCCGGCCATCCGGCGAGACGCAGACGGTGGCGGATCAGCCGCTCCACATCGGCGCGTCCCATCGGGGCCAGTGCGACGACGTGACTGGCGGGCAACTGGTCGCTTTTTCCCAGCAGCGCCGCCATGCGCCCGGGCAGATCCGAACCGCCGGCAAGCACCGCGGAGAGCAGGCGCCGCTCCCCCGACCGCAGGGTGGTCAGCATCGCCAGCGCCCGCAGCGTCGCATCGTCCAGCCGGTCGGCGTTGTCGATCAGCAGCGAGGGCATCTGCTCGCCGTCGGAGAGATCCTGCAGAACGCGCGCGACCACCAGCGGATCGGCGGAACCGGCGCGGAACAGATCGCCACAGGCGGCGATAATCTCGGCGAACGTTGAGAGCACCTCGCAGTCGATGAACGCGGCGGTGTGCAGCAGCCGCACGCCATCGAGCGTCGCCACCTCCTCGCCCAGATGTCGCAACAGCGTCGTCTTGCCGATGCCATCTTCACCGGTAAGTAAAAACAGCCCCTCTCCCTGGTACAGCCCAGACAGCAGCCGTGCCGTGGCTCGCCGCCGCAGCCCATCGAAATGAGCAAGACGCGGGTCGCTAGAAATTCGAAAGGGATCCTCGCCAGGGCTACGGACAATGACGGACACGGGAACGGTCCTCATACAAACGAGTTTTCTCTAGATCGGTGCGGAGAACACGCGAACGTCACCGCACCACGGAGTCACAGCTCCGAAGTCGGGGCATGGTTCAGCAGGAACTTGGCGAGGTTGTGACGGGAACAGCCCCAGAGCGGGCGTCGCGGCGGCGGCACCGGTCCGCCGCCCTCTCCCCATCCATGTCAGCAGGTGCGTCGCAACCCGAACAAGGCATCGCAAAGCCCCGAGAAGCTCTGCCGCGTTCTCTCCATCAGCGATGGCCGGGTGCTCGCAGCAGCCGGGGTTCCCGGCGCAGGACAGGAGCAGGCGGCTTCATCGCAGCGCTCATACTGTAGTTGCCCGATTTCGGCGTCGGTCAGGTCGGCAAGCTGATCAACGGTGCGTGCCCAGTCATCGACACTGGTCCAACAGTGATGATAGAGAACGCGACTCATATGTTGCAGGTCTGCCATGTCAGGCCCCCGAATAAGCCCGCTCGCCAGTCGGCGCGATTTCGGCGCTCATCGCCAACTGTTTACAGTGCCTCGCGCTACCCCTAGCCCCTCGATGCGCCTTTGTCTTCGCCGCGTGAGCTCCCGTCCTGGGCTGGACGTTGCACTCACTTGCCCTGATCCCTCGACCGGCATCAAAGCAACTGCGGCCTGCTTATCTTTGTGCGGTTTCCCGGGCGGTGGGTCAAGGCGAGGAGCTTCTGCCATCGCCGCGCCGTGACCCCAAAGCCACAAAAAATCGCCGAACCCCACGAAAAATTTACATTATCCCGGGGCCGTCAACCATGGTGAAAATGCGGCGCCGACTGGATTCGTTCCAGCCGTTGTATCGCTGCATCGTCGCCAACTCAGCCGAGATTCGGACACCCCGCCTGCCGCCCGGAGGCTGCCCCCGCCCACCAGCCGAGTGACGGCGCCACCGGCTGCGCCGGGCCCGCCTCCCCCGCTCGGCGGTTTGACCGGCGCCGGCGCGGCCGTGCGGGCATTCCGCCATGACGCGCTCACCAAAAGTAGCGCAATAGTGATCGGATAAGACATCTCCGCCGCAATGCCGCCGGACACGCGCGGCAGAGGCGAGTTGTCTGTATTCGCCGGCATCGTCCGTTGCGATGACCAGGGTTAGTCACCTTCACCCGACGACGGAGTTTTCCGCCCCTTTCGGGTTCATCTGGTGGACTGGCCGCCGATCGTCCGTCCGTGCTATCCTCGTCTGGAAGTCGTCGTCGGCGCCTGCCGCGCCGGAGGTAATGCGACATGAAGCTGAGCAATCTCCGGCTCGGCCCGGTCGAAGCCGGCGAGCCGGTGTCGCCGTTCGCGGCGGGTTCGACCGGGCCCGAGCAGGCGCCCAAGGCGGGGCCCGAGCAGGCACCGAAGGGCCCTGGTCCATCGCGACCGCACATCTCCCCGCAGGTTGCAAGGCCGCCGCTTGATCTCGCCGACCCTCTCGCCATGGGGATCGAGGCTCGCCGGCACCCGGGATGGGCGATGGCGGCGGCGATCGGCGCCGTGGTTCTCACCGCCGCGGGCGGCATCGTCGCCGTCCTGAGCCTGGTCGACGATCGCGCCATGGTGCCCAGCAGCACCTCCGTGACAGCCTCCTTCGTCCCGGCGGACCGGTCCGGCGAGATCCCAGGGAGCGCCGAGAGCTGGATGACCGGCACGAGGAGCCTGCCGGGGACGGCAGCGCCCGCGCCTGCCACCGCCCCCGCGCCCGCCGATCGGATGCCCGAAGAGCGGCACGGCGCAGACCTTGCGGCGGAGACGACGCCGACCGCGCTGGCGTCAGCCGGCAACACTGTCGCGCCCGACTACAGTGCGCGGATCCCGCTCGATCCAGCATTGCTGATCGCGCGCGGCGACGAGTTCTTCGCCCACTCCGACGTCGCGGCAGCACGGCTGTTCTACCGCCGCGCTTCGGACGGCGGCAGCGCTGCCGGGGCAAACGCGATGGGTGCGACCTACGATCCGCTCATCATCGAACAGCGAGGGCTGCGCGGCATCCGCCCGGAGCCTGCCGCCGCGCTGCAATGGTACCGGCTGGCGGCGCAGCAGGGGAACAGCGAGGCCGACGCCCGCGGTCTTGCGCTCATCGAACGGCTGCGGACCCGCGCCGCCGCCGGCGACACCGAGGCCCGCGCCACCCTCGAGCGTGCGTTGCCCTGAGCGCGAGCGCCCGCCCGCCGGCACGGCTGATCAGCACCGCCGGCGACAGCGATCAGCGCATCGGTGCGCTGGGGGCCATGGAAGCTGCCGGCGCCTGCGCTGATCCCTGCGCGGCCCGCCACTGCAGAAAACGCTCGAACAGCGCTTCATTGTCGTGCGGGCCCGCGCCGCCCTGCCCGCGTGCAATTTCCATGAACTTGATGAACTCGTCGAACGAGTTCTTCAGCGCAAGGTCGTAACCCGCACCGGCAGTGGCGGGGCGCCGGTCGAGCCACTCCTGCGCCGGCGCAAAGCGGGTCCACCCCGGCAGTTCGGTCGCGAGGTTGACTTCCTGCCACTTGGGATGGCGCGGCGGCTTCAGGAACGCCTCGAACTGGTCGAAGAAGGCATTGACGAAGGCAGCCGTCCGCCGGTAGCGGTCGCTGTCGCGCTCCCAGTT
>JBDHSN010000077.1:0-14266 GCA_039808105.1 Rhodospirillales bacterium
GAGATCGGCGCCTGGCGGGACGCTGATGCCCGCCTGCGGCGCGTCATCCTCGACCGCATCGCCGCCCGGCGCGCCGCTGGCCTCGGCGCTCACTCCCCGCTGCCGGCGGCGTCGGACAAGGCTTAAACTCCCGGAATTGCCGGCGGAGCGGCTCGGGGTGTCACAGCGCCTTGCCCACGCCGCGATCGGCGACGGCGGTGATGGCCGCCCTCGCCTTTTGGCTCAGCTCTTGGCCTTGCGGCGGGTGGCGGTCTTGCGTGTGGCGGCGGGTTTCTTCGCTGCGGCGGCAACGGGCTCGGGTGCGGGTGCAGCGGGCGCGGGTGCGGGTGCAGCGGGCGCGGGGGCAATCGGCAGCGTCTCGGCCACCGCGGCGGCCAGCGGCGGGGGCGCTGCCGGCTTGGTGGCAGACGGTTGCACGCTTGTTGGCGCAGGCGGCTCGGCGCTTGCTACCGCGGGGGCAGGGCTCGCCTCTGGTTCGGCGGCGACGGCCGCGGCCGCTGGCGTTGGGGTGGCGGCTGCTGCTGGCGCTGGGGTGGGGACCGCTGGCGCCGGGTCGGCTTTCGGCGGGGTGGCGACCGCCGCCGAGGCATCCGCCGGCACCGGCTGATCGCCGTCGGCATCGCCCCCGGCGGGTGGCGTCGCCAGATTGGAAATCACCTGCGTTGTCGCAGCGTGCATCGCCGCGAGGGCCTGCTTCTCTGCCTCTAGCCAGTACTGCACGGCCATACCCTGCTGCCGGCCGGCGGATTCCCACATCAGGTAGGCGAGTTCCTGGATGCGGGCGTGGAAGTCCTGAGTCATTTCCTGGAGCATCTTGCTCATGCTGCGCGCCTCGGTGGACAGAAACGGAAACACGCGCCCAATTTTATCAGCGCAAAAGCGATGCGCACGCAGAAAAATTCGCGACGGCGCATCTTTTGCAAGTGGTCCAGTGGGCGCAAAAGGGATATCCAGCGCCGTCCGATCCGTCAGTGGCCGAGCGGTGGCGCGTCATCGGCGTCATTCGCAAGCAAGGAGTGGCCGTCAATGCACCGACGACATCTAGTTATCTGGCGAGAACCTGACGGAAAAGTTGTATCCTGTGAAGAGAAGCTCAAGGTTCTCGATGAGAACCTCACCGAGATCCGTCAAATCTGCCAGGATGCTTTCGAGGATGCATTGCTGATGGGCTGTGATGAATCCCAGGTTCGCGCTGTTTTCGCCGGCGTGATCGAAGCCCTGAAAAACCCCTACGCGTAGTCTCTGCCAGCAGCGTCGTTCTTTCGCCTGAATCTGTCTTTTTTTGGGAGACGGGAATCGGTCCCGCTTTGATACTCGTCAGTCAGGCTGCGGCTGGCCATCACTCCTGCGTGCTACAGAACACGAACAAGCGCCGCGAGGGTCTCCCGGGGCGCGGTCAGCGGCAGCATATGGCCTGCTCCGGCGATGGCGACGAGTTCGGCGGCGGGAATCGCCGCGGCCAGCGCGCGGGCGCCGTCCAGCGGTGTCATCCGATCATGGGTTCCGGCAACGACGATGGTGGGGCATCGGACCGCCTGGCTGCGCTCGCTTCCCTGCCCGAAGGCATCGCACGCGGCGAGACCCGCGGTGAGAACGCCGGGTGGCGCGTCGATCAGCGGCCGGTTGCCGGGTACTGCCGCTTCCGGCTCCTCTCCCCGGCTCCAGCGCATCATCATGGCAACGGCCGCCGGCGGATCGCCTTCCGCCGCAGCCAGCAGCTTCGGATGCACCGGCATGCTCAGCGCGGCTCCGACCAGAGCCAGCGCCCCGACGCGGTCGGGATGCCGGGCAGCGGCATCGAGGGCAATAAGGGCGCCGAGCGAATGGCCGGCGAGCCCGGCGCGATCGATTGCCGCGGAGTCGAGCAGGCGAACGAGCCAGTCGGCGAAGGCGTCGATGCGGGTGAGCGCCGGCCCGGCCGAGCGGCCGTGCCCCGGCAGGTCGATGGCCAGCACCCGGCGACCCTCCCGCGCCAGTGCGCGGCAGTGCCAGCTCCAGACGCGGTGGTTCATCCCGGCGCCGTGCAGCAGGATGACGGCGGGTCGCGACGGGTCGGCGCGGGCCCCGCCAGCGGTGAAGACGCTGGCGCCATCGACCTCGATCACCGGCATCGGCTCGTTCCTTCCGTTGCCTGCGCTGCGGCAGATTTGGCAGCTCGGCAGCCCTCGGCCCGGCGCTGCGTCCGGTAGCCTATCATAGCGAACATCACCATCAGCTGCGTCCGGCGCGGCCGCCGTTCAGGGGACGCGGCAGCGCTCGACGGTGGCCTGGGCGAAGCCGCGGGAGGTCGCGGCGATGTTCACCCGGTACTGGCGGTTGCCATCGACGAACACCTGCTGGTGCGGCAGCACGGAGTCGGTCTCGGCGACGGCGCCGCCGGATCGTGCCAGCCGGATGTGCACCGGCTGCTTCGGATCGAACCAGGCCTCGGGTTTGCCGCTGGCATCGCGCGCCGAGGCCCCGGCGAGAGAGAGGGCGAGGGTACCGCCGTCGAAGGCGACGGGCGAGTCGGCTCCCTTGGCCAGCGGGGTGCGGACCAGCAGGCGGCGGACCTGCGGCTGCGGCTCGCACTCCAGGTGCACTTCGGTGCGCTCGATCGCCCGGCGCAGCAACGCGGCATCGACGCCTTCCGCCATCTTTGCCTGCAGCAGGGTGACCAGGTACTGGACCTCCCCGGTCCCGACATCGCGCTGATAGCGTTCCTCGCTGGCGGCGACGTGGCTGCGCGCGCCAGTGAGGTCGGCCTCCAGCGTCTGCACCCGTCCTTGCGCCGCATCGAGCTGCGCGGTCAGCGCGGCGATCTGCTGGTCGCGGCTGGCAACGTCCCGTTCCGCCAGCCGGCTGCCGGTCTGATAGGCATAGAAGCCGGCGCCGACGATGATGGCGATGGCCAGCAGCCAGCGCAGCATCGTCATCCGGGCCCGGTGCCGCCGCCGCCGGCGATCGTCGCGGAGACCTAAAGACATGACCCTCTCCCCAGCCTGCGGTGCCGATCATTAGCGGCTCGCGCCGGGAAAGAAAAGCCGCTGCGCCACACGGCAGGGCGTTGGAACGGTGGAGTCAGGCGCTGCGGGCGTGGTCGCGCATCCAGTCGCCGCACCAGGCGAAGAAGGCATCGGCGCACAGCGGGCGGCCAAAATAGAAACCCTGCGCCAGATCGCAGCCTCGCCGGCGGATGAACTCGACGTGCTCTGCCGTCTCCACCCCTTCGCCGATCACCCGCATGCCGAGCTGATGCGACATGCCGATGATCGTCTCGACCACCGTCGCATCGGCCGGATCCTGGCTGGCGTTGACGACGAACGACCGGTCGATCTTCACTGAATCGACGGGAAGCTGCTTGATGTAGCTGAGGCTGGAGTAGCCGGTGCCGAAGTCGTCGAGGGCGAGCCGGACGCCCATGCGGTCGATGACCCGCAGCGCCGCCAGCATCTCATCGAAGTCGTCCATCAGGCAGCTTTCGGTGATCTCCAGTTCCAGTGCCTGGGGGGGGATGCCGTTGGCGACGATGGCGTGGGTGACCGCATCGACCAGTCCTTTGCCGCGCAGCTGCCGTGACGAGATGTTGACCGACAGCGTCAGGTTGGCCAGCCCGGCGCGCCGCCACTCGCCCAGCTGCCGGCAGGCGGTATCGAGGATCCAGCGGCCGACCGGGACGATCAGGCCGGTATCCTCGGCCAGTGGCACGAAGCGGTCGGGGGGAAACACCCCGAGCTGCGGGTTGGCCCAGCGCAGCAGCGCCTCGGCGCTGACGATGTCGAGCGAGCGCAGATCGACGATCGGCTGGAAGTGAAGGGTGAATTCGTCGCGCTCCAGCGCCCGTAGCAGCTGGCCTTCGATGCGCATCCGCTCCGCTGCCTGCTCGTTCATCGAGGCGGTGAAGTACTGGAAGGTGTTTCGGCCGACGGCCTTGGCCCGGTACATCGCCGCATCCGCATTGCGCAGCAGCATGGCGGGATCGCCGCTGTCGTCGGGGAAGACGGTCACGCCGACCGAGGCGGTGACGAACGCCTCGTGGGTGCCGAGCAGGAAAGGATCGGAGAAGGCGCGCAGGATTTTGTGGACGATGGGCTCGATCTCACGGGTGCCGGCGATATCGGGCAGGATAACGGCGAACTCGTCGCCGCCGAAGCGGGCGACGGTGTCCCCGTCGCCGACGCAGGCGCGGATGCGTTCGGCGGCCATGCGCAGCAGCCGGTCGCCGGTGGCATGTCCCCAGGTGTCATTGATCTTCTTGAACTGGTCGAGATCGATGAACAGGACGCCGCCGCGGTGATGGTGGCGGAAGGCGCCGACAACAGCGCTGCGCAGCCGGTCCAACGCCAGCGACCGGTTGGGCAGGCCGGTGATCTGGTCGTAGTTCGCCTGGCGGTGCAGCCGTTCCTCGTACGCCTTGCGCAGGGAGATGTCGGCGACGGTGGACTGCAGCGCCGGAACCCCCTGCCACAGGACACTTTGCGTCTGCATTTCGACCCAGATGACGGTGCCGTCCTCGCGCAGGCATTCGAACTCCTGCGGCCCCGGCACCCCGCCGTGCTCGGCCAGCGTGCGCAGGCGCCGGCAGCTGTGTCCGCGATCGACGAACAGGCGCTCCAGCGACGGCAGCTTCAGCACGTCGGCCGGCCCGTCGAAGCCGAAGATGCGGGCGAAAGTGCGATTGGCGAAGATCGGAAGGCCGTCTCGCTCGATGACGATGCCCAGCACCGAGCCCTCGATCAGGCTGCGGAAGCGCTCCTCGCTTTCCCGGATTTCACGCTCGATGCGCTTGCGCTCGGTAATGTCGACGGAAACGGTGACCACCTGTTCACAGCCGGCAAAGCTGCCGAGGGGTGCCTTCGTCGTCAGCAGCACGTGCTGGACACCGCGGCAATCGGTGAGGGTCTCCTCGATGCCGACCAGCGACTCGCCGCGGCGCGCGACGCGCTGATCCAGACGGCGGTGGCGGCGGTAGTAGTCGGCATCCGCGGGCGTCTTCTGCATCCGCAGGGGCAGACCTTCGGCCATGTCGAACAGCCGCTCGTGAGCCGAGTTGAAGAACTGGATGCGGCCGCTGGTGTCGGTGACGCGAATCAGGGCCGGCACCGAATCCACGATGTTGCGCAAGTGCCGCTCGCGTTCCCGCAGGGCTTCGGCATGCTGCTGCGCGGTTGCCGCCAGTTCGTCCTCCAGCGAGGCAGCGCGCGCTCGCAGCGCCCGCTTGTAGCGGCCGAGCTGCAGCAGGTTGCGCGCCCGGGTGCGAAAGGTGCGCCCGTCGAGCGGGCTGGACAGGAAGTCGGTGGCGCCGAGATCGAGCGCCCGGTAGCTGCGGTCGCGGTCGTGGTCGGCGGTGATGACGATGATCGGGATTTCCTCGCTTCCCGCCAGCCGGCGGCAGCCGAGGATCAGCTGATCGCTCGTCGCGGACGGTGACTGGTAATCGACGATGATCAGGTCGGACGGGTCGTGTTCGATGCAGGCGAGGGCGTCAGCCACGTCTGTAAAGGCATGAACGCAGATGCCCTCGCTCAGCGCGCGTGCCAAGCCGGTGAGCAGGCGCAGACGAACAGGATCGCCATCGGCGAAAACGACGACCGAACTCATGCTTCCCGCCGCCGCGGCTGCCGCGCGGGGAACTCCCTCAGACGAGCCATGCTTACCGGCGCTGCCACTGGAGGCCGGTGAAGCTCCGCCATCTTTGCGACATGACGTTGGACCTGTCGGGGTCAAGCTAAGCCGCCTGGGCACAATAACACTGATCAAGACGGGATCACATCTAATCCACAGTCAGCCGCACACGCAACGCATTCTGTACGGCCGGATTCGGCAGGTGGCACAGGGTGGGGCGGGTTCGCGGGGGTGGAAGCACAGACGCCTATGTGCATCGATGGTTGATGAAATACCTCCAGATGAGTGAAGTCATGGCGTCGTTGCAGCCGCGGTCGGATTGCCGCCCGGTCAGCCGGCCACAGGGCGGCCGCCTCTCCGCCGCAGTGACCGACGGAATCTAAAGCCAAGCTCATGTTGCAAGCAGACGACGTTTTCTGACGGAAAGCGCTGCCGTTTCGTTCGGACATTGCCATCCGGGGTACTCTGGTGGAATAATCTGTCGCCAAGTAATAATACTACTCCAAAATGGTGGCCAATTGGGAGGAGTGAGGCGATGTCATTCCGCACATCGGAACGCTCGGATTCTGCGCTGCCCAAAAATTCCCCGGCAGAGGGTGCAGCGAGCGTGGCTCTGCGGGCCCGCAGGTTTCTTGGCTGGTCGGCGGCGATCACCTTGTTGTGTGCGGGCTCACCGCCGGCACTCGCCCAGCAGCAGACCGAAGTGCCGCAGACGCAAGGTTCATTCGGAGCACCGCAGGATCCGGCGACGGTTACGACACCGATCGAACCGGGCACCGGTGTTCCCGAAACGCCGGTAACGACGGCGGCACAACCGACAGCGAAGTATTCCTCAGCGACGAATCTCACCGGCGACTGGGGCGGGCTGCGCAACAAGCTCGCCGACGAGGGCTTCGAGATGACCCTCGGCTACGCCATGGAGTTCATGGGCAATCCGGTCGGCGGCGAGAGCCAGGGATCGACGTACGTTCACAACATTCTGCTGGAACTCGACTTCGATCTGGAGAAGCTGATCAACCTGCCGAACTCCTCGTTCCGCATCCGGGGCTCGCAGCGGTCCGGTAACAGCCTCACCAACCGCCACATCGGCAACGCCTTCAGCGTGCAGCAGCTCTACGGCGGCGGCCAGACCTGGCGGCTGGTCGAGGTCGAGATGGACCACGACCTGTTCGACGGCAAACTCAACCTCGCCTACGGCCGGCTGGCGGCGACCAACGACTTCCTGACGTCACCGCTCTACTGCCAGTTCGTCAGCAACGCCGTTTGCGGACAGCCGCCGTCGCCGTTCTTCAACATGCCGGAGGGCATCACCGCCTATCCGGAGGCGACGTGGGGCGTGCGCGCCCGGGTTCATCCGATCGACGAAACCTACCTGCAGGTCGGCGTCTACGACGGCGATCCGCGCCAGGGCAACAGCAACGGCGGCACCAACTTCACCTTCGGCGACAACGGCGTGCTGATCCTGACCGAGGCCGGCTACAAGCCAAAGGAAGGCCTGCTCGGCCTGCCCGCCGCCTACAAGATCGGCGGCTACTACCATACCGGCCACTTCAACGACGTCGCCAGGAGCCAGGGTGGCGGCAATGTTTTCGACAGCGGCGAGCCCGCCCGCCGTCACAACGACAATGCCGGCGTCTATACGCTCATCGACCAGATGCTCTACCGCGAGAAACCCGACGACACCCAGGGGCTCTACGGCTTCTTCGTCTTTGTCGCGGCCCCGGATGAGGATAAGAACACGCTACCTTATTTTGTCTCCGGCGGCCTCATCTACGAGGGATTGTTTGATTCGCGGCCGAAGGACAAGGCGGCCTTTGCCATCGCCAGCGGCTTCTACAGCAACGAGCTGCGTGATGCGCAACGCGACGCCGGCCAGCGCGGCCAGTACGCAGAGACGATACTTGAAGTTAACTATCAGGTACAATTCACCCAATACTTCTACGTGCGGCCCGACATGCAGGTCGTCATCGACCCAAGCGGCTACGACAATATCGACAACGCCCTGGTGCTGGGTTTCGAAGCGGGAATCGTATTCTAGAGCCAAGCGAATCCAACTCGGAAGATCGGGAGGAGGCCGTTCGATGCCTGCGCAATCCGCGCCATCCGCCGTCGTCGTTGCACCCAATGCCGGTTACGTCATCCTCATCGCCGCCGCGGCGGCGATGGGCGGCTTCCTGTTCGGCTATGATACCGCCGTCATCAACGGCGCGGTGCTGGCGCTGAAGCAGAAGTTCAACGCGTCCAGTCTCGCCATCGGCCTTGCCGTCTCGCTGACCCTCCTGGGCTCAGCCTTCGGTGCCTTCATCGTCGGGCCGATGGCCGACCGCCGCGGCCGCATCCACTGCATGATCATCGCGTCCGTTCTGTTCACCATCAGCGGCATTGGCTCCGGCCTGCCGTTCACCATCTACGATTTCATCTTCTGGCGGATTCTCGGCGGTATCGGCATCGGCATGGCCAGCGTGATCGCGCCGGCGTACATCGCCGAGTGTTCGCCGGCGGATATGCGCGGGCGACTGGGCTCGTTGCAGCAACTGGCCATCGTCGTCGGCATCTTCGCGGCGCTGCTCGGCAATTTTGCCATCGCCGCCAGCGCCGGATCGGCGAGCGCGCCGTTTTGGGGCGGCTTCGAGGCGTGGCGGTGGATGTTCTGGTCGGAAGTGCCGCCGGCGATCATGTACGGCATCTTCGCCCTGGTCATCCCGGAATCACCCCGTTACCTGGTGGCGCAGGGGCGGCATGCCGAAGCGCGGGTGGTTCTGGCGCGGATGATCGGCCCGCATGCCTCGGCGAAGGTGGAAGAAATCGCCCGCACCGTGCGCCGCGAGCGCAAGCCCAGCTTCGATGATCTTCGCGGCCGCTTCGGGCTGCTGCCGATCGTCTGGGTCGGCATGGGCCTGTCGATGTTCCAGCAGTTCGTCGGCATCAACGTCATTTTCTACTACAGCAGCACGCTGTGGCAGATCGTCGGCTTCACCGAGGAAAACTCGCTGCTGATCACGATGATCACCGGGTTTACCAACATCGTGACGACGCTGGTGGCCATCGCCTGCATCGACAAGTTCGGGCGCAAGCCGCTGCTGCTTCTCGGCTCCATCGGCATGACCATCACGCTGGGGGCGATGGCGTGGGTCTTCGCCATCTCGCCGCTGAACGAGCACGGCTTCCCCGTGCTCAGTCAGGGCGCCGGTCTCGTGGCGCTGTTCGCCGCCAACATCTACGTGTTCTTCTTCGGTTTCTCCTGGGGTCCGGTGGTCTGGGTGCTGCTGGGCGAGATGTTCAACAACAAGATTCGTGCTTCGGCGCTGGCGCTGGGCGCCGGTGTGCAATGGATCGCCAACTTCGTCGTCTCGACCACCTTCCCGCCGATCGCCTTCAACCTGGGACTGGGCTGGGCGTACGGCCTTTATGCCGCCTCCGCTCTGCTGTCGTTGCTGTTCGTCTATGCCTTCATCAAGGAAACCAAAGGAAAAGAGCTGGAAGACATGGAGTAGGGGCATCACCGCGGCCGGGTCCCGCGACACCCGCTCGAACATGAGCCGATGGGAGGAACAAGAAAATGCTCGCTCTCGACGCCCAGGCGGTCCGCATCGGCGGGACGCCGGCAGACAAGGTCCAGGCGATCAACCAGGTCGGCCAGCTGCTGGTCTCGTGCGGCAACATCGAGCCGGGGTACGTCGCCAGCATGCTGGCGCGGGAGAAGATCGCCAACACCTTCCTCGGTAACGGCATTGCCATCCCGCACGGCATTCCCAAGGACCGGGAGCTGATCCGCAAGACCGGGGTTGCGGTCCTCCAGGTTCCGGAAGGTGTCGAGTGGAATCCGGGCGAGAAGGTCCATCTGGTCGTCGGCATCGCCGCCAAGTCCGACGAGCACCTGGAGATTCTCGCCAACCTGACCGACGTGCTGAGCGAGCCAGACGAGGCGGCGCGCCTCGCTCACACGTCGGACGCGGGCGAGATCGCCGCCCGCCTGTCGGGCAAGGCGGCCGCGCCGGCAGCGCCCGCACCCGGCCCGGTCCCCGCCGACCTCGGCGAGGGCTTCGATGTCACCATCACCAACCCGCACGGCCTGCACGCCCGTCCGGCGACCGCGCTCGTCGATCTGGCCAAGGGCTTCAAGGCGACCATCCGGGTGCGCTGCGGCGATCGCGTCGCCGACGCCAAGAGCCTGATCTCGCTGCTCAAGCTCGGGGTGCAGAACGGCGAGACGCTGCGTATCACCGCCGAGGGGGCGGATGCGGCACCGGCACTGGCCAAGCTGCGCGCCGGCATCGAAGCCGGTCTGGAGGACGAGGCTGCCGCGGCGGCGGAGGCGGCGACGCCGGTGGTCGAGACCCGCCAGACCATCCGCTACGAGGGCCGCACCGCTGCCGGCATCTCGGCCTCGCCGGGACTCGCCATCGGGGCGCTTCGCCAATTCGTGCGGGCGAAGATCGTCGTCGAGGCGACGGCCCGCGACCCGGCCGCCGAGCTGAAGAAGCTTGACCGCGGTATCGAGAGCGCCAAGCGCGAGCTGGGCGATCTGTTCAACGAGGTGTGGAAGAAATCGGGTCCGGCCAAGGCCGGCATCTTCAAGGCGCACGCCGAGTTCCTGGAAGATCCGGAGATGGTGGATGCGGCACGCGCCCTCATCCGCGAGGGCCGCAGCGCCGGCTGGGCGTGGCAGCACGTCTTCGAGGAGCGCGCCGGTATTCTTGCGTCGATGAAGGATCAGGTGCTGGCGGCGCGCGCCGCCGACCTGCGCGACGTCGGCCGGCGGGTCCTCAAGCTGCTCGCCGAGAGCATCGAGGACGAACCGCAGCTCCCCACCGAGCCGGTGATCCTCGTCGCCGAGGACCTGACGCCGTCCGATACCGCGCGCCTCGACCCGAAGTTCGCCCTCGGCCTGTGCACCGCCGGCGGCGGGCCGACCTCGCATACCTCGATCATCGCCCGCTCGCTCGACATTCCGGCGGTGGTCAGCGCCGGCGATTCCGTGCTCGAGCTGGCGGACGGCACGCGGGCCATCCTCGACGGCAACGCCGGCCTGCTGGTGATCGAGCCGACCGAGGCCGACGAGGCGCAGGCCCGCCAGGCGCTGGTCGACCACCAGGCGCAGCGCGATGCCGAGCGCCGCGCCTGCTACAAGCCGGCGATCATGACCGACGGCACCCGCATCGAGGTCGTCGCCAACATCAGCGACGTCGCCGAGGCGGCGCACGCGGTGGAGGCGGGCGGCGAGGGGGTCGGGCTGCTGCGCACCGAATTCCTGTTCCTGCAGCGGGACAGCGCGCCCACCGAGGACGAGCAGTTCGAGGTCTATTCGGCGATGACCAGGGCGTTGAACGGCCTGCCGATCATCATCCGCACCCTCGACATCGGTGGCGACAAGGAGGTGCCCTACCTGCAGATGCCGGCGGAGATGAACCCGTTCCTCGGCGAGCGCGGCATCCGCCTGTGCCTCGCCCGCAAGGACCTGTTCCGCACCCAGCTGCGGGCGATCTTCCGCGCCGCGGCGACCGGGCCGGTGCGGATCATGTACCCGATGATTTCGATGATCGAGGAGCTGCGCAAGGCCAAGGAGATCACCGAGGAGATGCGGCTGTCGGTCGGCGCCGATCCGGTCGAGATCGGCATGATGATCGAGGTGCCGGCTTCGGCGGCGATGGCGGACGTCTTCGCCCCGGAGGTCGATTTCTTCTCCATCGGCACCAACGATCTGACCCAGTACGTCCTGGCGATGGACCGGCTGCACCCGCAGCTGGCGAAGCTGGCGGACGGGCTGCACCCGGCGGTGCTGCGGATGATCGACCAGACGGTGCGGGCGGCCGATGCCGCCGGCAAGTGGGTCGGCGCCTGCGGCGGCGTTGCCGGCGATCCGCTCGGCGTCGTCATCCTCACCGGCCTCGGCCTGCGCGAGCTCAGTGTCAGCATTCCCAGCATCGCCGCGGTC
Organism: Rhodospirillales bacterium; assembly: GCA_039808105.1. GTDB lineage: Bacteria > Pseudomonadota > Alphaproteobacteria > Rhodospirillales > Defluviicoccaceae > Defluviicoccus. The sequence continues at coordinate 11,540 of JBDHSN010000077.1, forward strand.
AAGGCGCAGATCCGCGGCCTCTCCCGCGACAAGGCGCGGGCGCTGGCCGACCGGGCGCTGGCGTGCAAGACCGCGGCGGAAGTCCGGGCGCTGGCGTGAGGATCCGGCCATGAGCTCAGCCAATATCGTCACCGTCACCCTGAACGCGTCGATCGACCAGACGGCGCGGGTTCCCAACTTCACTGCCGGCGAGGTGAACCGTGTCACCTGGGAGCAGTCGGATGCCGGCGGCAAGGGGGTCAACGTCGCCTCGTTCCTCGCCGACTTCGGCCACCGGCTCGCCGTCACCGGCCTGCTCGGCGAGGGCAACCAGCAGCTCTTCCTCCGCCTGTTCGCCGAGAAGGAGCTGACCGACCGCTTCGTCCGGGTGCCCGGGCAGACGCGGGTCAACGTCAAGGTGGTGGACGAGGTCCTGGACCAGGTCACCGACATCAACTTTCCCGGCGTCAGTGTCGATGCCGGAGCGGTGGCGGCGGTAACCGCGGCGGTGACGACGCTGGCGGACGAGGGGGCCAAGGTGTTCGTCCTCTCCGGCAGCCTGCCGGCGGGCGTTCCCGCCACCATCTACCGCGATCTGACGGCGATGCTGAAAGCCCGCGGCTGCACCGTCGTCCTCGATACCAGCGGCGACGGGCTGGCGCAGGCCATCGCCGCGGGGCCGGACGTGATCAAGCCCAACATCCTCGAGCTGACCGAACTGGTCGGCCAGCCGCTCGATGACGATGCGGCGATCGTTGCCGCTGCCCGCGACCTGCGCGGGCGGGGGATCGAGCTGGTCGCCGTGTCGATGGGCGGCAAGGGCGCGGTCTTCGTCGACGGCCACGGCGCGGTCCACGCGATGCCGCCGAAGGTGGCCATCAAGAGCACCGTCGGTGCTGGCGATGCGATGGTGGCGGGCATCGTCCAGGCGTCTTCACAGCGTCTCGGCGGCGCGGACCGGGCGCGCCTCGCCACGGCGTTCTCTCTGGGCGCGCTCGGCGAAATCGGGCCACGGTTGCCGCCGCGCACCGTGATTGAGGCGCTCAAGGAAAAGGTCACGACGCGCGAAATCGCGAGCTGACGCGGAGGAGAAACCGAAATGGCAAACATCATCGGCGTCACCGCCTGCCCGACCGGCATCGCCCACTCTCTTATGGCCGCGGAAGCGCTGCGCAACGTCGGGCGCATGGCCGGACACACCGTCAAGATCGAGTGCCAGGGCTCGGAAGGGACAACCGACCGGTTGACCGACGAGGACATCGCCGCGGCCGACGTCGTCATTCTTGCCGCCGATATCCACGTCGAGCGGGATCGCTTCGAGGGCCTGCCGACCCTCGAGACCTCGACCAGCCACGCCATCCGCGCGACCCGCTCCGTCATCGACGAGGCGCTGGGCAAGGCCGGAATCGAAACCGCCCCGCCACCGACAGCCGCCGCGCCGGCAGCGGCGGCTCCATCAGCAGCGGCGGCGGGCGCAGCCGCGGACAAGCCGGCCGGCAAGCACATCGTCGCCATCACCGCCTGCCCCACCGGCATCGCCCACACCTTCATGGCGGCAGAAGCGCTGAAGAAGGCGGCGGCGGCGGCCGGCTACAGCATCAAGGTGGAGACGCAAGGCTCGGTCGGCGCCAAGAACCAGCTCACCGCCGAAGACATCGCCGCAGCGGACGTCGCCATTATCGCCGCCGATACCCACGTCGATCCCAGCCGCTTCGTCGGCAAGCCGCTGTACCAGACCTCGGTCGGCTCGGCGGTCAAGGGCGCCCCCGACGTCATCGCCAAGGCGCTGACCGCGCCGGCGCCGACCGGGGCGGCCGCGCCGGCAGCGGCAAAGGCGGCGGCGAGCGGCGACAAGGGCGGCGGTGCCTACAAGCACCTGCTGACCGGCGTCTCCTACATGCTGCCGATCGTCGTCGCCGGCGGCCTCACCATCGCGCTCTCCTTCGTCTTCGGCATCGAGGCGTTCAAGCAGGAGGGCACGCTCGCGGCGGCGCTGATGCAGATCGGCAGCGGCGCCGCCTTCGCCCTCATGGTTCCGGTGCTGTCCGGCTTCATCGCCTACTCCATCGCCGACCGGCCGGGGCTGACGCCCGGGCTGATCGGCGGCATGCTTGCCGTCAACCTCAAGGCCGGGTTCATCGGCGGCATCATCTCCGGCTTCATCGCCGGCTACGTCGCCCTGTGGATGCGCGAGCACATCAAGCTGCCGCAGAACATGGAAGGGCTGAAGCCGGTCCTGGTCATTCCGCTGCTGTCGACCCTCGTCGTCGGCCTGCTGATGGTCTACGTCATCGGCGAGCCGGTGCGCTTCATCATGGACAGCCTCACCGCCTTCCTGCAGGGGATGGGCACCACCAACGCCGCCCTGCTCGGCCTGCTGCTCGGCGGGATGATGGCAATCGACATGGGCGGCCCGGTCAACAAGGCGGCCTACGCCTTCTCGGTGGGGCTGCTGACCAGCGATACCTTCACGCCGATGGCGGCGGTGATGGCCGCCGGGATGACGCCGCCGCTGGCCATCTGCCTTGCCACCTTCCTCGGCCGCAACCGCTTCACCCAGGCCGAGCAGGAGGCCGGCAAGGCGGCGGGCGTCCTCGGCCTGTCGTTCATCACCGAAGGCGCGATCCCGTTCGCCGCCAAGGACCCGCTGCGGGTGATCCCGTCGATGGTGGCCGGCTCGGCCGTCGCCGGCGGCATCTCCATGTACTTCGGCTGCGGCCTGCGCGCCCCGCACGGCGGTGTCTTCGT
>JBDHSN010000078.1:0-14009 GCA_039808105.1 Rhodospirillales bacterium
TTCGCCATCATCACCCCGGCGCTGATCACCGGCGCCTTCGCCGACCGGATGAAGTTCTCGTCGCTGATGTGGTTCATGGGCTTCTGGTCGATCCTCGTCTACGTTCCGATCGCCCACTGGGTGTGGGGCGGCGGCTTCCTCGGCGGCGCGGGCGTCCTCGACTTCGCCGGCGGCACCGTCGTGCACATCAACGCCGGCATCGCCGGTCTCGTCACCTGCATCGTCATCGGCCGCCGGTCGGGCTACGGCAGCGAGAACATGGCGCCGCACAATCTCACCCTCAGCCTGATCGGCGCCTCGCTGCTGTGGGTCGGCTGGTTCGGCTTCAACGCCGGTTCTGCCGTCTCCGCCGGTCCCCGCGCCGGCATGGCGATGACGGTCACCCAGATCGCCACCGCCGCCGCGGCGCTGTCCTGGCTGTTCACCGAGTGGGTAGTCCGGGGCAAGCCGAGCATCCTCGGCATCATCTCGGGCGCCGTCGCCGGCCTCGTCGCCATCACGCCGGCCTCGGGCTTCGTCAATCCGACCGGCGGCCTGATGATCGGGCTGATCGCCGGCTTCCTCTGCTTCGCCGCCTCGGTGTGGCTGAAGAATGCGCTGAAGTACGACGATTCGCTGGACGTCTGGGGTGTCCACGGCGTGGGCGGCATCGTCGGCGCCATCCTCACCGGCGTCTATGCCGATCCGGCGGTGGGCGGCAGCGATGCGTCCGGTAATCCGATCGCCGGCCTGTTCTTCGGCAATCCCGGCCAGGTGTGGACGCAGGTCGAAGGGGTGATCGTCACCATCGTCTACTGCGCCGTCGTCTCGTTCATCCTGCTCAAGGTCATCGACCTGATCATCGGCCTGCGCGTCTCCAAGGAGCAGGAGGTGGCCGGGCTCGACCTCAGCCTGCACGGCGAGATCCTGCACTAGCGGCAACGCGATCGGGCTTGCGCGGCGCAAGAACGGCACCGCTCTCCCCGTTGGCCGCGACGGCTCCGGGGCCGGAAGGAGAGAATCCTTCCGGCCCCTTTCCGTTTCTGTCCGGCCACCTCCCTTACCCGTCCGCACGATCCCGGGTTGAGCCGGCGGCCGCCCGCCCGCTAGCATCAGCGGATGCTGAACCCGCTCCTTGACCGCCTCACCGACTATCCCTTCGACCGGCTGCGGGCGCTGCTCGACGGCATCACGCCGCCGGCAGGACTGCGCCCGCTGGTGCTCTCGGTCGGCGAGCCGCGGCATCCGCCGCCGCCGATGGTCGCCGAGACCCTCGCGCGGAACGCCGCCGACTGGGGCCGCTACCCGCCGGTGGAGGGCACGCCCGCGTTCCGCCGCGCGGCAGCAGGCTGGCTGCGCCGCCGCTATGACCTGCCCGAAGGTCTGGTCGATCCCGACCGCCACATCCTGCCGGTGGCCGGCACCCGCGAGGCGCTGTTTCTCATCGCCCAGGTGGCGGTGCCGGCCGGGAAGGACGGCCGGCCGCCGCTGGTGCTGATGCCGAACCCGTTCTACCAAGTCTACTTCGGCGCCGCCGTCTTCGCCCATGCCGGGCCGGTGTTTCTGCCGGCGACGCAGGCCAGCGGCTTCATGCCCGACCTTGCGGCGGTGGACGAGGCCGTGCTGGCACGCACGGCGATGCTCACCCTGTGCTCGCCGGCCAACCCGCAAGGCGCCGTCGCTTCCGCTGCACTGCTGCAGCAGGCGGTGCGCCTCGCCCGGACCTGCGGCTTCGTGCTCTGCGTCGACGAATGCTACGCCGACATCTGGGATGCCGAAGCGCCGACCGGAGCGCTCGCCGCCTGCGCCGCCCTCGGCGGCGGCCTCGACAACGTCGTCGTCTTCCATTCGCTGTCGAAGCGCTCCAGCGTCCCCGGCCTGCGCTCCGGCTTCGTTGCCGGCGACGCCCGGCTGATTGCGGCGTTCCGCCGGCTGCGCTCGTTCGGCGGGGCGACGCTGCCGCTGCCGGTGCTGGCTGCGTCCGCGGCGTTATGGGACGACGATGCCCACGCCGCCGACAACCGCGCCCTCTACCGCGCCAAGTTCGATCTCGCCGAGCAGCTTCTCGGCCGGCGATTCGGCTTCGCCCGCCCCGCCGGCGGCTTTTTCCTGTGGCTCGACGTGGGCGATGGCGAAGCCGCCGCACGGGCGCTGTGGCAGCAGGCAGCGATGCGCGTTCTGCCCGGCGCCTATCTGGCAAAGGATTGCGAAGACGGCGGCAATCCTGGCCGCCGCTACATCCGGCTCGCTCTGGTCGACGACCTGGCGGGCAGTGAAGATGCTTTAGGAAGGCTTCTCAACGTCCTATAAAAGATCATCTTCCACCGACCGGACGAGCGCCGCCATGATTCGAACCGGGACGCTTGCGATCCTGCCCGTTGGAGCGGTCCCCTACCTGCGCCGACGCCTCGCCGATCTCGCGGGAATAAGCCTTTTTGCCGCCGGTCTCGGTCTGTTTCTCGCCCTGGTCAGCTTCGATCCGGCCGATCCGTCGTTCAACCACGCGACCGACCTGCCGACGATGAACCTTCTCGGCAGCGCCGGTGCCGCCACCTCCGACCTGCTGCTGCACGGCTTCGGCTGGGCGGCGCTGGTGCCGGTGCTGGGGCTGTTCGGCTGGGCGTGGCGGCTGCTGGGGCGCCGCGCCCTGCGTCATCTCATCCTGCAGGCGGTCTCGCTGCTGCTGGCGATGCTGCTGCTGTCGATCGCACTGGCGGCGGTGCCGGCCGTGCCCGGCTGGCCGATCGCCGCCGGTTCGGGCGGCGCCTTCGGCGCACTCGCCCTGCGGGGTCTGGCAGCAAGCATCGACATTGCACCCGTTCTCGGCCACACGACGGTGGCCTTGCTGGCGTTCGCCGGCGGCATCGTCACCCTCGGCTTCGGCATGGGGGTCTCGCTCGCGGACTGGCGGCTGCTGCTGCGCACCCTGCGCGACGGATGGACGCGCCTGCGGGCCGCGTCCCGGACCGCAGGCGGCTGGGCCGAGCGCGGCCTCGTGCTCGTCCGCCGCGACCGGCCAGCCGCCGCCGGCGCCCCCTTTGATCGCATCGATATCGACATCGGCGGCACCGACAGCGCCGAGGCCGACGACGCCCGCGCCTCCCCGCCCCCGGCGAAGCGGCCGGCGGCGAAGAGTGCGCGCACCCCGGTGGTCGAGGTCAAGCCGGCCGCGCCGAAGCCGGGGCGCCGGACCGAGGATAAGGTGCAGGGCGCCCTCGACTTCGATGCGCCGCCCCGCTACCAGCTCCCCTCCCTCGACCTGCTGCGTCAGCCGCCGCCGGTCACGGTGGTGGACACCGTCGGCCGCGAGGCGCTGGAACAGAATGCGATCATGCTGAAGACGGTGCTCGACGACTTCGGCGTGCGCGGCGACATCGTCAAGGTGCGGCCGGGTCCCGTCATCACCCTCTACGAGCTGGAGCCGGCGCCCGGCACCAAGAGCTCGCGGGTGATCGCGCTGGCCGACGACATCGCCCGCTCGATGAGTGCGATTTCGGCGCGCGTCGCGGTGATCCCCGGCCGCAACGTCATCGGCATCGAGCTGCCCAACGCCCGGCGCGAGATGGTCGGCCTGCGCGAACTGCTGGCGTGCGAGGCGCTGGAGCGGGCGACCGGCGCGCTGACGCTGGTGCTGGGCAAGGACATCGGCGGCACGCCGGTGATGGTCGATCTCGCCCGCATGCCGCATCTGCTGATCGCCGGCACCACCGGCTCGGGCAAGTCGGTCGCCATCAACGCGATGATCCTGTCGCTGCTCTACCGGCTGCCGCCCGACGTCTGCAAGCTGATCCTCATCGACCCGAAGATGCTGGAGCTGTCGGTCTACGACGGCATCCCCCACCTGCTCGCCCCGGTAGTGACCGAGCCGGGCAAGGCGGTGGTTGCACTGAAATGGACGGTGCGCGAGATGGAGGAGCGCTACCGGGCGATGTCGCAGCTCGGCGTGCGCAACATCGCCGGCTTCAACGCCCGGGTGGCCGAGGCGCGGGCGAAAGGGGAGCAGCTCAAGCGCCGGGTGCAGACCGGCTTCGACGAGGAGGGCAGGCCGCGCTTCGAGGAGCTGGAGCTGGATCTGGCACCGCTGCCGCTGATCGTCGTCGTCGTTGACGAGATGGCCGACCTTATGCTGGTCGCCGGCAAGGACATCGAGGCGGCGGTGCAGCGGCTCTCGCAGATGGCGCGGGCCGCCGGCATCCATCTGATCATGGCGACGCAGCGGCCGTCGGTGGACGTCATCACCGGCACCATCAAGGCCAACTTTCCAACCCGCATCAGCTTCCAGGTCACCTCGAAGATCGACAGCCGGACCATCCTCGGCGAGCAGGGGGCCGAGCAGCTTCTCGGCCAGGGCGACATGCTGTTCATGGCGCCCGGCGGCCGGGTCACCCGCGTGCACGGCCCCTTCGTCTCCGACAGCGAGGTCGAGCAGGTGGTCAAGGCGCTGAAGGTGCAGGGCGAGCCGCAGTACATCGAAGCGGTGACCGAGGAGGAGGACGAGGCTCCGCTCGCCCCTCAGGCCGGCGACGAGGACGACGAAAGCGCCGCCCTTTACCGCGAGGCGGTGGAGATCGTGCTGCGCGACGGCAAGGCCTCCACCAGCTTCGTCCAGCGCCGTCTGCAGATCGGCTACAATCGGGCCGCGCGGCTGGTCGAGCGGATGGAGGCGGAGGGCCTGGTCAGCAAGGCCGACCGCGTCGGCCGCCGCGAGATCCTGCAGGGCGAACGCGCCGTCTGACGTCTCGCGCCGTCGTGATCGCCACCGCAAGCTGCGACCGGTAGCTTGCGCGGGAGCCGTTCCCGGTGGCAGCATCGTGGCGACGGTCCCGCAACCGGAGGATCCTTACATCCATGCGGCGCCTGCTGTCCGCTTTCGTCTCTCGCCTGTCCCCTCGGGTTGCCGCTCGCTTCCGCGCCCTGGCGGTCGCCGCAGCGCTCGGCCTTCCCCTGCTGGCACCGGCCAGCGCCGGCGCGGTCATCGCCCCGCAGCTTGCCCTCGACCAGGAGGCGCTGGCGCAGTTGCAGCGGATCGAGGACAGCCTGAATGCGGTCAGGACCGTCCGTTCAGCCTTCCAGCAGTACGCCTCCAACGGCGAGACTGCGCAAGGCCAGCTCTACCTGAAGCGGCCCGGCCGGCTGCGCGTCGAATACCAGCCGCCGGTGCCGGTGCTGGTCGTCGCCGATGGCACCTTCCTCGTCTACTACGACCGCAAGCTGGAGCAGGTCAGCCATATCCCGCTGGGCTCGACGCCCGCCGGCATCCTGCTCGACAAGCACCTCTCGTTCAGTGACGAAAAGCTGCTGGTCACCGATTTCCAGCGCGTCGACGGCACCATCCGGGTCGGCGTCACCCGCAAGGATACGCCGGGCGAGGGCGCGATCCTGCTGATTTTCGACGAGCGGTCGGCGATGCTGCAGCAATGGGCGGTCACCGACGCGCAGGGCATCACGACGCTGGTGACGCTGGTCGATCCGGCCTTCAACGTCGACCTCGATTCGTCCCTGTTCGTGTTCAAGGATCCGCGCGTTGGCGGCGGCTTCTCCAGGGATTCGCCCTAGCGGGGGAACGCATGTGTACGTAGTAAAGTTCCATCTGGCTCATGCGCCCAGCGCATAGCTGCACTGCAATTCCTTCATTGGCCGCCTCCCCAAGCAAAACCATGTATTGCGTTGGAGCGTGGGTCTCCTCCCGGAGACTTCCTCCCGGATGGTTCCCCTGCCATCCGACAGCTTCCTTCAAGGAAGCTTAAAGCGCCCGGTTAACCCCCCTGGCCGGGCGCTTTTTTTTGCCTGTTGCTTATCGACTTCGCGATAGCGGGCAAACAGCCGCTGCCCGGTGTCTCCTGCCGGCGAGGGACAGCATCCATTGCTGCGGGGAGCCGGATCTGGACACGAAACAACTGGCACGCTGCCCAGGGCCGCTGGCCGTGCGCCGTTTGAACAGTCAAAGCCCGGCTGGCGCCAGTTACGCTGACAGCGATTCGGTCAGAACCGGCTAGAGCGACAGCCTTTCTTTGACGATCTCCATCGCCCGGCTGACAGCACGGGTGAAATCGGCGACGGTTTTCGGATCTGTTGTCGCCGAGGCACGCCAGTTGAGGATGAAGGCGAAGTAGACCCAGCGGTCTCCAAACAGCATCCCGCCCGGCACGCATAGTGCGTGGAAGCCCGGCACGTCGATGCTTCCTCCCTTGACGAAGGCACTGCCGCCGATCGGCAGAGGCACCAGCCAGATGGCGTCGCCCAGCGACAGAATGCGGCGGAACTCGGCGAGCGTCTCCTGGTGGCGGAAGAAGGCCCCCTGCAGCGCCCGGGAGTAGTATGAGACGAGATCATCCGCGGACGATGCCAGCGTTTCGGTGTCGTTGAGCGGCGGGTTGACGATCGGATCGTCGGCGGCGGCGACGAGCTGCGCCCAGGTGAAGTTCTTGTAGTCGCGAGCTCCCAGCAGATAGCCGAAGAACGAACGGGTGCTGTCGGGGATCTGCGTGCTGCCCAGCCCGGCAGCAGCGATGAAGGCGCGCACCTTGTCCGGGCCGGCCAGCTTCAGCGACATATCGGTGCCGGTGTTGTCGCTGTGCATGATCATCGCCTCGAGCGTCGTGCGTTCCGACACGACCCCCTTCAGGTGCGGCGGATTGAAGGTGGCGCTGTCAGCGCTCCACACCCGCTCGTCGAGATCGAGCTGCCGGTCCCGGAGGGTCTGCACCACGCCGGGTCCATCCGCCTGACGCAGACATTCGGCCAGTACGAAGGTCTTGATGGCGCTGCCCACGAACAGCCGCTGCGACGGCGACAGCACCACCCGCATCCCCCGTTTGCCGCCGGCCGGCGGCGCTACGATCTTGAGCGAGACGGTGCCCGGCAGCCTCGCGAACAGACCGAGGATCCGGTGCGCAGTGTCCGTCGTTTCCGGCTGTGTCGCGGCTGCCGCGGCGACGAGCGGGGACCCCGCCGCCACCGCCGCCACGCTGCCGAGGAGCCCCCGCCGTGACAGGCCGCTGCCCTGCCGTTCCGCCATCACGCTTCTCCCTGCGGCCATCTTGAGGATTGTGGTCGCAAGAGCGTACCACCACCCCGGGCCGTTTCAAGAATGCGTCTGACAATCGTCTGGGCGTGCCCCAGCGCCGTCCGTTGCGGATTGACCCGGACGGATGATCGCCGCCCGGCGCGGCGATCAGGACCCTGTCGCCCTACGGCACGAGGCGGTAGCCGCCCGCTTCGGTGACGAGCAGGCGAGCGCGCGACGGGTCCTCTTCGATCTTCTGGCGCAGGCGGTAGACGTGGGTTTCCAGCGTGTGCGTCGTCACGCCGGCGTTGTATCCCCACACCTCGTCGAGAAGGACATCGCGGCTGATGACCCGACCGCCGCAGCGGTAGAGATATTTCAGGATCGCCGTCTCCTTGTCGGTCAGCCGGATCTTCTTGCGCGTCGCTGGATTGACCAGCAGCTTGGCGCCGGGCTTGAAGCTGTAGGGACCGATGTTGAACACCGCGTCGTCGCTGCGCTCATGCTGGCGGATGTGGGCACGCAGCCGCGCCGCGAACACGCCGAGCCGGAACGGCTTGGTGATGTAGTCGTTGGCGCCCGCTTCAAGGCCGGAGATGGTGTCGGCTTCGGTATCGACACCGGTGAGCATGATGATCGGGCTCTTCACCCCGTGGCCGCGCAGCACCCGGCACAGCTCCCGCCCGTCCATGTCCGGGAGGCCGACGTCGAGGATGATGACGTCGAAGTGCTCGGTCTTCGCCAGCTCGACCGCCTTCGCCGCGGTTCCTGCGGTCGTCGGGGAAAAATCCTCGTGCGTCCGCAACTGCTCCGCCAGCATCTCCAGCAGCGTCTCGTCGTCATCGACGAGCAGCACCCGCCTTGCAGCCGTCACCCTTCCCTCATCTCTTATGCCGGCGTGCAGTTGCATGCCGAACCTGTTGTACGTTGCGTGGCGATCATATCATGAGCACATGCAAAATCGACACGGGCGAACGCGCGCGCGCCGGTCTTGCCAACACGATCGCGCGCATGGGCCTTTTGCGGCGGGCCTTCCCCCGGTAAGCTGCCGCTGCCGAAAGGACCATCAGGCCAGGGAATGAATCGCCTCCTGCAAGTCGTCCCGGTTCCCGCCAGCCGTGAGCCGTTCAGCCTGCGGGCGGTGGAGCGCGCCCTCGCCGACCTGCGTCGCGGCCGGCCGGTGGCGGTGACCGGTGGCGGCGGCGCCGCTGTGCTGGTGCTGGCCGCCGAGGCGGCGACGGCCGAGAGCCTGCGCCTGCTCACCGCGACCGCCATGGCAGAGCCGGCGCTGGTGCTGACCGCGCGCCGGGCGGCCGTCCTCGGGCTGGCGCGCATCGGCCTGCGCGCCGTCACCGTTTCCTTCGATGGCCCGCTGTCGGCGGAGATGGTGCACGCGCTGGCCGACCCGCTGTCGGCGATGCCCGAGCTGCCGCGCCCGCCCAGCGCCATCAGCGAGGCCGCCGCCTATTCGTGCGAGAGCGCCTCCGTTCTGCTGGCGAAGACCGCCCGCCTGCTGCCGGCGGCCGCCGTCGCACCGATCCGCGATCCCGACGCCGACGATCTGGCGAAGTGGGCGAGCCGCCACGACCTGCTGCTGGTCGATGCCGGCGACGTCTTCCAGTACGACTTCACCGCCGCACGCACGCTGAAGCCGGTGAGCGAAGCGCGGGTCCCCCTGCTGGGCGCCGAGAATGCCCGCATCATCGCCTTCCGCCCGCTGGACGGCGGCCTCGAGCATCTGGCGGTGGTCCTCGGCGAGCCGCAGCCGCCGGCGGCGGTGCTGACCCGGCTGCACTCGGAGTGCTTCACCGGCGATCTGCTGGGCAGTCTGCGCTGCGACTGCGGCGATCAGTTGCGCGGCGCCATCCGCGAGATCTGCGCCGCCGGCGGCGGCCTGCTGCTCTACCTGGCGCAGGAGGGCCGCGGGATCGGTCTCGTCAACAAGCTGCGCGCCTACGAGCTGCAGGATCGCGGCTTCGATACGCTGGAGGCCAACGAACAGCTCGGCTTCGATGCCGACGAGCGGGTCTACGTGCCCGCCGCGCAGATGCTGCGCCACCTCGGCTTCGACAGCGTCCGGCTGCTGACCAACAACCCCGGCAAGGTGGACGGCCTCGCCCGCTGCGGCATCCTCGTCGAGGAGCGGGTGCCGCACGCCTTTCCCACCAATCGCCACAACGAGATCTACATGCGCACCAAGGCCGGCCGCGGCGGCCATCTGCTGTAGGCCAAGGCCGGACGGAGCGCTCGCCTTCGTGGAAATCCGAATCGCCCCGGAGGGGATCCTTCGCTGGAACGGGCGGCAGATGCGCTGCGCGCTGGGGCGCGGCGGCGTCCGGCTGGACAAGCGCGAGGGCGATGGCGCAACCCCGGCCGGCACCTTCCCGCTCCGCGACGTGCTGTACCGGCCGGACCGGGTGGCACGGCCCGGCAGCGGCCTTCCCGTGGCGGCGATCGCGCCGGACCTGGGCTGGTGCGACGATCCCGCCGATCCCGCCTACAATCTGCCGGTTCGCCTGCCGTTCGCCGCCTCGCACGAGCGGCTGTGGCGCGACGACGGCCTCTACGACCTGCTGGCGGTGATCGGCTACAACGACCGGCCGGTGGTTGCCGGTCGCGGCAGCGCCATCTTCCTGCACGTCGCCCGCCCCGACTTCGACCCGACCGAGGGCTGCGTGGCACTGCCGCTGGGCGATCTTGCCGAACTGCTCGCCCACTGCCGGCCAGGGGATGCACTGCACATCACCGCCCCGGGCGCCTCGTGCTGACCGCCCGCCCCCTACTCGAACGCCGGCCGGGCACCGAAGATGGCGGTGCCGATGCGGACGTGGGTCGCACCGAAGCGCACGGCGACGGGGAAGTCAGCGCTCATCCCCATGCTGAGTTCGCGCAGGCCGTTGCGGCGGGCGATCTCGCGCAGCAGCGCGAAGTGCAGCGCCGGTTCCTCGTCCACCGGCGGAATGCACATCAGCCCGCGCACGTCGAGGCCGAAGTCGTCGCGGCAGGCGGCGACCAGCACGTCGGTCTCCTCGGGAAAGATCCCCGCTTTCTGCGGCTCCTCGCCGGTATTGACCTGGACGAAGACGGCGGGCGTCATCCTCTCCTGGCGGCCGGCCTCCGCCACCGCGCGCGCCAGTTCGGCCCGGTCGATGGTCTCGATGACGTCGAACAGGCGGACGGCGCGGCGCACCTTGTTGCGCTGCAACGGCCCGATCAGGTGGAGAACGGCGTCGGGATAGGCGCTCTTCAGCGCCGGCCACTTGCCTTCCGCCTCCTGCACCCGGTTCTCGCCGAACACCCGCTGTCCGGCAGCCAGCGCCCGCGCCACCACGGCGGCCGGCTGCGTCTTGCTGACCGCGACCAGAGTGACCTCGTCGGGCCCCCGGCCGGCGGTCCGGGCAGCGGCGCCGATCTCGGCGGCGACGGCGGCAAGACCGGCGGCAATGTCGACGGATGCCGCCGCTGCCGCGGTTTCGATCGGGTTCACCTGCGCCAGCGCTCCTCACCGTGACCAGCCGGACCGCGGCAAGCCTAGCAGAGGTGGCGCGGCGTCTCAAACGGCCACCGACCGCCGCTCTCCTGCCCCGGCTCATCCTGATGACCGATCGCCGCCGGTTGCCCGACCCGCTGCCCGTGCTCGGCCGCCTGCCGCGCGGCAGCGCCGTCATCGTCCGGGAGATTGATCCGGCGCGGCGGCGTCTTCTCGTTCAGCGCCTGCGGCGGCCGTGCCGGCGATTACGGCTACGGCTGCTGGTCGCCGCCGACGAGCGGCTGGCAGCCATCGCCGATGGCCTGCACCTGCCCGAGGCGATGGTCCGCCACGGCTGGCGGCGGCGCCGGCCGCACTGTCTCGTCACCGCCGCGGCCCATTCGCCAGCGGCGATCCGGCGGGCGGCGGCGCGCGGCGTCGATGCGGTGCTGCTGGCGCCGGTCTTTCCCACCGCCAGCCATCCCGGCGCGGCGAGCCTCGGGCCGCTGCGTTTCTCCCGCGCGGCGCGGACAAGTCCGCTGCCGGTGTACGCACTGGGCGGCATCGATGCCGTCACCGCGCGGCGGCTGCTGGCCAGCGGCGCCGCCGGTTTCGCCGCCATCGGCGCGCTCGGCGATCTGGCTTAGACTGCCGTGTTGGACCGACCCTGGCCGTCACGGACGCACCTTCCAGCATCGCTGGCCCTGTACGCTTTCGAGGCACATATCGGTTTGACCGGACAACTGAACTTGTGTACGCTTTGAATGCACATCAGAACCAGAGGCCGCAATGCCGAGAGTCGCCGTCGACGACAGTGAAAGGATGAACCTCCGGGTCAAGCCGGAGGTGAAGGCGCGCCTCGTCCGCGCCGCGGCGCTGCGCCATACCGATCTGACCGAGTTCGTGACGCGGACAGCCCTGCGCGAGGCCGATGCCGTCATCGCCGCAGCCGAGCATATCGAGCTGTCGGAACGGGACAGCCTGCGCGTGCTCGAGCTTCTGGAGAAGCCACCGGACCCGAACGGGAACCTGCGGGCGGCGGCGAGGGCTCTGCCCGACTCGCTTTGATGACGGTTTCCGCCTGGCATGAGGAAGCGATCACCAGGAAGCACGACCGCAAGGCCTTTGACTGCGGTGATGCCGAGTTGAACGTCTTCCTGCAACGCTATGCCCGTCAAAGTCACGATCTCGGCGCGTCAAAGACCTTCCTTGCGGTCAACAACGCGGATGGCCGAACCATCCACGGCTTTTACAGCTTGGCGCCGGCGTCACTTACTTACGCACGAACACCGGATATCCTGCGCCGCGGCCTCGCCCAGCACGACGTGCCGGGGTTCCGGCTTGCACGCTTGGCCACACACATAAGCGTGCAGGGACAGGGGCTCGGCGGTCAGCTTCTTCTCGCGGCAGGCCTGCGCTGCCTGCGGGTTGCGGCCGAAGTCGGCGGGGTCATGTTGATCATCGACGCCAAGAGCAGGCGGGCCGCTGCCTGGTACGCAAGCTTCGGCGCAGTTCCGCTGCAGGATACTCCGCAGAGCTTGGTCATGGCGCTTTCGACCCTCGCCGCCGTGCTGAGGGAGGCCGGAAAGCTGTAGCTGCCGGAGGGCACCGGCATTGTCGCGCGACGACGGCGCCAGCATTGACACAGCCCGGCTCGGGCTGGCAGTGCACAGCAACTTCTGCCTCAGCGCCGTCCGGCGCCCGCCTGCCCGTCGTCCGCGTAGCCGAACGCCGCGATGAACGGCTGCAGCAGCGGCAAGACCTCGTCGAAAGCAAAGGCGTAGTTGCGCCAGCGATCGACCGAGCGCCGGTAGATCGGCTGCACCACCTGGTGGTAGCTGGGCGTCGAGATGGCGCGCGTCTTCGCGTGCTCGGCATAGCCCAGCACCGCGTCATCCCACGGCAGGCCGAGGAAATCGAGGATGCGGCGCGCCTCCCCGGCAAGGTCGGCGACCAGATCCTCGTAGCGCACCGGCAGCACGGCGAGTGGCAGCACCGTCCGGTACCAGGCCCACAACTCCATCACCTGGGCGTAGAAGTGCGCGGTCGATTCGAGGCTGTCGAACAGCACCATCGCCGCGTTCGGCTGCATCGCTTGCATGAAGCCGCTGAGGACGACGTCGCACGGGTGGCGCAGCGCCAGCAACAGGCGCGCCTGCGGGAACAGCCGGTGGATCAGCCCGGCATCGATGGTGTTCAGCGGCATCTTGTCGACGAGGATGCGGCCGCCGAGATCGCCCATGTGGCCGGCCACCTCTGCCCGGTAGAGCCGGCGGAGATCGGCGAGCGCCGCGGCATCAAGCCCGGCGAGGGCGTCGGGATAACCGCCGGGCATCCGGTCCACGGCACGGCGCACCTGATCGAGAGCGTCTTTCTCCTCCATGGTCGAGAGCGCCGGGTGGGCATCGAGGATCTGGTCGAGCAGCGTCGTCCCGGAGCGCGGGAAGCCGATGAGAAAGACCGGCGCCGGTGTCGCGGCGGCAGCGGAATCCGGCTGCCAGCCGGCGACCCAGTCGCCGCTGAACCGCGCCCGCAGCCGCGCGATCAGCCGCGGGAAGAAGCTGCGGTCGATGCGGCGTGCGGCCGGTGCTTCCGCCAGCAGCCGGTTGCCGCGTTCGAACGCCGCGTAGGCGCCGGCATAGTCGCCGGCCCGGTCGAGGATCTGGCCGCGCTCGAACGCCGCCTGCGCCCGCTCGTCGGGCGGCCCCGTCGGCGTTGTTCCTCCATCCCCCTCGGCCGCATCGAGCACCGCCAGCGCCTCGCCGGTGCGACCCTGGCGGCGGTGCACCCGGGCGGCGGTGACGGCGGCACGCAGCAGCCGCGGATTGCTGCGCAGCGCCGCCTCGCCGGCGGCCAGCGCCGCGTCGAGACGGTTGCTGCGCTCCAGCAGGGCGGCGAGCGCCGCGTGCGCCTCGGCATCGCCGGCATCGCCGGCCAGCGCCTGCCGGTAGGCGGCTTCGGCGTCTTCGCGCTCGCCGCTGGCGCCGAGCGCATCGCCCAGCCAGCGCAGGGTCTTGGTGTGACCGGGCTGGAGCCGGAGCGCGCGGCGCAGGCTCGCCACCGCGTCTTCCGCCCGGCCGGCGAGATGCAGCGCGCGGCCGCGGTTGCGCCAGGCGTCGGCATAGGCGGGCTGCGCCGCCACCGCCCGGTCGTAGGCAGCCACCGCTTCGTCCAGCCGGTCCTGGCGCTGCAGGGCGTTGCCGAGGTTGTTCAGCGCCTCCGGATAGAGCGGATCGCGGGCCAGCGCGCGGCGAAAGGCCTGCTCGGCGTCGATCAGCCGGTCCAGCGCCAGCAGGACGACGCCGTGCGAGTTGTGAAAGGATGCCTGCTGCGGATCAGCCGCCAGCGCCTTCTCGACCAGCAAGAGGCCGGCCTGCGCATCGCCGGACTGGTAGGCGAGCAGTCCCGAGAGGTGCAAGGCGTCCGGCTGTTTCGGATCGAGGCGAAGCGCCTGCCGGTAGCAGGCTTCCGCCTTGCGCAGCTCACCCGCCTGGTGCCGGCGCGCCCCTTCGGCAACCAGCCGCACCGCCTCCCGGCCGGCCGGCCGCGGCGGCG
>JBDHSN010000079.1:0-13838 GCA_039808105.1 Rhodospirillales bacterium
CCGTCTCCGGCCTGTTCGACAGCGCCTCCAAGTTCGGCGGCGCCATCGCCATGCCGCTGATCGTCTGGATGATCGCGGTCTTCGACTGGCGGCTGACCTTCGTCATCATCGGTGCCATCGGCCTGATCTGGACGGCGGTGTGGTGGCTCTGGTACGCTGAGACGCCGGAAACGCACAAGGACATCAGCCCGGCCGAGGTCCGCTACATCCGCGAAGGCCAGGTGCGCCGGCACGGCACCGACAGCGAGATGCCGCTGAAGTGGTACCAGCTGCTGCGCTATCGCAACATCTGGGCGATGTGCCTCGGCTTCTTCACCATCAACTACATCTCGTATTTCTTCATCACCTGGCTGCCGACCTACCTGGTCAAAGAGCAGGGCATGGGCCTGCTGAAGATGGGCTTCGTCGCCTCGCTGCCGCTGCTGTGCGGCCTGCTGGCGGAGATCGGCGCCGGCTTCCTGTCCGACCGCGTCGCCCACAGCGGCCGGCTGTCGCTCACCGCCACCCGCAAGCTGTTCCTGATCACCGGCCTGACCATGGCGCTGTGCATCGGCCTCGCGCCGCTGTCGAGCTCGGTGGTCTTCACCGTCGCGCTGTTGTGCATCGCCAAGTCCGGCACCACCATCGCCGCCTCGCAGGTGTGGGCGATGCCGGGCGACGTCGCGCCGAAGAACATGGCCTCCCAGGTCGCCGGCCTGCAGAACATGGTCTCCAACTTCGGCGGCGTCGTCGGTCCGATCGTCACCGGCTTCATCGTCGCCTCGACCGGCTCGTTCAGCGCCGCGCTGATGTTCTCCGCCGCCATCGGCCTGCTCGGGATCATCAACTACGCCTTCCTGCTGGGCAAGGTCGAGCCGATCCGCACCTGAGCGACCACCCCCAGCCCCTGACAGTGCAGACGAGAGCGGGCGCCCCCTTGAGGCGCCCGCCAATAACCGGGAGAGAAAGATGGCCCATACAGTGATCAGCCTCGGCGGACCCGTCGCCCCGGAAGGAGAGGAGATGCTGCGCGCCGCCGGCGTCATCTCGCTGGCGACCGGCCCCTATCCGAAGAAGGACGAGGTGCTGGCGCTGCTGGCGCAGCACCTGGCGGACGCCGTCATCGTCCGCCTGGTCGACCGGGTGGACGAAGACATCCTGCGCGCGTCGCCCAATCTCAAGGTGGTCGCCAAGCACGGCGCCGGCACCAACGACATCGACGTTGCCGCCGCCGGGCGCCTCGGCATTCCGGTGCTGGCGGCGACCGGCTGCAACGCCCACTCGGTCGCCGAGCATGCCCTGGCGCTGATGCTGGCGCTGATCAAGGACCTGCGCCGCCAGGACGCCTTCGTCCGCGGCGGCGGCTGGGAGAAAAAGGCGTATCAGGGGCACGAGCTGCGCGGCCGCAAGCTGGGTCTCGTCGGCCTCGGCATGATCGGCCGCAGCCTTGCCGGCATGGCGCGGGCGATGGGCATGTCGGTCAAGGCGTACGATCCGTTTGCCCCGGACGAGGCCTTCGGTCCCGAGTTGGCGCGGGCCACAGACCTCGACGGCCTGCTGGTGGAGAGCGACGTCATCAGCCTGCACTGCCCGCTGACGGCGCAAACCCGCAACCTGATCGGCGCCCGTGAACTGGGCCTGATGAAGCCTTCGGCGCTGCTGATCAACACGGCGCGCGGCGAAATCATCGACGAGCCGGCGCTGGCCAAGGCGCTCGTTGCCAGGACCATTGCCGGCGCCGGCCTCGATACCTTCGCGCCGGAGCCGCCGGCCGCCGACAACCCGCTATGGCAGCTCGACAATGTCATCGTCTCGCCGCACGTGGGCGGGGTAACCGAAGAGGCGCGCCGCGAGGTCTCGCTGCAGACGGTGCGCAACGTTCTGACGCTGCTCAACGCCGAACTCGTCGCCGCCCGCTACCTCGTCCACGCCTGACGAGGCAGCCACCGTCTGCGCCCCCGCGCCTCCCCCGCCGCGCCGCCTTCTCCGGGGCGGCGGGGGACAGATGCGGACGACGCGTGCGAGGGGCGTCGCCGCGGGAGTCCAACCAGCCGTCAGCTCAGGAGCCGCCCTCCGGCGACAGCCGGTGCTGGTTCGGCACCGTGGTCACCCGCGCGTAGGCCGGCAGCGTCAGGAAGTCGATGAAGTCCGGCGGCAGCGAGACCTGCAGGAAGACCGCGATGGCCTCGGCGAAGTGGCCGCCGTCGTAGCGGTCGGCGCCGAGAACCTGCTTCAGCTTGGCCATCTCCGCATCGATCAGCGCCCGCACCAGCCGCTCGTCGATCGCCCGGCCGTCCTCCAGCTTCGCCTTGTGCTTGAGCCATTGCCAGACCTGCGAGCGGCAGATCTCGGCGGTGGCGGCGTCCTCCATCAGGTTGTACAGCGGCACGCAGCCGAGCCCGCCCAGCCACGCCTCGATGTACTGGATGCCGACGCGGATGTTGTTGCGCAGGCCCTCCTCGGTGACCGCACCGCCCGGAACGGCGACGAGGCCGGCGGCGCTGACATTGACGTCCTCGCGCATCCGGTTGAGCTGGTTGGCCTGCGGCATGTACTCGTCGAACACCGCCTTGGCGACGGGGATCAGACCGGGATGCGCCACCCAGGTGCCGTCGTGGCCGTCGGTCGCCTCGCGGATCTTGTCGGCGCGCACCTGCGCCAGGGCGGTCTCGTTGGCGACGGCATCGCCCTTGATCGGGATGAAAGCGGCCATGCCGCCCATGGCGAAGGCGCCGCGCTTGTGGCAGGTCTTGATGAGCTGCAGGCTGTAGGCGCGCATGAACGGCACGGTCATGGTGACCGCGCTGCGGTCCGGCAGCACGAAGTCCGGGCGGTTGCGGAACTTCTTGATGAAGCTGAAGATGTAGTCCCAGCGGCCGCAGTTGAGCCCGGCGGCGTAGTCGCGCAGCTGGTAGAGGATCTCCTCCATCTCGAACGCCGCAAGGATCGTTTCGATCAGCACCGTCGCCCGAATCGAGCCGTGCGGGATGCCGAGGGTCTGCTCCGCCTCCGTGAACACGTCGGCCCACAGCTTCGCCTCCAGATGGCTTTCCATCTTCGGCAGGTAGAAATAGGGACCGGAGCCCTTGGCCAGCAGGGCGCGGGCGTTATGGAAAAAGTAGAGGCCGAAATCGAACAGCGAGCCCGACATCGGCGTGCCGTCGATGTGAACGTGCGCCTCTTCCAGATGCCAGCCGCGCGGGCGAACGACGAGCGTCGCGGTCTTGTCCGCGAGCTTGTACGACTTGCCGCCTTCGCTGTGGGTAATGGTGCCGGCAATTGCGTCGCTGAGGTTGATCTGGCCGTCGAGCAGGTTCGCCCACGTCGGCGTCAGCGAGTCCTCGAAATCCGCCATGAAGACGTTGGCGCCGGAGTTCAGCGCGTTGATCACCATCTTGCGATCGACCGGCCCGGTGATCTCGACGCGCCGGTCGGTCAGGTCGGCGGCTGGCGGCGGCACCCGCCAGGCACCGCGGCGGATGCTTTCCGTTTCCGGCAGAAAGCCGGGCAGTTCGCCGCGGTCGAGGCGCCCCTGGCGTTCCTCGCGCGCGACCAGCAGCTGGCGCCGCCGCGCACCGAAGTGGCGCTCCAGCCGGGCGATGAAGGCGAGCGCCTCGGCGCTGAGGACCTTGGACCACTCCGGGCGCACGGTCCCCCTCACCGTCACGCCCGCTGTCGAAACCGCCGGTTCCTCGGTCTTCACTGTCATCTTGCGTCTCCTTCCCGGATGCTCTGCCCGGACGATCCCGTTTCTGCGGCTGGTCCCATCTCCGCGCGCGAGCCATTATCTGTATGTAGATGGGCGCCGCCGCTGCCGAGGTCGAGAATGCCGGCCGCTGAAGGTACGATTGCAGCCCGTTGGTTGGTGGCCGCGCGAGGCGCCGTAACATTGCAGCGATAGGAAATTCCGATCTTGCCAGTCAGCTTGTCTCGCAAGACGTTCCTGATCGGCGCGCTCGGCGCCGGGCTGATGCCGTGGCTCGCCGCAGCGGCGGGGGCCGGGGAGGCCGGGCTGCTCGACGACCTCGGCTTTTCTTCGGGCAAGCGGCGCGCGGTGATGGATGGCGAGGTGGTCGCCCTTGAGAGAGCCGCCGGCGCCGACGACGAGCTGGCCGGCGTTGCCGCCATGCGCCTGCCCGTTCCGCCGGCGGAGGTGGCGCACCAGCTGCGCCGCGGCCTCATCGTCCGCGCCGATGCCGCGGTCATCACCCAGCGCGCCGTCGCGGCCGATGCGGGCGACGACGGCTGGTCGGCGGCCGGCTTCAGCGAGGAGGAGAAAGGAGAGATCGTCCGGCTGTTCCAGGTGGCGCCAGGCGATACCTTCAATCTCTCCGCCGCCGAGATCGCGAAGGTCCGCGTCCAGCTGGACGGCCGGTCGCCGCAGTCGGGCGACGCCGCCGCCCGCGCGTCCGCCGCCTATCGCGAGGTGCTGATCGGACGCTGGCGGTCCTACCGCAACCGCGGCGCCGCCGGCCTTGCCGATTACGATCGCGGTGATACCGCCACGTCGCCGGCCGACGGCCTGCAGCGGATCGAAGTTGCCGCCCGCCTGCCGGCGTTGCTGCAGCCGCTGGCGCGCGCCCTCGACAGCTACCCGGCGGCGCAGCCGCCGGCGCTGGAGAGCCGGTTCTACTGGAAGAAGACCGTCGTCAACGACCGGATCGCGTTCGTTCTGTCCCACGTCGCGGTCGCAGAGACGGAAGCCGATGCCGTGCTGTTTGCCTTGCGCGAATACTACGTCGGGCACTCCTACGACGTTCTGCAACAGCTCGGCGCGGTCGTTGCCGACGGCGACGGGGCGTTGATGCTGGCCGTCAACAGCACGCTGACCGACCGCGTCGCCGGCCCGCTCGGCGTCATCGCCCGCCCCATCGGCAGCCGCTTCGCCCGCGAAGCGCTGGCCGACTACTTCGTCCGCATCCGCGAGCTGTGCCGGCAGCCGCTGCCGTAAGCGAGGAACATCTGCGGCGAACGACGCGGTCTCTGAGCAGACTGACCGCCCGACCCAAATCAGAAAGGACTCTCAGGGGCGAGCGGAATACTTCGCCACCCAGACGTCGTAGCTTCCGTGACTGGGTCCGCCCAGGGTTCCGGCCGTTTCCCCGCCCACATAGACATTTCCCTTGGTATCAAGCACTACAGCCGCTGCATAATCGTCGGCATCGGTTCCAAGTTGTCGCTTCCACTGCTCACGCCCGGCGACGTTAAATTTTGCAAGCCAAGCGTCTTGATTTGTGTTACCACCAGCTAGGTAAATATTACCGATGGCATCTATGTCCACACCGATAGGTTGGTCTGATGGGTGAACTTGCCGTTTCCATTGCATCCGACCAGCTCCATCGTATTTGGTCAACCAATACGTATAAGTTGGGGGATCTTCAACTGATGCAGACACGCCAAAAATGTACACGCATGACGTTGCACTGGTCGCAACGAAGGTAGCGGCATCCTCTTCATCCGTGCCAAATTGCCGCTTCCATCGCGGATGGCCGTCGCTGTCATATTTCGCAACCCAGGCATCGGTGTAACCCCGATTAGCGCCACTAAATGCCCCCTCAGTCGATCCGACCAGATAGACGCTCCCCTCGCTATCGGTCGTGATACCATACGGACTAACGTTAGCGTTATTTCCAATTAACTGCTTCCAAATCAGAATACCATCGGTAGTATATTTTGCAAGACAAGCGATTGAATCTATAGTTGTCCCGGTTACATAGATATTACCATTGGGATCTGTTGCAATATTTGAAATAGAGCGAACGTCAGTCCCGATTGTATGTTCCCACAACAGCATGCCGTTGGCGTCATATTTTGCAACCCACCCGACAAATCCCAGGACATCTATGTGCTGTCCAGTTACATAAACACTCCTGGCAACATCAACCGTAACTCCTGAAACAACTACATTATTTTCCGTTTGTTGTTTCCACAGGAGACGGCCAGCATCATTGTACTTCACAATCCATGATGGCCCATCTCCCCAGCCAGTCAAATAGATACTCCGGGCACCATCTATCGCCATACCTCTACCGAAGTTCAATATGTCCACGCCCTTCGTGCCAAATTGGCGTATCCATAGCGGCTCGTTCCACGCCATTGCCGAGGTGCTGAGGCTGAGATAGACGATGCCAACAATCAAGCTGTGTACGCCGAGCCGGAAGCCGCGTTTCGTTGTCATAATGACAGCATCCCCCCCCTCTGCTGACGGGTCTCGTGGCGTGGGAGGTAGAGAACCTACCTACACTCATCAATGATAGCTGGCGGAAGCAAAACTAGATAGCAGAGTATTCCGGTATAAAATAAACACAAAATCTGGGGTTGCCGGCCCGCCTCAATCGCACCATGGTGAGTGACTGACTGAAGGGGAATAAGTCTTTTAAAATATTCGTTCTCTCTACTGCACGCCTCGCTACTCCCGCAGGTAAGACAGCCCTCGCTGCGCCCCCCTTGTCCTCACAGGAACTGCGCGAGGTTGAGTGGGCGGACGGTGGCGATCGCCTGGTAGGAGGCTTGCAGCGACTGGGTGGCGTCGAGCAGGCGGGCGATGGCCTGCGTCGGATCGGCATTCTCGATGCCGGCGATGCGCTCATCCAGGCTCGCCGCCAGCTTCGCCTGCAAAGTCCTGCTGTCGTCGAGCATGACCTGCTGGAAGCCGAGCAGGCTTTCGACGTCCTTCAGCGAGCCCGGCTCTTCGCTGCCGAACGGACCGGGATCGCCGGTGGCGGGCCGGTTGCCCAGGGCGTCGTCGAGCAGCGCCAGCGCCTGATCGATGCGCTCCGGATGCGCGTCCAGACCGCCGGCCGTGCCGGCCGCTCCCTGGGCGATGAGGCCGAGGGCGCGGAATGCCTTCTCGAACGCCGGATCGATACCGTCGAGGTCGAGGGTGAACGAGCGCTGCTGGTCCAGCCGGACGGTCTGGGTGGCGGTATCGCCGCGGTACCAGGTGCCGATGCTGATGCTGGCGCCGGTATCGACGGCGCCGGCCGGGTCGGCCAGCGCGGCGGCGACGCTGATGGCGGCGTCCGAGCCGGAGAAGGTCATCGTGCCGGCGATGGTGATCGTCCGGTCGCCGTCGCTGCTGACGACCGTATAGGTGCCGTCGTTGCTGGTGGTGCTGCCGGCGACGGTGATCGTCGCTCCCGGCTGAAGGGCGGCGAAGGCGCCGGCATTGGCGGCGGTGATGGTATCGAACGGCCCGCTGGCGGTGCTTTGCGTGAGGGCGAGATCGCCGGTCTGCGCATGGCTGAGCGTACCGCTGGCGCCGACCTGGGCCTCGCGGGTCGGCGGGTAGACGACCGAGCTGCCGTTCCAGCGGGCCTGGAATTCGGCGAGCGAGGCGGCACCGATGTCCACCGGCTGCTGGCGCACCTTGCTGCCGGCGAACAGCGCGCGGCCATCGACGTCGGCATTGAGATACTGCTGCATCCCCTGCATCGCCCGGAAAGCCGCCTGCTGCAGCTCGCCCGCCTTCGCCGGGGTCAGCGCCGCGGTGCTCGGCACCTCCAGCAGCAGGGTGCTGCGGAAGTCGCGGACGGTCTCGCCGATGCCGTCCACCGCCACCGCCGCCGCATCGATGCGCGCCGTCACCAGCGCGTTGTTGCGCTCGAACCGGTCGAGCAGGGCGCGCTGCGCCTCCAGGCCGAGCAGCCGGCGGGTATCAGCGGCGATGCCGGCGTAGCTCTGGGCACGCTTGCCGGTCGCCACCTGGGTCTGCAGGTCCTCCACCTTGCGTTGCGTCCGGGCGAGGATCGCCGTCATCTGGTCGCTGCTGGTGAGGGTGGTGATCCGGCTCATCGTGTCCGTCCCCTGTGTCGGCGGCTAGGCCAGCGCCTGTTCCAGCGCGGTGAACATGTCCTGCACCGCCTTCACCACCCGGGCCGAGGCGGTGTACGCTTGCTCGTAGAGCATCAGGCTGCTCAGCTCCTCGTCGAGGTTGACGCCGCGGACCGCGTCCGACTTGCTTTTCAGGGCGCCGGCCATCTCGCCGCGCGCGGCTGCCTCGGCG
Source organism: Rhodospirillales bacterium (assembly GCA_039808105.1). Lineage (GTDB taxonomy): Bacteria > Pseudomonadota > Alphaproteobacteria > Rhodospirillales > Defluviicoccaceae > Defluviicoccus. The sequence continues at coordinate 7,985 of JBDHSN010000079.1, forward strand.
CTGGCGGCGTCGGCCTGGACCGAGGCGTCGCCGATCATCGTCGCCGCATACCCGGCGAGGCTCGCCGTCGTCGCCGGCAGCCGGCCGGCGGCGCCGATCGGGCTCGCCGAACTCAGCGCCGCGGTGAGCTGCTGGATGCCGGTGTCATCGCCGCTGGCGAGGGCGTAGCCGCCGGCGGGAGCGCGGCTTGCATCCCACCGCACCGCCGCGCTCGCGATCCGTTCAGGAAAAGCCGCGATGTCGGCGCGCACTGCGATGCTCGACGAGACGCCGGCGCGGCTCCCCGCCGCGCCGCTGCGATCAACGAAGAAGTCGTTGAGGCCGAAGAAGGCGGAAAAGCCGCTGGCGCTCTGCTCGGCAGTGCCATCGCCGTCGGCATCGAAGGCGAGGCCGGCATCCTGCGCCGCGGCGCCGCGGGCACCCGAGACCTGGTCGCGCAGCGCCAGCGTCAGGCCGGGCGTGGTTACCGCCAGCGCCAGCCGGCCGTCGCTCAGGCTGGCGGACAGTCTTCCGCCCAGCGCGCCATTCAGCGCCGCGGCCAGCCCGGCGATGCTCGTCGTCGCGCTGCCGCCCAGCAGCGTGCGCACCGTCGTCTGCGCCACCTCGGCGCCCTCGGCGTCGAACAGCACCAGCGCGGTATCGTCGCTGCCGTCGAAGGTGATCGTCTGCGCCGCCGGGTCGGCGAAGCCGCGGCTGCCGCTCATCGAGGAGAGGCCGGGGAAGGCGGTGCTGCGGTTGTGCACGGCATTGACAGTATCGCGCAGGCGCATGGCGAGTTCGTCGAGGCTCGCCTGCAGGCCGGGCAGCGTCTGGTCGCGTGCCTGGATCAGCCCGGCCAGCTCGCCGCTGCGGATCTCGCCGGTGAGGTCGTTCCCCGGTGCCCGCTCGCCGATCCAGATGCCATCGAGGGTGCCGGAAGCGCGGTCCATCGATGCATCGATCGTCGCCGCCGCGGTGTGCGTGAGCCTGGCGGCCGGCCCGTCGATCAGCGTCCGTCCGGCGGCGGTGAACACCACGACCTCGCCGCCGCTGCCGCGCTCGACCACGCGGATGTCGATCAGCGCCGCCAGCCGGTCCAGTTTCTGGTCGCGGCTGTCCTCGAGATCGACCACGTCTTGTCCGACCGAGCCGTTGCGGACGATGGCGTTGTTGAGATCGACGATCGACTGCAGCAGCCCGTTGATCTCGTCGACGCACTCGCCGATCTGGCCGTCGGCTTCGCGCCGCAGGCTCTGGACGGTGGCGCTCGCCTCGCACAGCGCGGCCGCCGCGTCCTGCCCCGCCTGCACGAGCTGCCGTTGGCCGAGCGCCTCCTGCGGCGCTATGGCCAGTGCTTCGGCGGCGCCCTGGAATGCGGTCAGCCGGTGCGCCAGCGAGGTGTCGCTCTCCGGCTGGCCGAACACGTCCTGCACCCGCGCCAGCACGGCGCTCACCGCGGCACTCGCCTGCTGCCGGCCGCTTTCCAGGCGGGCGCTGGCGAGCAGCCCCTGGTCGAGATTGCGGGTGAGGCTGCCGAACTGCACGCCGGCGCCGAAGCCGGCCAGCGTGCGCTGCTCGAGGTTGACGATGCGCCGCGAGTAGCCGGGCGTGCTGGCGTTGGAGACGTTGCGAGCGACGGCGTCGAGCGCCTGCTGGTTGGCGAGCAGGCCACTGTGGGCGGTGCGCAGCGCCTGGAACAGATCGGCCGTCATCCCGGCGGCATCCCTTTCGCTGCGCCTACAGCGCCCGGTCGAAGCCGAACGCCGGCGGCGGCAGCGCGCGGCGGGCGCGTGGCAGCGAGCCGCCGGCGGCGTAGGCGCCGGTGCCGGGCTCGCGGGCGCGCAGCGCCTCGGCGACCAGCTCCATCAGCCGGTGGTGGGCCGCCAGCGTGGCGGCGAGCCGGCGGCGGTTGACCGCCGAGGCCTCGGCCAGCCGTGCCAGCGCCCGCCGTATCTGCGTCCGCAGCGCCGGCTCCCGCAGCGCCGCGCTTGCGGACGAGGCGGCGGCCGCGTCTTCGTAGGCCCGGCAAACGCCCGGCTTGTCTTCGGCGATCCGGCGCAGGGCATCGCTGTCCGATCGCGCCAGTGCCGCGTTCTCCTGTTCGAGCAGCGTGCTGAGCGCGGCGATCGCCGCCATCAGCGCTTCGAGCCCGGCGGCGGGGACATCGGGCGTCATCGCGCCTTCCCCCCGCCGGCTTCCTGCGCCGCCAGCAGCTCGTCGTGCACGGCAGCGGCGAGGCCGACGCCACCGCCGGCGGCAAGCGCCTTGCCGAACTCCTGGACCTGCAGCGAGCGCCAGACGTCCTCGCCGAAGCCGCCGCCGAACGCGCCGTCGGTCTCCAGGCCGTCGAACATCGGCTTCAGCATCTCGCCGAGGTAGACGGCCTCGAATGCCACCGCCTGCCGCTGCAGCGCCTTGCGCTGGGCGGTGGCGTCGCCGCCCGCCGTGCCAGGCGCGGCGACCGGGGCCTTGACCGACGCCGCCGGCAGGGAAATGCTGGTCATTTCCGCCTCCTCACATCATCTCCAGCGCGGCCTGCAGCGCGCCCGCCGCCTTGACCGCCTGCAGGATCGAGATCAGGTCGCGCGGGCCAACTCCCAGCGCGTTCAGGCCGTTGACCAGCTCCTGCAGGGTGACGCCGCCGGCCACCACGCCCAGCTTGCGCTCGCTCTGCTCGTCCACGGTGACATCGGTGCGCGGCACGACGACGGTGGCGCCGTCGCCGAACGGCCGCGGCTGCGAGACCTGCGGCTGCTCGGTGATGCGGATGGTCAGGTTGCCTTGCGCGATCGCGACGGTGGAGACGCGCACGTTCTCGCCCATGACGATGATCCCGGACGACTCATCGACCAGCACCCGCGCCGGCTGGTCGGGCTCGATGCGCAGCTGCTCGATGTCGGTGACGAGGTTGACGACGCTGCCGTCGTAGGCGTCCGGCACCTCGACGGCGACGGTGCTGTTGTCGGTCGGCCGCGCCGCCGCCTCGCCGAGAAAGCCGTTGATCGCCTGGGCGATGCGCCGCGCCGTGGTGAAGTCGGGGCTGCGCAGGGTCAGCGTCAGCGCCGCCATGCGCGCCATCTCGTAGCCGACCTCGCGCTCGATGATCGCCCCGGCGGGGATGCGGCCGTTGGTGGGGACACCCTTGACGACGCTCTCCGCCTGCCCCTTGGCGGCGAAGCCGGCGACGCCGACCTGGCCCTGCGCCACCGCGTAGACCTCGCCGTCGGCGCCGAGCAGCGGCGTCACCAGCAGGGTGCCGCCGAGCAGGCTCTGCGCGTCGCCCAGCGCCGCGACGGTGACGTCGAGACGCGAGCCATGGCGGGCGAACGGCGGCAGCGCCGCCGTAACCATCACCGCGGCGACGTTCTTCGAGGTGGTGCCCTTGTCGGTCGGCTTGACGCCGAGCCGGTTGAGCATCGATTGCAGGCTCTGCTTGGTGAAGCTGCCGTCCTTCAGTTTGTCGCCGGTGCCGTTCAGGCCGACGACGAGGCCGTAGCCGACGAGCTGGTTCTCGCGCACGCCCTCGACATCGACGAGATCCTTGATGCGCGACGGCGCCGCGGCGGCGTCGGCCGGGACCAGCAGCAGCAGGGCAAGCAGGGCGAGGAGCAAGCGCATGCGGGCGGCGTTCCGAAAGGTCATAGCGACCGGCTTCCTGCCAGCCGCGTGCCAGCTTATGGCCGCGCCCAACGGGTTGTTTCCGCTGAGGATTTGCGGGAGGGGGCGGTGGCCGAAGCGGCAGGCCGTACCGCCCCCCGGCAAAATCTGCCGGCTAGTACGCCAAAGAATTGGCGGTGGACATAGGCGCTCCTATTCCGGGTCAGGCCGAGCTGGGTGTTCCAGGATCCGGTTTGGCTGCTTGTATTCTCACACGCATGAGAATCTTATTCCGGAAGAGCCGAAGGTTGCGCTGGAGCGAGCTGCGAAAGACGATGATCGCTCGGTGTTCTCCGTCGTCGAGCGCATCCGGCGGTCGTGGCTGGTCGAACACAACTATCTTGAGAAAGCGGAGGCTAGTCCCGCCGCACTATGGAAAGTAGAGGCTCGAAAGCATAAAGTGCAGATCGCCTTCCGGCAGCTGGTGCAACAGCTGTAAGGAGGCCAGCGTCTAATAGAGTTTTTGCGATTTTATGTGCTGTCGGGGCAGGTATGCCAGATTTGTTTGTAAATACGTTATTCCTAAATATTGGTCTCGTAAATACAAAATCTAAAACTGTTATAGTCCATCTAGATGATAGGAGTGTCCTAAATCTTTCTTTCATATCATTGTATAGTGAATTAATTTCTTGTGCTATTTCAAGATTGATATTAGATTGTTCCGCGATAGCAGAAAGAAAAAAAAGAATCCATTCCTCCCATGAGTTAGATGAAGATACGTCGCGCATGCGATCTATATATTCGTCTTTATGATTCTCGAAATACTCACTTATATAAAAATGTGGCTCAGATATCACTTCGGCTTTCCAAAGCATAAGTGGAATAATCATACGTCCAATTCTACCATTACCATCCTTAAACGGATGCAGAGCCTCAAATTCAAGGTGGGCGATAGCTGTCCTAATCAGGGTTTCCCATTCATCGCTGTTGATCAACGCAAATAAATTTTCCAAACCATAATTTAATAATTCTGGCCTGATTGGAACAAATAGTATCCTTTTCTTCGCTCTGTCAGCTAAATAGTTCTGTTCTGTCTTGAATTCCCCAGGCGAGAGATGAGCTCCTCGACCAAACCCGAGGAGCATCTTATGCGAAGACCGAATGAGCCAGCTAGAGATCGGAGCACCGTCTTTGATGCTCGCCTGCGCCATCTTGATCGCTCGGCCGTAGAGGTAGACCTCGATAGCCTCACTTCGTGCATTGCGCCGTGCGGCGTCGCCCTCTTCCTCTTGCTCAGCCTCAAGCCTGAGCACCTCATCGAGAGTGGTGACCGTTCCTTCCATTCGTGACGAGACAACGGCTTCCTGGCTACGTAGCGGTGCCAACAGGATGTCGCTGTTATGGAGGCCCTTCAGCATCTGGTCATAGCGGGCCAATGCGGCTGATGCTCGCGAGAGAGGTTTTATCAACCTGGAGTAATCACCAATTTTTGGCGGAAATTTTCCATAATGATAATCAACCGCGCCGTTCAGATCGAACCCTGCTGGGGAGACGTTCTCGCTCATTGAGTCTCACTCTGGCGGCGATAGGAGGCACAACGCCGTTCGCCGATAGCCTGCGATAGGCAAACGCCGTTGTCTACCGTTTTTAACGATTTTAGATAGACAACGCAGTTCCTCTATCGGAGAAGATCGGCAAGCTGTGTTGCCTATCTTGAATGGTTTATCACGATAGGCAAGTGGCGGTTCAAACGCACGGCTTCGCCCGGCCGCGCGCTCGTCAACCTGCTCGGCGCCCCCTCGAAGGCGATCGTCATCGTCATGCCGGCGGCTACCCGATCGCTGGGCGGGCTTCCGACGTCCGTTGAGCTGAGGTCGCTATTGATTTATTGGTGCCGGCGGCAGGAATCGAACCCGCGACCTACCGCTTACAAGGCGGTTGCTCTACCTGCTGAGCTACGCCGGCGGCCCCCGCGTCGGGGTGAGTGCCAATCCCGCGCGAGAAGCCTCGCAGCATAACCGGCGGAGCCCGCACGATCCAGCGGCGCCGGGCCCGCGGACGACACGCCGCGAGGCACATCTGCCACCGCTGGCGCAGCGGCATGGCACACCGGCGTGGCGGCGGCTCAGAGGTCGTCCGTATAGCCTTCGTGGAAGCCGCCCTCGGAGCGGAACCGCGACTGGATCGCCGGCACCTTGTCGGCGTTGCCGACGAGCGCTTCGACGCACAGCGGATCGAAGCTGCGGCCCGCCCGGTCGCGCAGCAGCCGGAAAGCCGC